>DATEKH010000152.1:0-84026 GCA_035277525.1 Allostellaceae bacterium
TTGTCGGGGACGATGTCGACGATATAGGTGAGATAATCGAAATTGGCGAAATCGAGTCCGTCGAATCGCTCCACCCAAGGACGATTGCGATCGAGCACGTCTTCGTCATGTGGCTCGCCGCTAATTAATTCTTGATAGTAATCGCGATTTTGGCCCAGTTGCTGGAAAACGATGAAGACGGCGATTCCGATTAGAATCCAGGACGGCCGAATCCACCGCTGTTTCTTGCGGAACAGCGCAAGAAGTCCGAGCATCGCGACGCTCAAGATGAATGCCCATCGGCCCCAGCCGATGTATGCGTGAAGAGCCAGGAAGATCAAGAACGGCACATAAGACCAGGGCCGGAATCCCATCGCCCAAATGAGCATAAGACAGCAGGGAATGAGGGCATTATCGGCCGCCGCGACATAGCCGGTTGTATTCACCAAGGTGTAGATGCCGGTTATCGGATCCCGGTATCCCTGAACAAGGTTGGAGCCGCCCAGCCCTTGCGCGATGTTCAAGTAAAACGAGTAGGCGGCGAATGGTAGGATGAGAATCACGAGGATATAGAAAGCCTGCCACTCCACGGCGGTGAAGCCGCTCGGCAGAGGTCGGTCAAAATGGGGGCCCGTGCGATCGAATGCCCAGCCGAAGAGTGCAAATGCGATCAATCCCCAGGTCGACAGGAAGAGCGTGAAGATGATCCGATCTTCATTGGGATAGAACCACATGTAGTCGAAGGCGATATGGAAGTCGAAGGCGTATTCGAGGATCGGCCGAATGACGAAAACGATCCCATGGAATACGAGGTAATAGCCAAAGGGGTGATACAGCGATCCGCTGCGGTTCTGGATGAAATTCCAGCACAGGAGTAGCCAGACGACCGCTTGAAAGCCGAGAACGACGGGGAGCATCGGTCAACGGCCTTGGCGCGGTGCTTTGCGCGCTTCCGTTATGCCGGTCCGCTCTGTCGGAGGTGTCCGATTTTGAGTGCCGCAGCCTGGTATCATAGCGATTGGTTAGTCTCTGAATCGAAAGTAAAGGATCTTGGCGTTGGCGCGATAGCCAATATCGGGGGCTCGGCGCGTTCGGCCAGTATCATAAGCGCGCAAGGAAAATTTCCGATTAACTTTGACTCGTGATGCCCCACGATCGCCCGTGAAATTTCGCAAAATTTACTCTGGATATCATTGGGGTGAAAGAGAAATTCTCGGCCCATCCGGTGCTCTCAGCTCACCTCGGCGAGCCTGAATTCCTTGCGCGCCTGATCGAGCGGTGTGGCCGGCGCGCCGCGCAAGTGGCGGAAGAGGCGGTAGGTTTCGTGCCGCACCGGCCGGCGCTCGCGGAACTGCGTCACGCACGTCGCGAACCCCTTGGCGAGACCGAGTATCCAGCGCCACGCATGGCCGCGGCGGATACCGAACATCACCGTCTTGACGCAGGTTCCGGGCAAATGAAACAAAAGCTCGGGCATCGGCACATTGTACCAGGCAATCAGGATCTTGTTGCGCCCGCCAAAAATATCGCGGCGGCGATTGTCGCGCACCGGCGATTCATAGTGATAGATCGGATCGGCGTTTCCGAGCCGCGTGAGATATCCTGCATCGAGAATCCGAATCGCGAGGTCCTCTTCCTCGTATTGCTGGCGCAGGTACTCGCGATAGCCGCCAACGCGAAGGAATACCTCGCGCCGCATGGCGCAGGCGCCGCCCCAGAACGTATCGAGCAGGAAAATTCCCTCGCAGCTCGGCGCGCGCTGGAGCACGGCGCTGCTGGTGTTGACGTTGACCAGCGGGATCGCCACCACACCGATGAGCGGCGAGGCGAATTCGGCGAGAGTCTGCTCAATCGTGCCGGGCGAGGTGAACTCCGCATCGTCGTCGATCGAGAAAACGATATCACCCGATGCGAGCTTTACGCCGCGATTGCGCTGCACCGTGGCGCTCAGCGAAACCTCGCTTCGATAATAACGAACCCCCGGGAAGTCACGCTGCACCATGTCGGGGGTATCGTCGGTCGAGCCGTCGTCGAGCACGATCACCTCGGGCGTGATCGTCTGTCTGACGCAGGAGAGAATAGCACGCCGCAGATCATCGCGTCGGTTCTTGGTGGCGATCATGACCGTCGCCGTCAGTTCAGTCATCGATCGACCCTTCAGCACCCATCATCCCGCCACGCCGCCGCAGCAGCAAGCCCTGATATAGCGGCCGCAGATTACCACGATTTTAATGATGATTTCCGGGGTCGGCGTCACGCCGCAAAGATTTGTTCGATTTCGGGCACCTCGATCGCAGGATGCCGGCGCACGCGCCGCAACAGCTCTTCGACGAGGTCCCACACCGGTTCGTCATGGACAAGATGGTGCGTGACGATGCCGACCGGGAGGCGTGACGAGACCAGCCCGTAGCGCCGAAGCTTGATGGCGGCAAGCGCCGTGCGCACGAGGTGCTCCGGCTCTGCCGCCGCATTCTTCTCCCAATCAATCACGTCGAGATGGGGGTTGCGGCTCGCCAAGGGCAGCCCCGCGAAGTCGCCATGCAAGGAGATGAAGCAATAGCCGGCGTCCGCGACGGCGCCGTCGAGATGGCGGGAGAGCCGGTTGAACGGCGGAACGAGGACAGGCAGGAAGCGCGAAGAGAAAAGCTTTTCGAGACGGCGGCGCCCCTCGCTGAGCTGCGCTTGGACTTCCGCCGGGTCGCGGCTGTCGCCGAACTCGGCGGGCCGCGCCGGCTCTGCATGGTTGGCATGATCCCACCCATGTTGCAAAACGCGGACGCGCGGCTCGCGGTCGAGCCGTCGCACGAGCGATTCCTCCGCGCCGACGGGAATTACGGCAAGCGCCAAAGGCATATCGAAACGCCCGGCGAGATCGAAAAGCCGGCCGAGCGCGGGGGTATCAGTCCGCGCATCATCGTCGCGCCACCAGAAGCGGAGCTTTCGACCGCGCTTCGACCAGAGATCGAGCTCGCGTTGGAGCGCCCGCCAATCCGATGGCTGCCGTTTTGTCCAATCGCGCAGCAGATGCCGCGCGACACGACAGAATGCCGTCCGGAGGCTAGGTATCGCCATGGCGGATCGCTCGCGGCCGCTCGTATCGCTCGCACCTATTCCGGCTCGCCCAAGAACACATTACCTTGCGGGCAAAGACGAAGATCTGCGGTCGGATTGTCGGATGCCTATCACTCAATGTGCGATACCTCCGCGCCCTAGCGCGGCTTTTACCTTCCGGCGCCACTCCGGCGGCACTTTGTATCGGAGTCGACTCAGGCGTTGCGTCATATTAAGCGCGACGATACGCAGGCAGCCACGATAGCTGTTTGCGAATTCGTAAGAAAAGACGTCGATCTGTTCTTTTGTCCAAAGCTTCTTATAGCCTTCCCATCCGATCCGGAGGTCGAAATCGAGGCCCTCGACGAAGGACCAATGCAGGCATTCCTCCAAAATCATCTGTCCGGGACCAAAAGCGGAAAATTCTGGATCGTAGGCCGTCAAGAAATCCTCGATGCGATCGGCGTCGCGGCGGAACATGTCGGCGGCGATGATTCGGTCTCCGAGGCGAAGCACCGATACGAGAAGGCCGTCCGCACCATCAGGATCGGTTGCGGCAGCGATCAAAAAATTCCTGTATTCGTCTGTCAGCAGCCAAGGATTGTGATGTTTGGTCTCGGCAAGCCATGTCCGCTTTTGCGCCAATATCCAATCGATCACTGCGGCGCGCCGCGGCCCGACCACCGACGGTTCGAAGATCAACGGTCCTTTTTCCTGGAGGCGTCGTCTGCGCCGGGCGATGCTCTTTCGCATATCGCTCGGCAGAGAAAGACGATACTGATCCCAGTTCGCGTGCATCGCGCGGCTCACATGGGAAGCCGGATCGCGGTCCACGAAAGCTGGATTGTTTTGGCTTGCGAGAAAGCGATGGAGCTCCGATCCTGCGCGCACCAGCGGTAAGGAGATGATGTCGGCGTGGGAGGTCTGGCGCAGCATCGTCCACGCCTTCTCAATGCGCGCCGCAGCCTTCAGACCATCTTCGACGAGGATGCTCGTGTATTCGGTCGTCTCAGGTCCGAGCGGCCGGACCACCGTCAATAACCCGATGCGGTGTATGACGAAAGGCCAGATGAGGACGGCACGGGCGCCTTGGCGCGCAACGATGCAATAAAGCCAGCGTCCGCGCGGTTCGCTGACGGTCCGCCAGCTCGTCCAGCACCAAGAAAAGCTTTGCGAGAAATATGGCTGAACCGCGCGCTCGTAGAGCGCATCCCAATCGTGTTTGAGCGCAGCGAGAGCGAGCGGGTCGTCCACGATTTCATAATGGTCGGACTCGTCCACGCTCCCCCGCATGTCCATGGAATGAGCGGTCGTCATGCTGAGGACGATGTCGGCCTTCCGTTGGCTCGCGGCATTCCTTTCAACCATCTGCGTGCAGCGCGGAGCTGCGGACTTTGCTGCAGTCGGCGCTTCAATCGGTCGATTGCCACGGTGGCCAAGCCTCTTAAGGTTACGGCGG
The DNA here is from genome assembly GCA_035277525.1 of Allostellaceae bacterium. Taxonomy (GTDB): domain Bacteria; phylum Pseudomonadota; class Alphaproteobacteria; order ATCC43930; family CGMCC-115725; genus CAIKMD01. The sequence goes on from DATEKH010000152.1 coordinate 4,490, forward strand.
CGAGGTACTCGTAGATGGCGAGGGAATGGTCGCTCCAATAGCGTTTGTAAGTTTCGCCGCCGACAGTGAGGTCGAAGATGTCGATCGTCGGCTCGGCAACGCACCACTCGACGACATTCTCGAGAAGGATCCGGCCGGGAGAGTACCGCGCCCATTCCTCCTCGTAACCTGCCATCATCGAATAGAAACGGCGATTGTAAACGAGGCCCCAGTCGGTGGCGACGACCTTTTCGCCAACTCGCAAGCAGCAAACATGAATATTGCCGGTGGCAAACCATGTACGTGTCACGCCTTCATAGAACGCCAAATATTCCGGTCGCATGAAAATATCGCGAGTGCCGGTTGCGCGCCATCGGCGCGATTTCTGGGCCGCCATAATCCGCACCCATGCGGCGGCTTCATCGGCATTTCGAGGCAGAGCGATCTCGACCTTTCCCTCTTTGCCGAGTCGGCGTTGTCTCCTCCGCGTGTCTTTGAAGAAGTCCGTGCTCTGCCGCGCTCTGAACTCATCGAAAGAGTTGGGAAGGGCCGCGGCGTACGCGTTCTCAAGGAAATTTGCTCCGCGAAGCGTGAGCATCGGGTTTCTCGCGCCTTCGATCGTCTCCGGCATGTGCCAAAACCAGACGACATCGACGGGCGGCAAGCGCTTCAAGATCGATTCCCAGAGGGCGGCGAATTCGGCAGCCCCAACTTGAGCGGCGTAAGCCCGATCGATGATCGGCGCGTGGTAGTCGCTAATCCCGCCACCGAGAAACTGTAGAACGCGCAATCCTCGGCGGCGGTAAATTCCGAGCGGGAGTATCATCAGCGTCCGGTCGGTGCAGTCGCTTAAATGGATAATGAGCGGCGCGACCCCCTGTGCGACGCCGATGGTCGCTTGCCAAACGGAAAGCCAGGTAAAGGATTGAAACGCGAAAGAGGCACAGTCATGTCCCGCCTTTTGCCAAAGTGCCTCGCAAGCTTCGAACGAGTGGTAAACCGCGATTTCTACGCCGTTGACCGAAACGGGTTTGGTCGGCTCAGTCGCCGCGCGCCGCAAGCGGTTCTCTCCTGTAGGCCTCGATTGATCGTATTTTACCCGTGACCCACGCGCAGATTTGGACCAGTGGATATTGGCCATATCATGCTCGCTTCGGATGTAATGGACCAGTGGGAGGCGGGCCGCCGAGCCCCGCAGACGACGAGCCGCTTATCCACATGCCATATAATCTCGCGACTCGGGGTTTGGACAATTACAATGAAGACAAACCAAGGGCCCAGGCTTGCTCGAGGGACAAATCAGCGGGACGTCAGAACGGGTTTTTGAGGTCTGGCAATTATTCAGGTTTACCGTTAAGGAATGATTTTTCCCACGACAGCATGCTGCAGCTAAGCCGACGCGTGGTCGACACTCTCCTTGAGCAAAATTTCTATAAGATCCGTAACGCCTTTGGAAGCCGTCCGATGAAATTAGGGCATGGGCGTTCGATGCACAATCTTCCGCTGAATCGGGGGAGAGATCGTGAGTAGGCGGTTCGGCGGCGTCTTCGCCCTGACGTTCGCGGCGCAACTCATCGGCAATCTCCAAGGGCTGGTGGTTTTGCCGATCGTGGTGCGCTGGGCAGGTCCGGCGACATACGGCGCCTATGTTCTCGTCAATATCACCGTCGCGCAGTTTCTTCCGCTTCTGACCACCGGTATCTCTTATCGCTATAGGCGCAACCTCGTTTCGGCCACGAGCTATGCGGAGCGCCGACGCCTTTTTGAGCCCCAATTCAATTTTCACCTGCTCGCATTCGCCGCAATTTCCGCTTTTTTCCTCTTGGCCGGGCGCGAACTCGATGCCCTGTTCGACACCGAGGGGTTCTACATCAACCCCTGGGCGCTCGTGGGGTTGGTCGGCGCAAGCGTCATTCAAAGCCAGGTCAGCAACTATTTCCGCTACACGCTCCGATTGACGCCGTTCAATATCGCGCTCGGCGGAGGTCCGATCGTGTTCGTGGCGGGCTTGGCGGGATTCGTCGCATTCAACCAGGCATTGTCGCTCGATCAGCTCCTGCTCGTGCAAATCGTCTCCTCGGTTTTCGTCAATTTACCCTTCGTCATCGTGATGTTGCGCGAGCTCGGCATGCCTCGGGTCAGCCTCCCCTTGCGGGCTTTCGCCCGCGACTTCCGGGCTGGGCTTTCGCTGACGCTCGATCTGTTCGTCGATTTCGTAATTACCTCGGGCGACCGCTATTTAATCACGGCCTATCTCTCGGTGCTCGATGTCGGCCGGTACCAACCCGCTTATCAGCTCGCATCGGTAATTCTTTTCTTGCCGCGCCTCGTGGTGACGGTTCTTTCGCCGATCGTTTCGAGGCTCATCGATATGGGAGATCGCGCGGCGGCGGAGCGTATCGTCGAGACCTCCTTGTCGATCCTTTTGATGGTCGGCGTGCCCTTCGTTGCTGGAGCCGCGATGATCGGGCCGTCGCTCATCCTTTTACTGACGAACGCCGATGTCGCCGAGTCGAGCCGCTGGGTGACGCCGTTGGTCGCCGTGGGGACGCTGTTCTGCGGCGCCATTTGGATCTTCGAGACCGTCGTCATCGGCCTCAACCGTCCGAAGTTGTTCCTCTTCGCCGATATCGAAGGAGCTTGCGCAAATCTGTGCATAAACCTCGTCTGTCTGCCCCTGTTCAAAAATATCACTGTACCCGCCATCGCCGCGTCCGTCGGCTTTGCCGTGGCCGCGATCGGGTTGGCGTTTCACCTCCGGACGTTTTGGCGGTTCAACATCGAATGGTCCGCGCTTTTGCGGTATTGCGCCGCAGCAGCAGTCCTGTGCGGCTTGCTCTGGCTCTTGGACTTCAGGCCAGGCGAAGTAAGGGCGGTGGGCGTCGTCTATCTCGGGGCGAGCATTGCGGTCGGCGCAGCCGCATATTTCGCAGTTTTGACCATGCTGGGTGGGTTCGGTCGCCGGCAGTGGGCGGCGATCCGGGATTTGCTCGGAAGCCACGCTCCACAATCCACCGGCGAAGCCGCCAACTCTTTCACGGTCATCGAACCCCCCGCCGGCTCTTAACTCTCGCGGGCATCAAGGTTCCGCGATGATTCTCTCTCACGACGTCGCGTATTGCGGATCTGGTGGCATGACGGCCAGCCGTTTAAGAAGAAGGGACAGCGTCGTGCCACCTTCCGGGCCGAAAAGCGGACCATTGTTCAGCTGGTGGGTTTCGATTCCCTGCGATGCCACATTGAATTCGATAATTCGTGGTTGATGCTTGGCATCGACCGCTACGTCCCACGAGACGAGGTCGAACCATGGCAACGATCGCTGAAGCTTGCGACAAAGCTCCAGCGCTTCGTGATAGGCAGGAAGCTCTCCTGTAAAAGGGACCCCGCTATCCGGATGAACATCGAGAAAATACCAGTCGCGAACCAATCCTCTTCCACGCAAACGGCCGTTCTCAATCCCCGCCGCAATTCCGCCCATCGTGTAGTTGTCAACCCGCATCCCACTCCTGCCCGTTCGCAGGAAGCTTGACAGTTCGATTACCCCGCTTTCCGTCGTCATCATTAGAATTCGGAAGGTATTCACCGAAGTCGCATTAAAGCGCGCCATCTCGGGACACTGCGTGAGGAAGCGCTGGATGACCCAGTCAGCTTTCCTACGAGCCAGATGATCGGACAGGACGGTGCTAATGAAAGCAGACGCTGTGGGGCCGTCCATCACCTGCATGTCCCGCCCAGCCCCATGCTCCACGGCCGGCTTCACGATGAACTCTTCGTCTTGCGACGCGAACACTCTCGCAAGCTCGGTATCGGCTATCCGAACAAATCCCGGCAAATAGAGATCGCCGCGTACGATATGCAGCACGGGCTCGGGAAGGTAAGGAGCCATCGACAAGCTATAAAGATTATTCTTGTCTGTGAGGACTGACACGTACGGCATCGCGTTTAGCGCGGGCTCGATCTTGCAGTAGAAAATTTCCGCTGGAATGAAAGCCGAATCGAATCGGCCCGTAACCCGCCAATAAAGTTCGTGATTCTGAAGATCGTCATAGCCGTTGAAATTCCTGGCAAGGAACCGACGCGCCGCTTCACGACTCTCGGGCGGCGGTTCGAAACCGGAACACCATTGCCGATGCTTCAGCGTCAACTCCTTGCGAATCTCGGCGGCGATGACATGCCGCCGCCAAGCCCGTTGGGTCTCAAGGAGCGCCTTGCCGCCTGTATGCGCCACGCCTCGTAACGTCCTGCTTAACAAGGAGCGGGATTTTTCCATTTGTCTGCCTTCGTCGCGCAAAACCGCCGCGAAGATAGCATTCTAAATAATCGATCGTCCAACCGATGGCCTCTTCTACGCAGAGAGCGGCCGGGACTCGCTCACGCCATTTCTTGCCCGGTTGGGGTCGAGTTCGCAGGGTAGTAAACTGATCTCCGCGTGATTCACCGAGCCTCTGTGCAACATTGGAACATTCGACGCGATCCCGCCTCCTTCTACGCCGCCGCTCGCTACTGAAGAGCCTTGCGGGGTCGGTTACGGCGGCCGTCCTCGGGTGCAGTACTGGTCCGCGCGTGGTCGAGCAATCCATTCGCGAGCAAGGCTTGATCGGAACGCTGTTTCTTCCAACGGGTGCGGGGCCTTTCCCGGCAGTCATCACGCTGACAGGTGCTGGTGGCGGGATCGATGAGCCTCCGGCCCGAGCACTGGCGCGAGAGGGATTTGCCGCTTTGGCCTTGGCGACGCACGGTCTCCCCGGGTTGCCGCGAACCTTCCGAGAGATACCGATCGAATATAGTGAGCGCGCGATTGCTTGGGTGAAGGCGACAGTCCGGCCGGTCAACGGTTTCGTTGCGGTGCGCGGTTGGTCCCGCGGCGGAGAACTCGCTCTGATTCTGGGAGCGATGTTTCCCTCGGTCAAAACCGTGCTTGCATACGCGCCTATCTCCTATGTGGGCTTATCCGTGCCACGAGAGGAAGGCGTCGACCAATCTTCCGTGCCCGTTGCATGGACATGGCGTGGCAAGCCACTGGCCTTTGCGCCACTTCCTCGTCGCCTGATGTCCGATCCGGCTCACCCGACTTTCGAGGACAGATTCGGTATTCCGATCGAACGAACGAGAGGACCAATATTGTTCGTGACGGGAACGGATGACCAAGGGGCTACTCAGGATCCGACCATCGGATGCGACCGCGCGATGCGCCGTCTCGACTTGTTCCGATTTCCCTATCGGCACGAGCATTGGAGCTATGAGGGAGCGGGCCACGATATTGCAGGTCCGCCGCCTTTCAACGGCGATATCGAAGGAGGAGGGACAGTCAAGGCCAACGCCCACGCGGTCGCCGATTCGTGGCCGCGTTCGATCGCCTTTCTCCGGGCCGCCCTGTCTTAAGCCAAGCGCGCCAAGGGTGGTTGGGCTCATCGCTTTGTCAATGCGCGCTTTACCGATATTCGGTACTCTTTCGGACTTGTGGCTACCTCCAACAGGCGCTCGCCTCGGAATTTGATAGGCACAGCTATGGAGACGGACAATCATCTGGGTGCACCAAGAGCCCTGGTGCTCGCGATGCAGGATTGGCCGCTGACCGCGTATCTGGCAATCAACTTGAGGCGCAGTGGATTCACGGTAGAAGGACTCTGCCCAAGGCGACACGCGCTTCGGCACACTTCCTCGGTAGATCGCTGCTTTCTGTTTTCGGGGGCGCGGCCCGTGCGCTCGCTTCTGCGCGCGATCAGGCGTTCCTCGCCGGCCATTCTCGTTCCCGGCGACGACCAGTCGCTCTATGCGATTTATGATTTGCACGAGCAATGCTCGCGAGACGGCGGCCCCGGTTCAGTCGAAATCATACGCCTCATCGAACGATCACTCGGCGATCCCGCGGCCTTTTCCATCGCTCGGAGCAAAGCGGCGCTCATCCGTCTGGCGCGCGAGAATGCTATTCGTATTCCGGAAACGCGCGAGCTCAGCAATGTTGATGAGCTTGCGGCACACTGCGAAACGACGGCTCCGCCGTTCGTCCTGAAACAGGACGGAACCTATGGCGGGCTCGGCGTCATCGTGACACAAAGCAAAGACGAAGCGAAAAGGGCATTCCGCCGTCTCAGGACTCGCACCGTCATTGGCGCCGGCCGACAATTGCTGTTCAAAGCGAATCTCCGTCCGCTCATCATGGCAATCACCTCGCCTGCGCCCGTGATATCGGCTCAGCAATATATCGAGGGCCGGCCTGCCAACCGTGCCGTGTTGTGTTGGCGAGGACGCGTTCTTGCGGGGGCGACGGTAATGACGTTAGAGGCGGCCCCCTTCCCGAACGGGCCAGCGACCGTCGTCGAGTTCATTCGTGAGCCTGAAATCGATCGCGCCGTTGACACACTCGTTTCCAACTTGGCGCTGTCCGGATTTTGCGGCTTCGATTTCATGCTTGATCGTCAAACTGGGCGCCCATTCCTCCTCGAACTCAATCCTCGCGCGACCTCGGCGGCGTGGCTTGGGTCAAAGCCCGGCTCAGATTTATGCGCGGCGCTGTTCCGCGCCCTCGACGCTGAGCAGCGATCGACCGTCGCGCCCTCCCGCAGCGAAGATGAGGATCCTCCGGGCGAAAAGGTTGCGCTTTTTCCGCAAGAATGGCTGCGGTCTGAGACGAGCGTCCATCTTTCTGCTGCCTACCATCGCGTACCATGGCATGACCGGAAGCTCGTGCGTTACTTGATCCGCTCTGCCACCCCGCACCATCGCAAGGCAAAACCCGGGTTACTTGATAGTTTCGCCCGACGCATCGTGCTCGGAAGCAATTGGAAACTGAGCAGCGACTCCAAACGTGCAGCATGCGGTGAGACACGGGAATCTCGCATAACCGAATAAACCCCGACCTTGCCGGAGGAATCCGGGCGGAGCTGCCGGTAGGCCTTGCCGCTCATCGGCCGAACATGATGTTGCGGCGTTTTTGCCCCGGACTTACTATCCGCGATCCGATCATGGGCTCCAGTCGACGAGGCTCAAAGGTAACCAGTCGGAAACTAGCGATCCGCCGGAAACCTCGAGGACAAAGAGGGGTTGAGCCAGATTATCGATCGCCGCCGCTTTAACTCTGGCGTTCTCGCCGCCTGCAGCTTGCTCGCATCGGCAAAGGTCGCCACGGCGCTCGCCGCGGCCGTTCGCACGAGCGAGCCGCGCCTCGTCTTCGCGCATTACATGGTCTGCTGTCCAAGGGACGGCGACGAGGCGCCGGCGGCCGCGCTGGCGGCCGAAATCAAGCAGGCGCAGTCGCGCGGCATCGATGCCTTCGCGCTCAATTGCGGCAGCTGGAGCGAGGAGCCGCGCTATCGCGCCACCGCGACGAAACTCTTTCGTGCCGCCGCCTCGCTCGGCACGGGCTTCAAGCTGTTTTTCTCGGCCGACGGGCTTTCGCCCAAGAACGTCATCGCGATGGTGTCGGAGTTCTACAACCATCCCGGCATGCTGCGGGTCGCGGGCAAGCCGCTGCTGTCCACCTTCGACGGCGACGCCGACTGGGCCAAGGCATTTCTCGATCCGCTCGAGGATGCAGAAAAGCCGGTCACGTTCGTGCCGTTCTTTTTTCCCGAAGGCAGAGCGAAAGTCTTCACCGCCCGCAATGTCGCAAAGCTCATCGCCGACAACAGCTATGTGGATGGCTTTTTCTTGTTCGGTGCGGCCGGATCGGGCAGCGAAATCGCGCGGGCGAGCGAGAAAGTCGGCGAGGCCTGGCGGCGCGCCGGCAAGCTCTATATGGCGCCGGTCTCGCCCTATTACCGCGGGCTCGGCTACCGCGACAATTATCGCGTGTTCGAGACTCGCGGCTTCCAGGGGATGGCGCAGCAATGGGAGGCGGCGATCGCGGTCGGCGCGCAATGGGTCGAGGTCGTGACCTGGAACGACTGGTCCGAGGCGACGTATGTCGAGGATCTCGGTGCGCCCGCCACGGACCGCGTCGCCGGCGGGTATTGGGGAAAGCTGTTGTCGCATGCCGCTTATCTCGCGGCGAGCGAGTACTACATCCGCTGGTTTAAGACCGGCGTTCGACGAATCGATCGCGATGACCTGTATTGGTTTTATCGCTTGTCGCCGCGCGCCATCCCCGGCCGCAGCACGCCGCGCGGACGCAAGCCCGCCTTCCCGAAAGGGGTCGAGACGCTCGAGGACCAAGTCTTCGTCAGCGCGTTTCTGACCGCGCCGGCGCGCATCGAGATCGAGAGCGGCAAGCGACGCTACCAACTCGACATCGATGCGGGCGTTCACCACCTCGGCGTCGACTTTGCCCTGGGCGCGCAGAAATTCAGCGTCAGCCGGAACGGCCGAACGATCCTCGCGGGCGACGGCGCATTTCCGATCACCGACGATAATTGGGCGAATTACGATTATCTCTCGGGTCAGGCGCGCCGCATATGACGCGCATTGCGCGGCCGCGCCGTTGCGGCCGCGTCTCAGCGAAAAGAGCGCGCGAGATTACGGGTGAGGGTGATGCTCGGCCGTGGCGAGCATGACCGGCTGGCCGACGACCTTGACCCAGCGCGCCGGGCTTTGCGGGCTTTGCATCGCCACCCAGCGATAGGGCAGCGCGTCCCACGCAACGACCGGCGGCAAGCGATTGTCGAGAACGAAATCGCCCTGGTTGGTACGGGCGACGAGCACAAGATGGCCTTCGCCCAACTCGTCATAAGCGGCGGCGAGCAAGAGCGTGTCCTCCGGCCAGCCGAGCGCGATCAGCGCCTGGCGTTTGGTCAGCGCGTAAGTGTTGCAATCGCCATATCCGTCTTCGGCATAGTGCCACGCATGCGTCGGATCTTCGCGCGGCTTGATCTGCCAGTTGATGTCGGCCTGCACGCGATCGAGCTCGGCGCGACGCTCGGGCGTCAGCGCCATCGGCGTCGTGTCGGCGGCGGTCACGAGGCATTCGCTGCTGTGCTTGACGCAAAATCCGATGAAGCCCATCGGCGGAACGACGGCCTCTGCGGTCGTCATCGTCGTGCCCGCGCCGGCACTCGCGATAAATCCGAGATTCAAAATTCCGCAGGCCGCCAGAACGGCGCAGCACTTAATGTTCATCGCAATCTCCTGACTTCGCCATTCTCGGGGAACGGCGCTTAACAGGGCGTAAATCGAAAAAGTTCCTGCTCGTCGGCGAACACGAAAATGTTTCTGCGATGCGCGCTGGGCCTCCTCTGGATCTCTCGATGCGAGCGGGCGCGCCGGTAGAACCCCGGCGGACGCACGATGGTTTCCCTAAAATTTTAGGAAAATTGTTCCCGGTCTCTTCGCGGTTCGCCGCAACGCTTCGCGCGCTGCGTCACACACGCAGCGCTCAGTGAACGCCGGCCTCATGCGTTGTGCCAAGGCGCTCGTAATCCTCGGCAATCCGCTGAATCTCGTCGGCAATCTTCGAATCAAAGATATGCTTGGCGATTCGCCGATAGCGCTCGGCGATTTGCATAACCTTGATCTCCGGTTCCATGTCGCGCCCTCGTTTCAGCTCCAGGCACCAAAGTCATAGCGGCGGCCGGCGGCAAAAGCGCGCGTCTTTTCTGTGGCAACACTGCCACGTGTCATTTCTGCGTCAGCGACGGCGGCCTTCGTGTCATATCTGTGGCAACATTACGCAATCGCGATTGCACCGCTCGCGGCGTGGCCGCGAAATCCACTGCGCATCAGCGGAGAAAAAGCCGCGGGAGATAGAGCACGATCGGCGGAAGGGCGAGCACGAGGCCGAGACGGGCAAAATCGCCGGCCCAGAACGGAATCACGCCCCAATAGATCTGTTTGAGCGGGACTTCGGGCAGCAACGATTTCAGAACGAAGATGTTCAGGCCGAGCGGCGGGTGCAGCACGCTCATCTCGACGACGATGACGAGAACCACGCCCCACCAGATCAAATCGAAGCCGAGCGCGCTCACGATCGGCACGAAGATCGGAACCGTGAGAAAGATCAGCGCGAAGCCCTCGATGAACATGCCGAGCACGACGTAAAAGCCCATGATCACCAGCACGGTCTCCATCGGCGTCGCATGGAGGACGTTGATGAATGCGAGAACCGCCTCCGACATGCCGGAAATGTTGACGAACTGATTAAGCACCAGCGCGCCCAAGATGACGGCGAACACCATTGCCGTGGTGATCGAGGCATCGACCAGCGACTCGTAGAAGATCTGCCAAGTCATCTTGCGGCGAAGGATCGCGAGCATGAGCGCGCCTGCCGCACCGATGCCGCCGGCCTCGGTCGCGGTGAAGACCCCGAAGGTGATCCCGCCCATCACCAGCAGGAAGAGCGCGAGCACGCCCCAGACCTTATAGAGCCCGCGCCAGCGCGCCGCCCATTCCGCCCGGTTCGCGGGCGGACCCGCGGCAGGCTTGAAGAAGGTGACCGTGCGGATCACGGCGAAATAGATCCCGATCGAGGCCAGCACCGGGCCGATCGCGGCGACGAACAGCTTGGCGATGTCCTGCTCGGTCAAAAGCCCATAGACGATCAGCGCGCCCGAAGGCGGCACCAGCATGCCGAGCGCGCCGCCTGCCGCCACCGTTCCCGTGCTCAGCGAATCGGCATAGCGATAGCGCCGCATCGAGGGAACGGCGACCCGCGCCATGGTCGCGGCGGTGGCGATCGAGGAATGGCAGATCGAGGCAAAGCCAGCGCAGGCCGCAATGGTGGCCATGGCGAGGCCGCCGCGGTAATGGCCGAGCCAGCGATGCGCGGCGTCATAGAGATCGTCCGACAGCGCCGCGTGATTGACGAAGCTTCCGGTCAGAATGAAGAGCGGAAGAACCGAGAACTGAAAATCGAGCGTGAGGCCGAGGATTTGCTGGCCCGCCATGGCGAGCGCCGCGCCGAGCCCGGCGGGATGAATGATCGCAAAGCCGAAGAACCCCACCGTGAACAGCACGATGCTCAGCGGCACGCCCATGAAAAAACCGAGCAGCATGACGACGAAGCCGATGAGAGCCGTGATCATTCCGGTCCTGTCTCATCGTCATGCGAGCGATCGGCCGAAGCATCGCCGCGCAGGTGGCGGTAAAGCAATTCGCCCGCCATGAGCGCCGCGAGCAGAGTCAGCGCGGCAAAGGCGTAGGCAAAGGGCGCTTCGGGAATATTGAGGTAATTGGTCGTGATGCCTTCGCTGCCGAGCGTCTGACCTTGCAGAAAGATGAGATAGGCGATGAAGGCGAAGCCGATACTCGTGAGCGCTAGGACGAAAACGCGCTGCAGGCCGCGGGCTCGCCCCTTCAACAGCATGGCAAAGGCATGGACGGCGATGTGACGCTGCCGATGCGTGACCAGCGGCAAGGCGGAAAAAATGATGAGGCCGAGGAGAAAGGCTTGGACCTCCGAATCGCCGGCGATCGGGCTGTCGAGGAAATAGCGCGCGATCACCGTCGCGAAGGTCAGCGCCATCATGCCGAAGAGGCAGAGCGCCGCGATGGGCCCGAGCACGTTCTCGAGGACCGAGCGCCGGCGGGGAGCTTCACCCGCCCCCATGCCCGATTCAGCCATGGCAGCTCATCGGCGGCTAGGCGTCCGATTTATGCGATCGTGTCTCACCGCTTATTTCCCACCGGCGGCGACGTCTTGCGCGGTTTTGACGAAGTACTCATAGGCCCCTGGGCCATCGATCCCGCGTTGCTTGGCGGCGGCAAGCCATTCCTCCTTGAAGAAGGGCACCTTCGCGCGCGCCGCGGCCATGAATTCTGGACTGGCGTGAATGACGTCGATGTGATTCTGCTCGATCAGCGCGTTGGCGCGATTGTCCTGATCGACGAAACCTTGCGCGGCGCGCCGGGAAAATCCCTCGTAAGACACTTTGTCGATGACGGCGCGGTCTTGCGGCGAGAGGCTCTCGTACTTCTTCTCGTTCATGAAGAAGCTGAAGGAATTGTAGCCGAGCTGGCCCGCGAACAGCGTCAGGTATTTCGTAAAGCGCGCGAGCTGAAACGAAATCAGCGAGCCCTTGCCCGTCACGGCACCGTCGACGATGCCGCCCGACATGTAGTCGTACATGCTATTGGCGGCTTGTGCGGCAACCGGCGTTGCCCCGAACGCCTCGATCGCGGCTTTGATATTGGGCGAAGGCACCCAGATCTTGAGCCCGTGGAAGTCGTCGAGCTTGGTGATCGGCCGCTTGACGGTTTGCACCGTGTTGCCGCCATTGACCCAAATCCCCAAGAGCTTGACCCCTTTGTACTCGTGCACCTTGGCGAAATATTTTTCCTGCGTGCGCCAGATCGCGACCGTGTCGGCCACGGAATTCGGCGCGATGAACGGGATCTCGGCGAGGAAAGGCAGCTTGACGCGCTCGCGGATGTAATCATTGGGCGTCAGGGCGACGTCGGCGATGCCGCTCGTCACCATCTCCCATTGACGCGCGAGCGGCGCCATGGTCGCGGCCGGAATCGCGACCTTGATGCGCCCTTGGGACTCTTGCTCGACCGCGTCGGCCCAAGGCTTATAGACGCCGATAAAGAAAGACGAGGCGCGCGGCATCACGACGTTCATCGTGATCGTGACCTCGGCAGCGGCCGGCGGCGCAAAACTCGAAAGGAGAGCGAGGAGGGCGGCTCCCGCCGCGACGGAAGTGACGGGTCTCGACATCGCAATCTTCCTCCCCGCGAACGTCTTTGCTTTGGCGGCAGCGTATTCGACTGTTCCGTCATTGTCGAGCGTGGTGAACAATCGCGCCGTCGCGCGCGCCCGTGTGGGCGATTTTGCCGTTGACCTCGGCGTCGGCCCATGGCCAAGCTCGGCCGTCATCGCATGGCAGGGAGCGGACCGATGATCATCGACGTCTATAATCACTTCATGCCGAAGCCGTTTCTCGACCGGCTCGGAGATCTCATTCCGGGGCATGTCGTGTTGAAGGCATTTCCGCGGCTGCGCACGCTGTGGGATATCGAAGCGCGGCTGCGGCTGCTCGACCGTTTCGGCGACTACGTCCAGATCGTCTCGCTTGCCAACCCGCCGCTCGAGCTGCTCGCCGGGCCCGAGCAAACGCCCGAGCTCGCGCGTATCGCGAATGATGGGCTGGCCGAGCTCTGCCGCGCGCATCCCGATCGCTTTCCCGCCTTCATTGCATCGATGCCGATGAACAATGTCGCCGCGTGTCTCGAAGAGATCGAACGCGCGATCGGCACGCTCGGCGCGCGCGGCATTCAGATCTTCACCAACGTCGCCGGCAAGCCGCTGAGCGCGCCCGAGCTCCGTCCGATTTTCGCGCGCATGGCAAAGATCGATCTGCCGATCTGGATTCATCCGATCCGCGGCCCGCAATTCGCGGACTATACCAGCGAAAGCGCATCCGAGGCCGAGATCTGGTTCACCTTCGGCTGGCCCTACGAGACCACCGCGGCGGTGACGCGGCTCATTTATTCGGGCATCTATGACGAATTTCCGGGCCTCAAGATCATCACCCATCACATGGGTGGAATGATTCCTTATTACGCCGGGAAAATCGGGCTAGGCTTCAGCCAGATTTTCTTTGGCACCACCGACCGCAATCCCGCGGCCGAGCAGGCCGGCCTGAAGCTGAAGCCGATCGAGTATTACAAGAAGCTCTACGCCGACACGGCCCTCAACGGAAATATCGCGGCCACGCAATGCGGCCACGCCTTCTTCGCGACCGATCATTGTCTGTTCGCGACCGACGCGCCGTTCGACGCCGAGCAAGGCAATGCGCTCATCGGCGGCACGATCGAGGCGGTCGGCGCGCTGCAGGCATCGGCGCGGGATCTCGCGCGGATTCGCGCCGAAAACGCACAGAATCTGCTCAGATTGGGATCCGCCAGCTAGACGCCTTGCCGAGATCGGCGTTTGCGATCCGCTTGAAATCTTTGTGAGCTGCAGCCGCACGGCGCGCTGTCGATCTTCACTTCAGGTGTCGTCCCGTCCTATTGTTGACGGCATCGGCGTTCAACCATGCTGGAACGGGAGCGATGGCGCAAATCCTCATCACCCTTTTGATCTGCGCCGCGCTGTGTGCCGTTGCCTTGCCGCGGAAATGTCGCGCGGTCATGGCGGCCGCTGCGGTTGGCGCTATCCCGCTGATCGCCGGACTGCCTGGGCCCGCTCGCGCCGCCGTGCCGTACACGGAATACGCGCTCGCCTGGCAGGGCACAGAGCGGCATTACCTGCTGCGTCTACCGCCTCACGCGAGCGATCAGCCTTTGCCGCTCGTCATCGGTTTTCACGGCTATGGCGACAGCGCAAAAGAATTTGCTGACGCGGCGCAACTCGGGATGGCGACCGACGAAGCAAGCATGATGGCTGCCTTTCCGATGAGCATCGACAAAAAGCGGGGGGAGCAATCCTGGAACGCCACGGTCTGTTGCGGGAGCGCGCTCGAGAAGAATGTCGACGATGTTGGCTTCGTCGGCGCGATGATCAAGGACATCGCCGCGCATCATGCGCTTGACCGCAGCCGTGTTTACGCCACCGGTCATTCGAATGGCGCGACACTGGTCTTTCAGCTTGCCGCGCTTCATCCCGATTGGTTTGCAGCCATCGCCGTGGTGGCGGGACGGATCGGCGGCGGCACGCCCGATGGCAAGAACTATGTCCTGCCCACGCCCGCTCTGCCGATGCCGGTGATGATGATGCAGGGGACGGACGACCCGGTCGTGCCCTATGACGGCAGTCGCGGGCCCAACGACCAGCCCTATCTCTGGTCGCTCTCGGTTGACGATGCCGTGCATTTTTGGGCTGCCGCCGATCGCTGCACGGACTCAGATGTCGAGCCCGAGCGCGTTTCGCGAAAGCTGAGACTGACGGAGTATAAGACTTGCGCTCGTGGCAGTGTCGTCAAGCTGTGGACCATTGAGGGCGGCGATCATTCTTGGCCGGGCCGTATCTTCCCGGCCCGCAAGGGAGCGCGCTCCGCCACGGACGAGATCATCGCTTTCTTCAAGCAATTCACACGCGAAGCGCAAGCGGGAGAGGACGCGCCCGGCCGGCCCAACGCCGCGAAACGGTAGACGAGGCGCGCTATCGACAACCCCTTGCTCTCGCCCAACGCCCGACGACCGCGGCCTGAGCGGACGCCGATGCGCCGGCTATTCTCTTGGCGGGTAAGAGACCTTGCCCTCAACTCTCGATCAGGAAATTCCCCGCCTCGGTCCGTTCGGGCGCGGCTTGCGGATCGAGACCGACGCCGATCGGGTCCTTACCCGCAGCGACTGCTTCCACTTGCTGCAGCAGGAAGCGGCGGAGCATGACGAGACCTTGATCGGTCGTGACGAGATGCTCCTCGGAGTGCAGCGTCATCGAGCCTTGCCCGGTCTGCGCCTCGAAATCGTCGGGATATTGCTGATGCTGGGCCTCCGTCATGTCGTCCCAATTCATTCCACCCGGCCGGGTGAAGGCGCGGCTCCAGCCGGGTTTGCGCTTCAGAGCGGCGTAGAGCATGTGATGCGTGTCGTCGACCGGCAGGAGCCAGCTCATCGATTCGCATTTGCCGTAGCGTGAAATCCCCGGATCCGGCACCAGCCGCATGGTCGGCAGCACGCCTTCGACGATGCGCAGCAAGGTCTTGCCATCGTCGAGCTTGCGCCGTGACATGGTCTTTACCCCGTGCTCGGTTCGCTCCCAGGTGATCTGCGGCATGCGGCTCATCATCTCGACGAATTGCGTGCCGCTGTTGGAGCCGTGCAGGATCGGCACGTGAAAATGATCCGGCACATTGTCGAAATGATGCGTCCAGCTGCACGGGATGAGCTTCGGCCCGCTTTGGATGTGATCATCGGCCACGACAGTTTCGTCCGGCTCGCACCCCTCGAGCACGTCCCAGCGCGGCAGCACCGGCTTCTTCTCGGGCGGTCCCATATAGGCGAAGATCAGGCCGTAACGCTCTTCCACCGGATACCAGGGCTGTCGCGTCTTGTCGCGATGGCGCCCGCCTTCGGGCTCGCAAGGCTGTTCGAGGCAGCGACCTTCGACATCGAAGAGCCAGCCGTGATAGCAGCAGCGGATGCCGCGTTCCTCGACCTTGCCGTAATAGAGCGTGGTGCCGCGATGCGCGCAGCGCGGATAGAGGAGTCCCGGCCGTCCCGTTCCATCGCGGAACAGGATCAGATCCTCGCCCAGCGCGCGAATGGCTTTCGGCCGCGCCGTCGCATCGATGCTAAGCCCGATCGGATGCCAATAGCGACGTAGCAGCGCGCCCATCCTGGTGCCGGACGCCGTGTCGGTCAGATCGCGGTTGATCGCGCCGGGCCGCCGACCATAGGCCGTGCCTGTGTCGAGAGCCTCATTCGATGCCATGGCTTTCTCCCGCCGCTCAGACTTGCGCGGAATATTCCGGCCTTGCCTCTCTGTCGTCAAATACCGCGTGCGGGGCGGATCGGCTAGGATCGGGCGCATGGCGCACGGGCGAGCTTTGATCGTGGGCGGATCGGTGGGCGGCTTGTTTGCGGCGCATTTCCTGCGCGCGGCGGGGTGGGACGCCGTCGTGGTCGAGCGCAGCGACGGCGAACTCGCCGATCGGGGCGCCAGCATCGGCACGCGCGAGGAGCTGTTCGACGCCCTACGCTGCATCGGAATTTCGCTCGATCCCTCGGCCGGCGTCGCCGCGCGCTCGCGCATCTGTCTCGATGACAAAGGCAGCATTATCGAGGAGCTGCCGATCGCGTCGGTCAGCAGCGCCTGGGACCGCATTTATCGCCCGCTTCGCGCCGCGCTGCCCGCGTCTTGCTATCGCGCCGGCCTGCGGGTGGAGCGCGTGGAGCCCAGGCCGAATGGGGTCACCGCAATCTTCGCCGATGGCACGCGCGGCGAAGCCGATCTGCTGATCGCCGCCGACGGCATCCATTCGACGGTGCGCGGGCAATTAATGCCCGAAGCGGCGGCGCGCTATGCGGGTTATGTCGCATGGCGCGGCGTCATCGAAGAAAGCGCGCTCACGCGCGAAGAGCACGAGCTGCTCTTCGGGCGGATGTGCTTTTGCTTGCCCGAGGGCGAGCTGTTGCTCGCCATGGGCATGCCCGGGCGGGATGACGATACGCGGCCGGGAAAGCGGCGTTATTATTGGATCTGGTTTCGCGCCGCCGATCGCGAGCGCGGCCTGCCTTTGCTGTGCACAGACGAATCCGGCCGGTGCCACGGAGCTTCGATTCCACCGCCACTGGTGCGGGGCGAGGTCCTGGCGGATTTGCGGCGGGCGGCCGAGGCTCGCTTTGCGCCGCCATTGGCCGCTATCATCCGCCGCACGGCGCAGCCCTTCCCGCACGGCATCTTCGATTTCGAATCGTCCCGCCTCGTTTTCGGACGTGTTGCGGTGCTGGGTGACGCCGCGTTTGTCGCGCGGCCTCATGTCGGCGCCGGCGTCACCAAGGCGGCGCTCGACGCGCAATGCCTGGCGGACGCGTTGGCGGCGGGTGGCGATATCGCCGCCGCGCTCGCGCGCTACGAAGGCGAAAGGCGCGCTTTCGGCCAGGCGCTTGTGGCACGCGGCCGCTATCTCGGCGCCTATCTCGAAGCGCATTCGAAAGCACCGGATCGATTCGCGGCCCGCGCGCGCGAGCCGGCGGCCGTGCTCGCCGAATACGGCTCGGCCGGGCGATCGCGTTGAAGCG
Source organism: Allostellaceae bacterium (assembly GCA_035277525.1). Lineage (GTDB taxonomy): Bacteria > Pseudomonadota > Alphaproteobacteria > ATCC43930 > CGMCC-115725 > CAIKMD01. The sequence goes on from DATEKH010000152.1 coordinate 22,028, forward strand.
CTCCCGTTCCAAGCCGCGCGGCGTCGATTATCCATGAGGAAAGACGGGGGCTGACATGACCGCCGCGTGATTGAAGCAGCATCCCGCCGCCGGCATACTCGCGCCGCTATGACGCCCGCAGAACTTGAAAGCGCCGAACCGCTTGAGCCGATCGCGATTGCCGCGCCCATACGCACCGTGCCCGGAACCGAGACTGCCACTTTCGCCGTTCTCGGCGCACTGAGCTTCTGCCATCTGCTCAACGACATGATCGCCTCGCTCGTGCCGGCGATCTATCCGATCTTCCGCGACGTGTTCCGGCTCGACTACGCGCAGATCGGTCTCATTACGCTGACCTATCAATGCACGGCGTCGGTCTTCCAGCCGGTCGTCGGGCTTTATACCGATCATCGGCCGAAACCCTATTCGCTGTCGGCCGGCATGGGGTTCACGCTGGTCGGGCTTTTGCTGCTGGCGCGGGCATCGAATTTCAGCGCGCTTCTCGTCGCGGCGGGCCTGGTCGGACTGGGCTCCGCGGTGTTTCATCCGGAATCCTCGCGTGTGGCACGCATGGCCTCGGGCGGGCAACACGGGCTGGCGCAGTCGCTGTTCCAGGTCGGCGGCAATCTCGGCGCATCGCTCGGGCCCTTGCTCGCGGCTTTCATCGTGGTGCCGCTTGGGCAGAAGAGCATCGCCTGGTTTACCTTGGCCGCGCTTCTGGCAATCATTGTGCTCGCGCGCATCGGCGGATGGTACAAGCGGCGCCGTGTCGCTACGCCAAGTTCGAGCCGCGCGCGAGCGGCCTCGGTCGGTCTTCCCGTGCCCTCGCGCAAGGTCGCGGTGTCGCTGCTGGTGCTGCTCGCGCTGATCTTCTCGAAATTCTTCTACACGGCCGGCCTCACCAATTACTACACCTTCTACCTGATCGATCGGTTTGGACTTTCGGTGCCGGCGGCGCAAATCTATCTCTTCGTCTTTCTTGCCTCGGTCGCTGTCGGCACGGTTATCGGCGGCCCGGTCGGCGACCGCATGGGCCGGAAATTCGTCATGTGGTTCTCGATCCTCGGCGCTCTGCCCTTCACGCTGGCTCTGCCTTACGCCAATCTCTTTTGGACGGGAATCCTGACCGTCCTTATCGGCGTCATCACGGCCTCGGCCTTTTCGGCGATTCTCGTCTACGCGCAGGAGCTTATCCCGGGCCGCATCGGCATGATCTCGGGGCTGTTCTTCGGTCTTGCCTTCGGCATGGCGGGCATCGCCGCCGCGGCGCTCGGCCATCTCGCCGATCTGACGAGCATCGCTTATGTCTATCGCGTTTGCTCGTTCCTGCCGCTGATCGGACTGCTAACGGCCTTCCTGCCCGAGATCGAGAAGCGGCCGGCCCGCCGCTGAGCCGGCGTTCGCTTGAAGCCTAGTGACCCGTCGCGATGGCGGCGACGTTGCCGGGGGCCTCGGGCGGCGCATCGCCGCGCCAAACGACATGCATGTCGGGCCGCAGCAGCAAGAGATCGTATTGATAGACCGCGCGCGGCGCGTCTTCGGCGATATCGAGCACCGTAACCGGTGCGCCGAAAGATCGGATCGCGCGCTCGAGCCCGTTGATATCGGCCTTGCTGCGCCCAAGCTTCAGGATGGTGTAGCCGTCGGGAATCCGGTCCTGGATCGGCGTGCCGTCTCGGAGCCAGACATGCGGCAGGCGCGCGCCCGGCCAGCTTGTCGGCTCATAGGTGCGAAAGAGATGCTCCGGGCCGCCGGGGGTATCGCAAATGATCGGCGAGTCGACATAGCGATAGCCCAATTCGGCGCCGATCATCTCGTTGCTCTTGCGCTGCTCGATATTGGTGACGCGCGAGATTTCGGCGCGCAGCGCGGCGCCCTCGGGCGTATTGTCGCGGATAAAGGGCCGCCACAGGCCGCGCCATTTGCGCCGTCCCAGCGTCGCATAGCGCGACGCGCCGACATTGCGATCGCCCACCTGACGGCGCTCGATCTCATACGCACGCAGCAAATTGGGCCCGCCCCAGCCTTGCAGTGTCGCGGCGAGCTTCCAGGACAGATCGATCGCATCGCCAACACCGCCATTCATGCCAAGCCCGCCGGTCGGAATGACGAGATGAACAGCGTCGCCGGCAAGAAAGACGCGGCCGTCGCCGAAGCGCTCGGCGAGCAGCAAATTCTGCCGCCACGGGTTGCAGGTCAGCATCTCGAACTTCACCGGCGCTCCGACCACCTTCTCGAAAAGCGGCTTCATGTCCTCGTCGCGCTCGACCACGGCGTGAAGCGTGTAGTGTTTGGTCGAGTCCTGCATGATGAGGAAGGAGTTGTATTCGTCGGCGACGTGATAGTGGCGGCCATGGCCCGGGCCTTGGCCGAGCGGCATGCGCTCAAACAGCTCGTCGCAGCGGTAAAGCGCCTGGCGCAGCTCGAGGAGATTGGCCTCGCCCTTGAGCTTGATGCCGAGCTGCTTTCTCACCGTGCTCGCGCCGCCATCGCAGCCGGCGAGATAGGCGGCGCGGATGGTCTCGGCGCCCGCGCGCGTCTTGAGCGAAGCTTCGACGCCGCTTTCGTCCTGGGTGAAAGAAACCAGCTCGCAGCCGAAACGCACCGTGACATTGGGCGTTCGCTCCGCGATCGATTTGAGTAGCGGCTCGAGCGTGTATTGCGAGATCAGCTGATAGGGCTCGAGCGGCAGGGAACCATCGTTGCAGCGTGCGATCTCCGCGCGGGCTTCGGCCACCGACGGGTAATGCAGGTGCAAGAGCGGCTTTTCGACCAGCGACAGGACGATGAAGACATCCATCGGAATGTCCTCGCGCATGCCGGCCTTGCGCACCGCATCGGCGATGCCCAGCCGGCGATAGATTTCCATGGTCCGCGCGTTGCAGCGCTCCATTTTCGGCAGGAAAGCCGGCGCGTCTTTCTGCTCGACGAGAACCGTCTTGATGCCGCGCCCGCCGAGATCGATTGCGAGAGTGAGACCGACCGGTCCGCCGCCGACGATAAGTACCTGCGTATCCGTCAATTCCTGTCGAGACTCCTCGTTTGCCGCCTATTTGCCAGCGCGGATCGCGGCCAATTCGCTGCGGAACGCCGCCAGCACCTTGGCGCCATCGGGCGTGGCCTTGACCCATTCCTCGGTCACCGGAGCCACCAGCGCCTTCCAGCGCGCCTCTTCGTCCGGCGCGAGGGTGGCGATGGTCTGGCCTTTCATGCCGGCGGTCGCGTCGCGTCCGCTCGCCTCCATCACATCGTCGGCCCGTGCCAGACGCATGACATAGGCCTCGCCTGAGAATTTGTCGATTGCCGCCCGGCCTTTTTCGGGCAGCTTGGCGTAGCTTTCCTTGTTCATGAAGACATAGCCCGTGTTGTTGCCGAGCGGCACCTCGAGATGGAAGTTCGTTACCTCGTCGAGATGGAAAGTGGGGACGCTCGGCCAGCCCTGGGCCACCGCCTCCACCAGCCCGCGCTGCAGACTCTGATAAAGCTCGCCCGGTTGCAGCGAGATCGGCGCCGCGCCGAGCCGCGGCATCAGCGTGCTCAGCACCCGTCCCTCGACGCTGACTTTGAGCCCCTTCATATCGGCGAGGGTGTGGATCGGCTTCTTCGAATGCAGCACGAGCGGTGGGAAAACGATGAAGCCCAGCGGCTTCACCCGCGTGAACTCGTCCGCAATGACCCCTTTCTCATAAAGCCGCCACAGCGCCAGCGCGTCCTCGCGATGGTTCTTGGTCTCGAAAGGCAGCGTGCCGACATTGGTCTTGGGGAAGACCGAGGAGACCGGGCCGAAGACGGCGAGGCCGATATCGACAACGCCGCTGGTGATGCGGTCATACATGTTGGAGTTGTCGCCGATCACGCCGCCGGGAAAGACTTTCACGTCGATCGCGCCGTCGGACGCTTTGGTCACGTCCTCGGCCCAACGCTGCGCGCCTTGCGCGAAGAGAGCGTTATTGGCTGCCGAAGGATAGGCGAACTTCACCTGGACCGGATCGGCGAGGGCGGGGATGACGGCGCCGAGTAAGGCGGCGCTGGAAAGAACGAGAGTTCGTAGGCGTTTCATCGCGGATTCCCCCTGATCGTGACTTACTTGGGCGGCGTTCATGCGGCCTTGCGTTTCGCCTCGCGGATCGCACGCCACAATGCCTCCGGCGTCAGCGGCATCTCGATGTGCTTGACGCCGAGTGGCGCGAGCGCGTCGAGCGCAGCACTCATCACGGCGGGTAAAGCGCCGACCGTGCCGGCTTCGCCCGCGCCCTTGACGCCCAACGGATTGACGAGTGTCGGGACCGGATTGTCCTCGACCTCGATCGCGCAGACATCATCGGCGCGCGGCATGCCGTAATCCATGAAGGAGCCGGTTACGAGTTGCCCCGATTTCGAGTCGTAGACGATCTGCTCCGTGAGGGCTTGGCCGATGCCCTGAACGACGCCGCCATGGACCTGGCCGTGCAAGGTGAGGTGGTTGATGACCTTGCCGACATCGTCGACCGCGACATAGCGCAGCACATCGAGCTTGCCGGTCTCTTCGTCGATCTCGATCTCGCAGACATGGGCGCCGTTGGGGAAGGTTTGCACCTGCGGCTCGAAGACGCCGGTGTCGAACAGCCCCGGTTCCATGCCCTTGGGCAAACGTCCCGGCTGGAAAGCGGCGCGCGCGATCTCCCTCAAGGGCAGGCGCCGATCCGTACCCGCAACGGAGAAGGTGCCATTCGCGAACTCGACATCGTCCTCCGCCGCCTCGAAGAGATGGGCCGCGATCTTCCGGCCCTTGGCGATGATCTTCTCCGCCGCACGCACCGCGGCCGAGCCGCCGATCACAGCCGAGCGCGAGCCGAAGGTACCCGTGCCCCAAACGACCTTGTCGGTGTCGCCCTGGAGAAAGGTGATGTCGTCGAAATCGAGGCCGAGCTTCTCCGACAGGATGATCTTGTACATCGTCTCGTGGCTCTGACCTTGCGCGGTCGTTCCGACCAGCAGCGTCGCCGAGCCTGTGGCGTCGAACCGGATCTCGGCCGTCTCGGCGCCTGGCGGCGCCGCGGCGCGCTCGATCGCGTTGATGATGCCGATCCCGCGGAGCTTGCCGCGCTTGCGCGCTTCAATCCGGCGCGCCTCGAAATGTGCGAACGCGGCGCGCTCCAAGGCCCGATCCATGCCCTTCTCGAACTCACCCCCATCATAGGTGTAGACGAGGCCGGTCTTGAACGGCATCGCCGAGGGCGGAATGATGTTGCGCCGGCGCAGCTCGACGCGGTCGATGCCCGTTTCGCGCGCCGCGCGGTCGATGATGCCCTCGATCACATAGCAGGCCTCGGGCCGGCCGGCGCCGCGATAGGGCGCAGTCGCGGTGGTGTTGGTGAAGACGCCGAACACCGTGACGTGAATGGCCGGCGTACGGTAAACCCCGGCCAGCGTGCCGAGATTGGAGAAGGTCGGCAGCAAATTCGCGTCGGCGCTCAGATATGCGCCGAGATTGGCGTAGGTCTTGACGCGCAAGGCGAGGAAGGTGCCGTCCTTGTCGAGAGCGAGTTCCGCATCGGTGACATTGTCGCGGCAATGGTCGTCCGAAAGAAAGCACTCGCTGCGCTCGGCGATCCACTTGACCGGCCGGCCGAGCTTCCTCGACGCGTAGAGCGCAAGCGCGTTCTCGGGCGACGTATTGCCTTTCGAGCCGAAGGCGCCGCCGATATCGCCGCTGACGACGCGGAAGCGGTTCTCCGGCATCTTGAAGATGTCTTCAGCGAAGGCGCGGCGCACACCATGGATCGAGCCGATGCAGCCATAGAGCGTGAATTTGCGATGGCGCGGATCGTAATCGCCGATGCAGCCGCGCGGCTCGATCGCGTTGTGCATGATCCGGCTGATGACGAAGCGCTGGCGGGTGACGTGATGGGCCGAGGCGAAAGCGGCCTCGACCGCGGCTTTGTCGCCAAGCTCGAAGACGTTCGAGATATTGTCAGGGCACTCGGCCCAGACCGAGGGCGCGCCCGCCTCAATCGCATCGGCGGTGCGAACGACCGAAGGCAGCGGCTCATAGGCGATCTCGAGTCGCTCGGCGGCGTCCTTCGCTTCGGCGAGCGACTCGGCGACGACATAGGCAACCTGGTCGCCGACGAAGTGGGCCGCGCCGCGCGCCAGGCCCGGGTGGGGGCTTTGGTAGAGCGGCGATCCATCGGGGCGTTTACGCGGCATGCGTACCTTGAGGCTGCCGATACCATCGGCCTTCAAATCTTCGCTCGTAAAGATGCCGAGAACGCCGGGCATTTGCGCCGCGCGCCGCGTGTCGATCCGGGCGATGCGTGCATGCGCATGCGGCGAGCGAAGCACGTAGCCATAGGCCATGCGCGGCAGCACCCGATCGGCGATGAACTCGCCTTGACCGCGCAGCAGCCGCGGATCTTCCTCGCGCGGCACCGACTGACCCATCCCGAACTGTCCCATTTGCGCGATTCCCTCTCTCAGACCGACGTCGCGGCCGGACTGCTGGCGGCGCGCCGCAATCCGGCTTGCTCGAGCCGCGGCATCACGTCTTTCTGCCAGCGTGTCATGCCGTCCCAATAATCGAGCCAGCGCAACAGAACGCCGTCGATGCCGATCCGCGACAATTTCTGCAAACTGTCGACGATATGATCCGGCGTGCCGATGAGCGGATAGCCGCCCCAGCCGAGCTTGGCGACATAACGCAGCTGCTCCGCCTTCTCGGGCATGAGTTTGTGCATCTCGATGTTCTGAATGCGCAGAAGGTTTTCGACCGCCTCGTCATCGCCTTTCTCGATCGCGTAGTAATGCGCGTAATCCTGCGCCTGCTTCATGGTGTCGCGCTGCACGACCGGCGCGCCGCTCCAGATCTGAATCTCGCGCCCGAATTCCTCGCGCGCGATACGGCGATAGGATTCGACGTGGGCGCGCGTGCGCTCCAAATCGCTGCCGTCGATATGGATGAATGCCATATCGGCGTATTTGGCGGCGAAGCGCTGTCCCTTGCCCGAGGCGCCGGCGTTCATCAAAGGCGGGCAGGGCTTTTGGATGGGCTTCGGCATCGAGAAGCCTTTGACCACGCGCAAGAACCGCCCTTCGTAGTCGAATTCCTCCGCGCGCGTCCACAGCAGCTTGACGATCTCGATCCATTCGGCGGCGTACTCGTAGCGCATGTCGTGTTCCATCAGCGGCGCGCCGAACATCTCGAGTTCGGGCCGGAACCAGCCGCAGACGATGTTGAGAGCGAAGCGGCCATTGCCGATATGGTCGACGGTCGCGGCCTGCTTCGCCGCCATCACCGGATGGACGGTTGGAACATGCGAGGTGGTGAGGATGGCGACGCGCTGCGTCGCCTGTGCGAGGCCCGCCGCCCAGGTATAGGTCTCGAAGTTGGTGCCGTTGAAATTGGATTTGCCGCCGAAGCCTTTCCAGCGGGCGACCGGCACCACGGCCTCATAGCCGTAGCGGTCGGCGAGCTCGGCGAGGCTCAGCGTATTGGGCCAGTTGAGCACATAGGCTTCCTCGGCCGTGGTGATGGCGCAGCCATTGCTGACATTGGTGCCGAAGATGCCGAGCTTCAGCTTGTTCTCGCTGAAGAGCGGATTGGTCGCGCCGCGGGAATCGGCGGTCCTGGTCATGCTCATGCGCTCACCCGGGGCTGCGCGTTTTCGTTTCGACAATCGGCGGCCCTTGACACTCGACGATAGCAGAGGCGTGGCCGGGCCGGCCATGGCTGCCGGTGGTTAGCTGGCTCCCATGGTCGAGACCAGCCAAAGGCAGATTCCGGGGAAGAGGACGAGGATCGCGAGCTTCACCAGATCGGCAATGACAAAGGGAAATACCCCCTTATAGACCGTCCAGATCGAGACGTCCGGCTGGATGCTTTTCAAGACAAAGACGTTGAGGCCCAGCGGCGGATGGATGAGGCCGGTCTCGACCACGCAGAGATTGATGATGCCCCACCACAGCACGTCATAGCCGAGATGGAGCACCAAGGGCGTCACGATCGGAACCGTGATCACCATCACGGCAAAGGATTCCATCACCGAGCCGAGCAGCAGATAGACGAGCAGAATGACCGTGACGATGGTGATCGGCGCCCAGCTGAGATGCGATAGGAAGGTGGTGGCGCTTTCGGTCAAGGCGCTAACGCCGACAAAGAACGAGAAAATCTGTGCGCCGAAGATCAACCCATAGATCATTGCCGTGGTGGCGGTGGTGCCTGCCATCACGTGCCAGAAGGCACTGCCTTTGAGCTTGCCGCGGAAAAGGGCGCAGAGGAAGGATTCGAACGCGCCGACAGCCGCGGCCTCGGTCGCGGTGAATACCCCGAAATAAATGCCCCCGAGCACGCTGCCGAAGAGCAGCGCCGCCGGCCCGCAGCGCGACAAAGCCGCGATGAGGCTGCCAGCTTCGATGTCGCGATTGACGGGCGCCGAGGCGGGCGAGACGCGGACATAGATCGCGATGGTGACGAGATAGAGCGCCGTCGCCAGCAGTCCGGGCAGGATGGCGGCAACGAAAAGCTGCCCAACCGAGGCTTCCGAGAGGAGGGCGAACAGGATGAGCGGGCCAGAAGCCGGCGGCAGCAACGCGCCCAGCGTCCCGCCTGCGGCGCAGACGCCGGTGGAGAAGGCCGGCGAATAGCCGCGCGACTGCATCTCGGGAAGCGCAACCTTGCCGATCGTGACCGTGGTCGAGATCGAATGGCCGGTGAGCGCGCCGAAGCCCGCACAACCGGCGATGGTGGTCAGCGCCAATCCGCCCCGCAGCCGCCCGAGCAGTACATGGGCGAGGCGATAGACATCCTCGGAAATGTCCGCGACCGCGGCGAAGCTTCCCATCATCAGGAAAAGCGGCAGCGTGGCGAGCTGGGTGTTGCCCAAAAACCCGGTCACCTCGGTCGCGGCTGCGCCGAGCGACGGCATCAAGCCGATGAACATGGCCGAGCTGATGACGCCGACAATCCCCATGATCGCGGCGATCGGAATGAGAACCAGGGTCAGGAGCCACATCACCACGAAAACGATCGTGACGGTGAGTCCGATATGGCCCTGCGCCCAATTCGAAATCGCGGCTGCGTGGTCGATCCATTGCCACGCTGCAAGCCCGATGGCAGCCGTGACGAGCGCCGCACCAAGCACACCGCGGCCGCCGTAAGCGGCGGCACGACGCGCCTCGTTGATGATGATGACGGCTTGGACCACCGCGCCGAAAGCGAGTAGCCCCGCCACGCAATAGATGAAGGGGGCTTGAGGCAGGCCGAGGATGACTGTCGTCCGCCCCTCCTGCGCCAGCGTACTGGCGTAGCCGAAAATGCGGACCGCGAGCACGGCATAGAAGAGCCAGAGAAAGGCGCTGCCGAGGACTTCGAGCCACGCCTTGAGGCAGGGGCTGAAATAGCGCGCGACGAGGTCGATCTTGAGATTGACGCGCTGCGTCATTCCCGCGGGAATGCACGCGGAAATGGCGACCGAGAACGTCATCTGAACGATCTCGTTGATCGCCGGTATGGGCTCGTTCGCAACCCAGCGCAGCAGCACGTCGAGCATCGTCACCGCGGCGACGAAGAGCATGCCGCAAACGCAGGCGATGGCGACGACCCGCGAGGCTTCGCCCAGCACGAATTCGAGGCGGTCGAGAAAAGAGCGGCTCGAAACGGGGGCTTCCAGCGTCTCGGCTTGTGCTGCAGCCACGATCATGCCTCCCCGCGCGGCACCCTGCTTCTCGCGCGCGGCAAAGCCTCTGCGGTCGCGCTTGCCGCTGCCGCGCAAATCTAATCCAGAACGACAGCGCCGTCGATCAGCTTGGTAATGCGCGCGCGGCTCACGCCGGGACAGTGCCGCGCGGCTGGGCCGCTCCGCCTTTCGCCGCGGGCGGCGGCCGCCGCGTTTCCGCGATCTCTTTCACGAATTGGCTGCGGAAGCGCTCGAGCCGCGGCGGTAGCACGTCTTGGCTGCGCAAAAGCTGGATCGAGACCGTCTGGGGCGGATGAACCGCCACGGCCGACAGCAAGCCGCGCGCGATCTCGCGCTCGGCCGCGATCCGCGGCACCAGCGCGACGCCGCCGCCCGCCGCGATCATGTATTTGAGCGATTCGAGATCGTCGCAATCGGCGACGATCTCGGGCGTCAAATTGCGCTCGGCGAAGGCGGCGAGCAGAGCGGGGGCATAGCCCATGCGCGGCTCGTTCACGATCAAGGGCAGGCCTGAAATCTCCGCAAGCTCGATCGGGTCGCGCCGCTTCGCGAGGGCGTGGGTCGGCGGAACCAGCAAGACGATGTCGGAGGTCGCGAGCTGATCCCAGATCAGCTTGTCCGGGACGTCCGTCGTCTCGCCTTCGATGACGAGGCCGAGATCGAGCCGCCTTTGCCGGATGAGGCGGTGGATTCGCCGCGCCGTCGCCGTCACGACATCGGGCCTGATCTTCACGCTGCTGCGCGAAAGCGCGCGCACGATACGCGGCACCATGCTTTGCACGAGGCCGGAGTGAATGCCGATGCGGATCGCCGTGCCCGGCTTGCCCCTGAGCTCGCGCGCGAAATCCTTGAGCGCGGAAAGCCCGTTGACCAGGCTTTCCGCCGATTCGAGAAATGCCTGTCCGTTCGCGCTCGCTTCGACGCCGCGGCTGTTGCGATAGAACAGGCTGAAGCCCAACTCGTCCTCGAGCAGCCTGATCTGCCCGCTCAAGGTCGGTTGGGAGACGCCCATTTTCACGGCGGCGCGGCTGAAGCTGCGCTCATGCCAAACGGCGTGGGCATATCGCAACTGACGGTCGTTCATGGCCCGCCCGTTCGCTCGGAATGATGCATCTATCGGTTTTTCCGATAGCGGCATCTTCAAATATTCCTAGATTCCACAAGGCGACGCAACATAATCGGAAGGGCCCTGCCGCGGGCTGCCGCGAGGCGGGAGCGCAACGGGAGAGTCGAGCGGGATGTCGGATTACGAGCTCAATCGCGCGATTCATCACATCTATACCGACCGCGAGCGCACCGCCGCGTTTCGCCGCGGCGATTACGCCGTTCTCGACCATTTCGGTCTCGCGCCCGAGGAGCGCCGCGCTCTCGAAGCGCGGGATTTCCCGCGCCTCTGGGCGCTCAACGTGCACCCGGTTCTGTTGTTTCACCTATCGGCGGTGCTCAATCCGCGCGAATGGTATCTGCAGAACGTGGTGCCGAAGATAAAGGACGTGCCGAACCGGTTTTACGACTATTACCATCCGCGCGGCGGCGGGGCCGCGGGGCAGGCTTAATCTTCATGGCTGTGCCGGGCGATCAGGTCCACGCCGTCACGCAGCGGCGTCCCCGCCTCGGTCCGCGCCTCTCGCACGTCAACATCCATATCTGGCGTGGCCTCGTCTTCGTGCTGCTGGTCGTGGCGTGGTGGCTGCTTGCCGCGCTCGCCGGCGAGAATTTCCTCCCCACCCCTTGGGAAACCGTGATCGCCGGCGTCCAAGTCGTCGGCGATGGCAGCGTGCCGATCGCGACGCTCGACAGCCTCACGGTCTTTCTCTCGGGATTCGTGCTGGCAGCGCTCTTTGCGATTCCCTTCGGCTTGCTGATGGGCGGATTCCGCGTCTTCGGCGCCGCGCTCGAGGGCTATGTCAATGCGCTCGCGGCGATGCCGCGGGTGGCGTTCATTCCCCTCATCATCGTGTTTCTCGGGCTCGGCTACGAAGCGAAGATCTTCATCGTCTTCCTCGGCGCGGTGATGCCCATCCTCATCAACACCTATGCGGGCGTGCTCAATTGCGATGGCGAGCTGGTCGAGATGGCACGCTCGGCCGGCGCGCGCGACGTGCAGATCTTTCGCAAGATCATGCTGCCCGGGGCCCTGCCGTACATTACGGCGGGCTTGCGCGTCGGCGCCTCGCTGGCGCTCATCAACACGGTCGTCGCGGAACTCTACACCGCGGTCAAGGGGCTGGGCGGGCTGCTCTCGGTCTATGGCAACAGCTTCCGCATGGCGCCCTACTTCGTCGTCGTGTGCGTGCTGGCCGTGATCGGCATGCTGATCATGCAATCGTTGAAGCTCGTGGAGCGCCGCATGGAGCGCTGGCGCTATCGCGGCGAGCGCGTGTGAAGAAACGAAATCGGAGTTTCGCAATGGCGCAAATTGTTTCGGTGATCGCCTCGACGCACAATCCGCGCATCTTCTGGAATCGCGATCAGGCCGATCCCGCCGATATGGCGACGCTCTACGCCACCTTCGGCGACGTGCGCCGCATGCTCGCCGAGACCAAGCCCGATCTCATCGTCGGCGTCGCCAACGATCATCTCGACAATTTCTTTTTCGACAATCTGCCGACTTTCGCGATCGGCACCGGCGAAATCGCCGAGGGGCCGTTCTGGTACGAAACTGACGTCATGAACCTTCCGCGTTACCGCGCCAAGGTTCACCAGCCGCTGGCGCAATTCCTTCTGCGCGACGGCATCGAGCAAGGCATTCAATTCTCGCAGGTGCACGACTTCAAGATCGACCATGCCTTCACCGTGCCGCTGTCCTTCGTCCGGCCCGAGGAAGACCTGCCGATGGTGCCGGTGATGACCAACGCCTTCGGCTATCCCATCCCGACCAACCGGCGCTGGTATGAGCTCGGCCGCTTCCTGCGGCGCGGAATCGAAGCCTGGCCCGGCGCCGAGCGTGTCGCGGTCGTCGGCTCGTTCAACCTCACCGTCGAGGTCGGCGGCCCGAAAATGGGCAATTACAATTTCGATCTGCAACGCTGGATGCTCGAGCAGATGCGGCTCGGCCATCGCGACGAAATCCTCAACGTCTTGACCGTTCCGCGTCTCATCGAGGAAGGCAACTCGACCGCCGAGTTCCTCAACTACGTGACGGTGCTGGGCGTGGTCGAGGACAAACCGCCGACTTTCATACAACACAAGCCGGTCAAGGGTGTCGGCACCTGCCCGGTCGCGTTCTGGAACATGGGATAGGCAAAAGGAAAATTATCATGACAGGGAAGGTCGAAAAGCTCATTGCCGCCGCTGCGATGGTCGGCGCGCTCACGCTTGCGTTTCCGACATGGGCCGAGCCATTCAAGCTCATCGTCACCGAGACGGAAACGCCGCTCGTGCCCAACTCCGTCGCCGATCTGGCGGTGCGCCTCGGCTATTACAAGAAGGCCGGCGTCGACGTGGAACTGGTGCGCGTGCAGCAGACGCCTTCGGCGGTCGCCGCGTTGCGCTCGGGCCAGGGGGACATGGCGAATATCGCGACCGACACCGCGCTTCAGCTCATCGCGCGCGACCAAATGGACCTCAAAGGCGTAATCTCGCCCGACAAGGCGCTGCCGTTTCTCATCGCGGCAAAGAAGACGATCGCAACGCCGCAAGCGCTCGAAGGCAAGACCTTCGGCGTGGCGCGTGTCGGCAGCGCGGATTACATCCTGGGCCGCGCGGTGCTGACGAAGCTCGGCGTCCCCGTCGACACGCTGCAATATCTCGCCGTCGGCCAGCCGCCGGTGCGGGCGCGCGCGCTGATCGCCGGGCGAATCGATGCGACGGCGGTCTCGATCGGCATCTGGACGACGATACCCGACAAGAGCAAGCTCGGCGTGCTGGTCGATCAGCAGAATTTTTATCGGCTTGCGCCCTTTGTCAGCAAGCTCAACGTCGTCACCGCCGAGACCGCCAAGACCAAGGCGAAAGAGATCGAGGGCGTGGTGCGCGGCATCATCCTCGCCTCGCGCGATTTCGCGAAAAATCCCCAGCTCTGGGTCAATGCCATGGCGGCGGCGCGGCCCGACGTGAAGCGCGACGCGCTCGAGACCTTGGCCAAGGCCTATCGCAAGAGCTGGAGCGTCAATGGCGGGCTCAATCTCGACGAGATCAAGTTCACCACCGATACCGACTATGGCGGTCCCGAATTCAAGGACCTTCGCCGCGTCGAGCCCAGCGCGTGGATCGATACAAGCTTCGTCGATAAGGCGCTCAAGGAGCTCGGCACCGAGCGCGGCATGGACGAGACCGGGCGCTGATGCGCGGCGTCGCTGCGGCACAGGGCTTTCGCGCCGCGGGGAGCGGCACCGCGGGCGATGAAACCGGGATCGTCGTCCGCAATGTCTCCAAAAGCTTCCGTCGCGCCAAGCAAACGGTCGGCGTCCAGGCGCTGCAGCATGTCTCGCTCGATATCAAGCCGAATACGTTCGTGACCCTGGTCGGCCCGTCGGGTTGCGGCAAGACGACGTTGCTGCGGATGCTGAATGGGTTGATTGAGCCGGATGCAGGCGAAATCTTGATTGGCGGCGTGCCGCCCCGCCCGGGGCCCCATATGGGCTTCGTGTTTCAGTCCTTCCGCCTGATGCCGTGGCGCACCATTCGCGACAATGTCTCCTTCCCGATCGAGCTCGACGGCATGGGGGCGAAGGCGCGCGCCGAGCGCGCCGATTATTACCTCGACATGGTGGGGTTGAGCCGCTTTGCCGAGTCCTATCCGAACGAGTTGTCGGGCGGCATGAAGCAACGGGCGGCGCTTGCGCGGGCGCTCATCGCCGAGCCGCACTATCTCTTGATGGACGAGCCTTTCGCCAGCCTCGATGCGCAGACCCGCGAGTTCATGCAGATCGAGCTGATGAAGATCTGGCATCGGCACAAGAGCGTCGTCGTCTTCGTGACGCACAGCGTCGACGAGGCGGTGCTGCTGTCCGATCAAATCGTCCTGCTGCGTCCGCGGCCGGGGCAGGTTGCCGAGGTTCTCGATGTCGATCTGCCGCATCCCCGCTGGGAGTACGACGTACGCGAAAGACGCCAATTCGTCGAGATGCGGCACTACCTGTGGGAGCGGATCAAGGCCATGGTCGCTGCCGACCCGCAATCCGAATTCTACATGCGCGCAACCAAGTCGAGCTCGACACAGGGCGCACGCGATTGAAGGCACAAACGGCGCAAGGCGCGAGTGGCATCGTCGTCGCGGGACATGGCCTCGCGAGCGAGGCGGCGCTCGCCATGCTGCGCGACGGCGGCAACGCGGTCGACGCGGCGACGGCGGCCGCGCTCGTGCTTTGCGTCGTCTGCCCCTACGCGTGCACCTTGGGCGGCGATCTCTACGCCCTCGTCTATGATCCGCGCGTCGGCGCCAAGGGCTTCAACGCCACCGGCCGCTCGCCGCTTGCCGCGAGCCCCGACCGCTTTGCCGAGGGCATTCCGGGGAATGGCGTCCTCTCCGCGACCGTGCCCGGGTTGCTGCGCGGCCTCGCCGACCTTCAGGACGCTTTCGGCAGCCGCGATCTTCCGAGCCTGATGCGGCCGGCGATCCGCCTCGCCGAGGAAGGCTTCCCGGTCCACCGCCAGCTTGCGCTCAACACCGCCGAGCGTGCGTCGCTCTTGGCGAAAGACCCTGGCGCGAGCGCGCTGTTCTTGCCGGGCGGTGCGCCGCTCGCCGAAGGTTCGCGCTTCGTCCAGCCGGCGCTCGCCAGCGTGCTCCGCCGCATCGCCGAACGCGGTGCCGAGGACTTTTATATTGGGCAAATCGCCGAGCGCATTGCCGCTGACTGCGCGCGGCTCTGCGGGCTCATCGCGGCCGAGGACCTGGCGCGGCATCAATCGCTGTGGCAGGCGCCCATTGCGGCGCCGTTCCATGGTCACGAGGTGGTGACCATGCCGCCCAATTCCTTTGGCGCCACCTTGCTGTTCCAGTTGCTGGACCTCGAAGCGGGCGGCGTCGATCTCGTCAATCCGCGCAGCCTCGATTTCATTCTCCGCGGCTATGCCGCGCGGCGCAGCGCCTATCGCGCGGCCGGGCGTCTCATCGCCGATCCGAGCCTGGTCGAGGATGCGCTCCGGGACCGGCTCGCCGCGGCGGTCGCCGGCGCCGGCCGGCGCGCGCCGGCCAATGACAGGCAGCCGGCGGAATCGCGCGACCGCTGCACCACTTGCGCGGTGGTGATCGATCGCGACGGCATGGCGGTCTCGCTGATCGAAAGCGTCTCCGCGCCTTATGGCTCTGGCATCGTGCTCGAAGGCACGGGGATTCTCCTCAACAACCGGATGGCCGGGTTCAACAGCGATCCGGCAAGCCCCAATTGCGTCGCGCCGGGCAAGCGTCCAGCCAACACGCTCGCGCCCTGCCTCGTGCTGAAGGACGGCCGGCTGGCGATGAGCCTCGGCACCCCGGGCACGGTCGGTCAGACCTGCACCCTCGCCCAGTTCCTTGCCCGGGTTCTGGCTTGCGGCGACGATCCGGCCGAGGCCGTGGCGGCGCCGCGCTGGTCGGTCGACTTCAAAGGCAAGCTTGTGGTGGAGGAGGGGATGGAGGCGGCGCTGCGCGGTGCCGTGCTCGCGGCCGACGCCGAGGCCAAGATCATGCGCGACGGCTGGATCAGCTTCGGCTCGCTGAAGGCCGCTCTCGTCGCGGATGGGGCGTTGCGCGGTATCGCCGATTGGCGGCGCACAGCGGTGGCGCTGGGCTGCTAGGGACGCTGGACGATGCCCGTATAAGCCGCGCTTATGCCTCTATCCGCAAATCCGTTTTGCTCGGGCCTTGCGGTCTTCCTAGCATCGCAGCCGGGATGAAGAAGAACAGGAGCCAACATGCGTAACGGGTACCGGGTCATCGATGTCGACAGCCACGTAACGCCTTCCTTGGAAGTGCTGAGCCGTTACGCCGGCAAGGCGGTGAAGGACCGCTGGGGCGAGCTCGACCCCTTTATCCGCGAGATGAAGTCGCCCGAAGGGCGCGGCCATCCGAAGGAGCCGTGGCATACGATCAAGGTCAACCCGATTCCTTACAACCGCATCGCCGGTCGGAAGCCGGGCGCGGAGAAGATCGAGAAAGGCGGAGCCGGTGCGGTCGAGGGGCGGGTCGTCAACATCTCCAAATCCGTCTGCCACGAGCGCATCCAGCACGACAACTCGGTGGGCCGGCTCGAAGACATGACGACCGAGGGCGTCGATGTAAACCTGCTCATCCCCGGCACCTGGGCGCCGGCTTCGAGCGCGCTCGATCCGGCGGTGACCACCGGGCTCTACGACGCCTACCACACCTATATGCGCGAATTCTGCAGCGCCGATCCCAGCCGGCTCAAAGGTCTGTTCCTGGCGCCCGGCAAGAACATCCCCTGGGCGGTCGAGCAGCTGAAGAAGATCGGCAAAGAGAGCTGGCTCGCCTGCGTCTGGCCGTCGTTGCCCGAGGGCATGCCGATCGACGACCCCGATCTCGAGCCGCTCTGGCAGGTGATGAACGACCTGCACCTGCCGATCATGCATCACAGCTTCTTCTACGAGCCGCCTTACTTCCCGGGCTACCGCGACATCTGGGGCAATTCGGCGATCGCGCGCACCGCCGCGCATCCCTGGGGCGCGCAGCGCTCGCTCGCTTACGTGATCTGCGGCGGCATCCTCGACCGCTATCCCAACATCAAGCTCGGCTATTCCGAGACCGGGCATGGTTGGCTGCCCAATTGGCTCCTCCGTCTCGACAGCCAAGTGCACTATGTCAAGGGCGTCATCCCGCCGCTCAAATACTTGCCGAGCGAATACGCAAAGCAAGGCCGGGTTTGCGTCTGCATCGAGGCGCATGAAGGACCGCTCATGACCAAGGCGGTGATCGACATCCTCGGCGATCAATGCCTGATGTACGCCTCGGATTTCCCTCATCCGGAAAGCGACTGGCCGCATTCGGTCGACAACGTCCTCAAATGGGGTAACATCATCGAGCCGCAGGCGATGAAGAAGCTCCTCGCCGGCAATGCCGACCGGTATCTGCGCATGAGCTGACCGCCCCGGGGAAGGACGCGCATGGATTTCGCAACGGCGATGAAGTTCCTTGAGACCGCGAAATCGATCGGCGCGGCCAAGGGGGTCGAGGTCTCGGTTGCGATCGTCGATGCCGCGGGCCATCCGGTCCTGGTGGCGCGGGGCAAGGAGGAGGCCTGGCACGGCCCTTATATGGCGACCGGGAAAGCCCGGCTCGCCGCGGCGTTTCGCAAATCGACGGCGAAGCTGATGGAGCAATGGGCCGATCGCCCGCTCTATCCGATGAGCCTCACCGAGATCATCCCGGGCGGCGTGACGCTCAACAAGGGCGGCGTCCCGATCTATCTGAAGGGCGAATGCGTCGGCGCCATCGGTGTCGGCGGCTCCTCGCCCGATTCCGACCACGAGGTCGCGCGCAAGACGGTCGAGGCACTGGGCGCGGCCAAGCCCGGCACCGGCAAGGACAAATCATGAAAAAGCAGGCGATCCGCACCGACAAGGCTCCGACGCCGACCGGGCCGTTCAATCAGGCAATCCGCATCGGCAACATGGTGTTCTGCTCAGGCCAGGCCGGCCGCAACCGCGAGACCGGCAGGATGGGCGATATCCGCGACCAGTCGCGGCGCTGCATCGGCAACATCGCGAATATTCTCGAAGCCGCGGGAAGCTCGCTCGCCGATGTGGTGAAGGCGACGGTCTTTCTGCGCAATGCCGCGGACTGGAAAGCCTTCAACGAGGAATATGTGAAGCTGATGCCCGAGCCGCTCCCGGCGCGCAGCTCGGCGATCGTCGAGCTCAAAGGGCCCGACATGCTGTGCGAGATGGAAGTCATCGCGGTCATCCAGGAATGAGCCCGTCCGAACATTCCTTAAGCTTCACCATCCGCCGGGGCGAGCGAGCCGCGCGCGAGACGATCGCGATCCGCCACGCGGTGATCGCCGGCTGGACGGGGCGCGACCAGGCCGCGCTCGAAAAACACATTCGCGAGCTCGAGGCGTTGGGCGTTGCGCGCCCGGCGACGACCCCGATCTTCTACCGCGTCGCTGCAAGCCGCCTCACCACCGCCGCGGCAATCGAGGCGGCAGGCGACGAGTCCTCCGGCGAGGTCGAATTCATTCTGCTGCGCCATGGCGGCGCGCTCTATCTCGGCGTCGGCTCCGACCATACGGACCGCAAGGTCGAGGCCTATAACGTCACCGTGTCGAAGCAGATGTGCGAGAAGCCGGTCGCGCCCGAGCTCTGGGCCCTCGACGATGTCGTCGCGCACTGGGACCGCCTCATCCTGCGCTCCTGGATCGTTCGGGGCGCGGAGAAAACCCTTTACCAGGAAGGCTCCGTCGCCGCGATGCGCGCGCCGCAAGAGCTGATTGCGCTCTACGCCGGCGCCGACGGATTTGGCGACGGGACGCTGATGTTTTGCGGCACGCTCGCCGCCAAAGGCGGTGTCCGGCCGGCGCCGCGCTTTGCCTTCGAGATCGAAGACCCCGTGCGCGACCGCCGGATCGCGCATGGCTACGACGTGATATCGCTGCCGATTCTCGGCTGACGCACCAGGGACGGCCGATCGCCTCGTTACTGCATGAACCAGCCGTGGCTGACGACGAGCGATTGACCGGTCAGGGCGTTGGTGTCGAAGCTCGCGAAGAACAGCGCCACCGCGGCGACATCCGCGACGGTGGTGAACTCGCCATCGACCGTGTCCTTCAGCATCACGTTCTTGATCACTTCTTGCTCGCTGATGCCGAGCTCCTTCGCCTGCTCGGGGATCTGCTTATCGACGAGTGGCGTGCGCACGAAGCCGGGACAGATGACGTTGGCCCGGACGCCGTGCTTGGCGCCTTCCTTGGCGACAACCTTGGCGAGGCCTTCGAGCCCGTGCTTTGCCGTGACATAGGGCGCCTTCAGCACCGAAGCCTCTTTCGAATGCACCGATCCCATATAGATGATGCTGCCGCCGCTGCCCTGCTTGTACATCTGCTTGAGCGCCGCCCGCGTCGTCAAGAACGCGCCGTCGAGATGGATCGCCAAAAGCAGCTTCCATTTCGCGAACTCGAATTGGTCGAGCGGTTCGACGATCTGAATCCCGGCATTGCTGACGAGGATATCGAGCCGGCCGAAGGTGGCGATGGCCTTGGCCATGCCCGCCTCGACCTGGCCCTCATTGGTCACGTCCATGGCGATGCCAACCGCCTTGCCGGCGCCGCCCAACTCGGCGGCCGTGGCCTCGGCGCCTTTGAGGTTGAGATCGGCGATCGCGACTTTCGCGCCTTCGCGCACATAGGTGCGCGCGATCTCCTTGCCGATGCCGCTCGCCGCTCCCGTGACCACCGCGACTTTGCCCTCGAGACGCATAGTATTTCTCCTTGGTGTGAGGCCTGACCCTAGTCTTCACGCGAGATAATCGTGCACTACCTTGCCAAGCCCCAGGGTGAGGTCGGTGAGGATGTGTATGGCCGAGACCACTTCGAGCACCGGCAAGTCCGCGACCGGTGCGAGCGCATGAGGGTACAGCGACAGCGCAGCAGGTCCCGTCCAGGCGCCTTTCAGCGCCACGTCTTCGAGTCCGTATTCGACGAGTTCGCAGATGCGCGCGCTGCCATCGACATGCGGGATGATCTTCAAGAGAAAATTGGGCGCGGCGAGCGACGCCTTCACCGCCGCGAGATCGGCCTCGCGGTGCTTGTACCCCATGGTGCCGGTCGCGACCCGCACCTGACCGTAATCGAGCGTGCCGACCAGCGTGTCGGTCTCGGTCTTGAGGCTCGGATTGGCCAGCTTTTTCGGGAAGCCCCATAATTCGCGGCCACCGGCAATGGGTCCCTCGTCATTCAAGAACATGCAATGGGTGTAGCCGCCCTTGCGCCCCTGGAACGAGACCGGAATCACCTGTCCGGTCTCGGAATAGTCGCCGAAGCCGGTCGAATTCGGCATGCGAATGAACTCGTAGCGCACCAGCGGTGCGTCGAGCTGCAAGGGCGCGGGCACGATGGCACGCAGCTTTTCCGGATCGGTACGATAGGTGATGACGAGAAATTCACGGTCGACGAAACGATAGGGACCGGGCGGATAGGCCGGACTCGTCAGCGGCATGGCGAAAGCCCGTTCTCGTACCTCTTGCTCTGTCATCGCCCTTCTCCTTCCATCGTCGCGGCTCAATCTCGCGTCGCCGCTGTAAACTCAGTCGCCGGCGTCGCGCAGAACGTCGAAGACGAAGACGCCTTCGTGGCGCGGCGGCCGTTCGTAGATCTCGGGCTGGCGCAAAGTGCGAACGGCGTCGTGATGCCCGGTCCGCCAATGCTCGTCCATGCTAAGGCGCGAGAACTCGTAATCCTTGGCATGCCCCTCATAGTGCTTCGCGCGGTAGATCAGATGCACGATGTTGTAGACCGACCGGTCCTGGGCCGCGACGATCGGGTCGAATTCGGGCAGGTGGCGGAGCTCCTCGGGCAGCTTCTCGACCGCCGTGGCGAGCGCGTTGCGCAGCCTGTGCTCGCGCGCGAAATGGTCGGTGTTGGCGCGCGTTCGGCTCGAATACTGGATTTCCTTCTCGCGCACCATGACCTCGAGCATGTTGCCGGGAAGCTCGCCGCGCGCGTTCCAGAGGTCGATCTGGAACGCCAGCGTGTCGCGCTGCTCATGGCATTCGAGCATCCATTGCAGCGGCGTATTCGAGACGAGGCCGCCATCCCAGTAGAATTCGCCGTCGATCTCGATCGCGGGAAATCCCGGCGGCAAGGCGCCGCTCGCCATGACGTGCTCGGGTCCGATGCGATGAGTGGTGTTGTCGAAATAGACGAAATTGCCGCTGCGGATATTGACGGCGCCAATGCTGAAGCGGGGCACGCCGGCGTTGATCCGGTCGAAATCAACCAGGCGCTCCAGGGTCGCGCGCAAGCCCTTGGTGTCGTAATAGCTGGTCGCTTCGCGCGCGCCCTTGGGTTGCAGCCAGGGCGAGGGAACGCGCGGTTGGAAGAATCCCGACGCCCCGCTCACCAAAGCGCGGGCGGCGCTCGCTTGGTTGAAGAGCTTACGCGCCTCGTCCCCTCGCAGCATCGAAGCGGTGATTTGGTCGGCGCCGCAGAACCAGGGGTCGATGGTGATCCCTTCCCAGAAGCTGCGCAGCCGTTCGACCCGCGCCTCAGGCGGGTTGCCGGCGATGATGGCGGCGTTGATCGCGCCGATCGAGATGCCCGCGATCCAGTCCGGATGAAGCGCGGCCTCCGCCAGCCCTTGATAGACCCCGGCCTGGTACGCGCCGAGTGCCCCGCCGCCTTGCAGCAGCAGGGCGATGCAGGCAAAAGGCGGTCTTTCGAGCCGCAGATGGCTTCGCAGCGGTGGTTTGGCCACGGTGCCTCAACCTAGTGCCGACAGATTACAACCGGGTGACGGGGGCAGGATCAAGGCCGCCCGGTCGCACCGCTTGCGATGAGGACCAGAGCCTAGCCTCGCGCGGATTACCCCCGCCTAACGGCAACATGAATTTTCGTTCATCGCCTGTTGCGACGATGTATCGAAAATAGGCGCTCCCGTCGGCGACCTAATCACCGGTTCCGCGCTCGCCCGAGCGCGCGCGGGTCTAGCGCGCCGCTGCGCTACGCGCCGCCGGCGCCGCCGCGACCAGACGCTCGACCACCTCGTCGGTCGACATCACGTCGCCGAAAATCCGCAAGATATTGGCGAGCGTCGCATTGTGCTCGTCATCCGTGGCCGCCGCATTGGCGTCCGAGACCATGACGGTCTTGAAGTTCAGCATCATGGCGTCGCGCGCGGTCGATTCGCAGCAGGTGTTCGTCACCGTTCCGGTCACGATCACCGTGTCGATGCCGCGCGCCCGCAACTGGCGATCGAGATCGGAGGAGCCCTGGATGAAGGCGCTGAAGCGGTTTTTCTCGATCTTCAAATCCGCCGGCTGGACATCGAGCGCCTCATAGAGCGCTTGCCCGTGCGTGCCGCGTCCCAGCCGCTTCAAGCCGTCCGTCCGGTTGGACGAATTGGAGACGTGATCGTAGAAGACGCTCCAGCTGCGCTGATCCTCGTCCTTATGCGTCATCTGAATCCAGACGACGAGGCCGCCCGCGTCCCGCATCGCCGCGGCGAGCCGGTTGACGTTGGGCACGATCTCGCGCGCCAGCGGCACCTCGGTCGGGTAGGGCGGCAGCATGAAGGTGTTTTGCAGATCGACCACGAGAAGCGCGGTCGAGGGACCGAGGAGCTGATCGAAAGCGTGCAGCCGGCCACGCGACTTCACCACGCGGTCGATGATGTACTGAGGAATCGCGATCTTGTGCATGACGGGCTCCTCGGCAGGAAGCTGGCGCAGGCGACGAGCATAAGCCCTTGGCGCCGGCTTCGCCAAGGATCGCGTTTAGCGCAGCGCGCCCCACATCGCCCGCCAGATGCGCTCCGGGGTCGCCGGCATGTCGATATGTCCGACACCGAATTCCTGGAGCGCATCGACCACCGCATTGATCACCGCCGAGGTCGCGGGCGTTACGCCCGCCTCGCCGGCGCCTTTGATGCCCAAGGGATTGCTCGCGGCGAGGATTTCATGCTGCGCGACCTGGAAGGACGGCAATTCGTCGGCGCGCGGCAAGGTGTAATCGAGGAATGAGCCGGTCAGGAGCTGGCCCGAGCGCGGATCGAACAAAATCCGCTCCATCACGGCCTGGCCGATCCCTTGCGCGGCGCCGCCATGAATCTGACCCTCGACGATCATCGGATTGACCACACGGCCGACGTCATCGACCGTCGCATAGCGCAGGACGCGAAGCGAGCCGAGCTCGGGATCGATTTCGACCTCGCAGGCCGCGGCGCCGTTGGGATAGGCATGCAGCCGATGATCGAGAATGGCGGTCGCGGCGAGCGGGCCGCGCAGCGGCTCGGGTGTCGCTTGCTCGAGCGCCAGGGCCGCGGTCTCATAAAGGCTGATCGAGCGATCCGTGCCGATCACGGTGAAACGGCCCTCGGCGAAGCCGATATCGCTCTCGGCGGCCTCGAGGTGGTGCGCAGCCAGCTTTCGGCCGCGCTCGATAATGGTCTCCGAAGCGCGGACGAGAATGGTGCCGCCCAAACGCAGCGAGCGGTCCGAATGAGTGCCGCCGCCCGAGACCGCGACGGCCGTGTCGCCGAAGAGGATCGAGACCTCTTCGATCGGCAGGCCGAGCTTTTCGCCGACGATTTGCGCAAAGCTCGTTTCATGGCCTTGACCCGAGGCTTGGGTCCCGATCACCGCCTCGACTTTTCCTTCCGGCAGCACGCTTATATCGGTGCGCTCGTCGACGAAGCCCGTCGGCGTTTCGAGATAATTCGCAACGCCGATGCCGCGTAAGAGGCCCAGCCGCCGCGCTGCCTCGCGCCGGGTGGGGAACCTATCCCATTCGACCGCGCGCAGCACGGCTTGCATGTTCTCGGTGAAGGCGCCGCTATCGTAGCGATGACCGAGCGGCGATTGGTAGGGCAGGGACGCGGCGGAGATGATGTTGCGGCGCCGCAGCTCGGCGCGCTCGATGCCGAGCTCGGAGGCGGCAAGGTCGATGAGCCGCTCCATGATGAAATTCGACTCGGGTCTGCCCGCGCCGCGATAGACCGACATCGGTACGGTGTTGGTGGCGACCCCTTTGACGCTGACATGGATCGCGGGAATGTCGTAAACGCCCGCCGCCATGCGTGTCACATTGTTGAGAACGGCATAGGAGACGGGATAGGCGCCGAGATTGCCGGTATAGGAGAGATCGAGCGCGAGGAACCCGCCCTGGGCGTCGAGCGCCAACGCGCCATCGACCCAAACGTCGCGCGCCTGGAAATCGGCGAGGAACGCCTCGGCCCGGGTCGAATTCCATTTGACGGGCCGGCCAAGTTTGCGCGCGGCCCAGGCGAGAACCGTGTATTCGGGATAGACCGAAGAGCGCACGCCGAAGCCGCCGCCAACATCGCCGGTGATGACGCGGACGCGGTCCATCGCGACGCCGAGGCATGCCGCCACGGTGAATTTGATGCGGTGGACGCCCTGGCTCACAGCGTGAATTGTGAAGCTCTCCGCCGCGGCGTCGTAATCGGCGGTGGCGACGCGCGGCTCCATCGGCGCGCCGCTGACGCGCTGGTTGAGGCAGGAGAGCCGCACCACGCGATGCGCGCGTGCGAAGGCCGCCTCGGTCGCGGCGCGGTCACCATTCTCCGCCGCGACGAGAAGATTGCCCGGACGATCCTCCCAGAGCCGGGGCGCGGTCGTCTCGAGCGCGGCACGCGCATCGGTCACGGCCGCGAGCGGCTCGTAGGCGACATCGATCCGCTCGGCCGCGTCGCGTGCCGCATCGAGCGAGGTCGCGACGACAAGCGCCACGGCTTCGCCGACGAAGCGCACGCGGCCCTGCGCGAGCGGCGGCTGCAGGGGCGGCGGGCCGCTGGGCATGGCTTCGGGTCCGAAGGCCGGTTTGGTGATCTCGAAATGATCCGCGCCGCTTGGATTATGCGGCACGGGCTTCAAACCCTCGGCCGCGTAGTCC
Source organism: Allostellaceae bacterium (assembly GCA_035277525.1). Lineage (GTDB taxonomy): Bacteria > Pseudomonadota > Alphaproteobacteria > ATCC43930 > CGMCC-115725 > CAIKMD01. The sequence goes on from DATEKH010000152.1 coordinate 47,184, forward strand.
TTGCCCGTCAGGACCGCGAGCACGCCGGGCATCGCCGCGGCCGTCGCCCAATCGATCGCGCGAATCCGCGCATGGGCGTGCGGCGAGCGAAGGAACACGGCGTGCGCCTGGCGCGCGAGCGCGAGATCGTCGGTAAAGCGGCCTTTGCCGGTGAGAAGCCGCCTGTCTTCCTTGCGACGGATGGGTTGGCCGATCAGCGCGGTCACGTTTCGCCCCGCTCGACGCTATTGCGCCGGCACCGCCTCTTTGATGCGGACATAGTCGTCGACGGCCTTGGCGAAATCCATGCCGGGCGGCAGGGTGAAGCGGCTCGAGCGCACGCGGTACGCGGCCGGATCGAGTCCCGGCAATGGCTTGCCGGCGCCGAAGTCGCGCAGAGTCTGCAGCAGCAGGCGGCGGAGCTTGATAATGACCGAATCGCTCGCGCCCAAATGCTCGATGGTGCGATCGGCGATCGGGCCCATGCTCTCCTGGATGGAGCAATCCTGCCGGCCGATGCCTTTGATGCCGGTGAAGGATCGGCCGCTCTTCTGCAAGGCGCGATCGATCAAATAGTTATTGCCCTTGTTGGCGACGGGCCGCTCGGTCCCGGGCAACAGCTCGGGATGGATGAAGAAGGAGTCTTTCGAATCCGCCAGGTCCGCGGCCGAGAGCGGCCGGTCGGGCCAATATTCGATGCAGTAATTCATCGTGTTCTCGTCGTCGATTGGGACCCACACATGGGCGCCGATCGGCGAGGTCGAGATCAGCTTGTGGAACGGCATCAGCATGATGCTGCAGGTCCAGTCGGTCGCGCCGTTCCTGCCTTCGCGGCAGGTGCCGGCCGCGAATCCGAAATCCATCGGCAGCACTTCGTAGCGGATCGGCACGCTTTGCCGCACGCCGTCGGGGTTGCCGTCATCGCCGCGATGGAGGAACGAGAGGTGGCTGGTATCAAAGCCGCCTTCGAGCGCCTGAAGCCAGTTGCACTCCTGGATATGCCGGGTGATGTAGCGGTAGGAGTCCGGAATCATCGTCCATTCGAGATCCGGGAATTCGGGCTTCGTCTCCGGCGGACCCATATAGGTCCAGACGAGGCCGCCCCGCTCGATGCACGGATAGGCGGTGATGCTGATCTTATGCATGAAAGCGCTGCCGGGCGGCTCGCTCGGCAGGTCGACGCATTTGCCGTCGATGTCGAATTTCCAGCCGTGATAGACGCAGCGCAGGCCGCATTCCTCGTTGCGTGCGAAAAACAGCGATGCAGTGCGATGCGGGCAGCGTTCGTCCAAAAGGCCAACGCGCCCCTTGCTGTCGCGGAACGCGACCAGCTTCTCGTTGAGCAAGGTCACGCGCACCGGCGGGCAATCGGACTGGGGCAACTGGCTCGAGAACAGAGCCGGCACCCAATAGCGCCGGATCAGGGCGCCCATCTGCGTTCCCGGCCCCACTCGCGTCAACAGCTCGTTTTCTTCGCGCGATAGCATGGTTTCCCCCGGCATCTCACCCAGAGAGGATTCGCGCGAAAATGCTACTCGGGCGTGCGCGAGTCAACGGCACCACCAGGCGCGCGGCCCGGCGGGTCAATCGCCGCTTTCCACCTGCACCGCGGCCGGCCGGATCATCAGGAACAGAGCGCCCGTGATCACGAAGAGAATGCTGACGGCGAGGAGGAGCGAATGGTGAATGCCGATGCCGCTGCCGACGACGCCGATGCTGATGCCGGCGAAGGTGCGCAAGCCGATCTGCGCCATGCTGAAGAGGCCGAGGACGCGGCCGCGGATTTCGGCCGGCGCGTGAAGCTGCACCAGCGTCTGGTTCATCGAATTGTAGCTGAGCTCGACGAAGCCGGCGGCGAACATCAGCGCGACCGCCACCGGATAAGATCGGGTGACGGCGAAGCTGCCGAGTGCGCAGCACCAAATCATCACCAGGATGAACGGCGTCATCAGCCGCGGCTGAAGCCAGCCGCTGGCTTCGAGCGCGAAACCGGCAACAAGCGCGCCGCAGGCATCGGCGCCGAGCAGCATCGCGTAGAAGATGCCTGCATTGCCGTGTCCCAGATCCGCTGCGAATTCCGGCATCTGCGCCTGATAGCCGTTGGCGACGAGAAAAGCGGCCGCGCCCGAGAGCAGGATCATCGCCGTGATGATGCGGTTGCCGCGAATTGCCTCGATCGTCATCACCACGTCGCCGAAGCCGCGTACCGGCCGCGGGGGCGGACGGTTCTTCTGGAATTTCGGCCCGTAGGGCGCCTGCCACAGCCACAGCGTCAGCGGAGCGTAGAACAGGATGTTCAGCAGAATGCCATGCGCCGGTCCGAGCGCGAGCAGGATCGCCCCGCCGACCGCGGGGCCCGCCAGCAAGCCAAGATAGCGCGACGTCGCATTGAGGCGGACGGCGCTGGGCAGTTGCCCGCGGCCGACGATGTCGTGGAGAATGACCTGGCCGGGCGTTCCCCAGAAGACGCTGGCGATGCCGTGTATGGTCAGAATCACAACCGCGTGCCACCATTCGAGCCAGCCGGTGGTGAAGAGGATGCCCCAGATCAGCGAGCACGACATGAAGAGCACCATGCCGACCTGAATGAGGCGGCGGGGATTGTATTTGTCGGCGAGCGCGCCCGCGAAAACACCGAACAGCAAGGTCGGCAGCCAATGGGCGATGATCGCGAAGCCCGCCAGCGCGGGCGAATGGAACTTCTGGAAAATCATCCAGTAGCTGATGACGTGCTCGATACTGTCGGCCATCATCGCGAAGGCGGAATAGATGAAATAGGAGCGGAAGCCGGCATCGCGGAGCGCCGCGAAGGATTGCCGGGGCCGCCCCGCGGCCGCGCGCGGAGATTTGCTGTCGGTCAAATCGGGTCTTTCAACGGTCAAAAACGCAAAACACTCAGCGCTATTGCAAAGCCAAAGATGGGTTTAGCATGCTTCTAGCTCGCAACAACCGCGCAGATCGGAGGCGCGCCTATGCGCTGGCGGCATAACGCCCGTCGGCGTCCGCCTTAATGCCGGCGGATGTCGTTGTTGATGCGGCGATCGCCGCCGAGCCAGCGTTGCAGCTCGCTATGGGCATCGGCACGGCGGATTTCGTTGATGCGCTCGACATCGGCCGCATCGACCGTGAACTCGACGCGTAGCCCGTCGGGACTGGTGATGTAGAGCGATACGCAATAGCCGTGATCGGTGACGCGATGCGGGATGCCATGCGCCTTCACCCGCGCGAGGAGCTCGTCGAAGCTCTTCTGCGAGGTTTTGAGCGCGACGTGCCACCAGCCGCCGCCCGGCGGTAGGATCGCCTTGGCCCTCTCGTAGATGTCGTTGTCGGCGAACTGAAAGAAGGCGAGGGCGCCGCCATCGGCGAGTGCATAGAAAGTGTGGCAGTAGTCGAACTCGCGGCCGAAATCTGGATGAAAGGTGCGCTCGCACCAGGTCGCGACCAGCGGCAGGCCGAGGACGTCTTCGAAGAAGCGGCGATTGACCTCCTGGTCTTTCACGACGAAGGCATGGTGATGCAGCCGCAGCGGCAGCTCGGACAGCACCGCCCCTCCGGCGCGTCGCTGAAGCTCGTCGGGCATCTTCGGTCTCCTTGCGCGCTACCATGGGGGGAGCGCAGGCGCCATGATAGGCCGCACGCCGCCCGAGGAAAATGGAGGAACCGCCATGCGCTACGAGCTCTATTATTGGCCCTCGACGCCCGGGCGCGGCGAGTTCGTTCGCTTGGCCCTGGAGGAAGCCGCCGCCCAATACCGCGACGTCGCGCGCCGCCAGGGCGGGGTGGCTTCGATGATGCGGCTTATCGAGGGTGCGCGCGCCGCTCATCCTGCCTTTGCGCCGCCGATCCTCAAGGCCGGCCCGCTCGTCATCGCGCAGACCGCCAACATCCTCCTCTATCTTGGGCGCCATCTTGGCCTCGCGCCACGGAGCGAAGCGGGAGCGCTGTGGACCCACCAGCTCCAGCTGACGATCGCCGATTTCGTGGCCGAGATACACGACACGCATCACCCGATCGGCTCGGGGCTTTATTACGAGGACCAGAAGCGCGAGGCGCGGCGGCGCGCCGCGGATTTCCGCAAGAACCGCATGCCGAAATATCTCGGCTACTTCGAGCGCGTGCTGGCGCGCAACCCGCAAGGCGCGGCCTATCTCGTCGGCGGCCGGCTCAGCTATGCCGATCTGTCGCTGTTCGAGATCGCGGCCGGGCTTCGCTACGCCTTTCCGAAGAGCTTCGCGCGCGCATCGCGCCGCTGTCCCAAGCTTCTAGCCTTGGCGGAGCGGGTCGCCGCGCGCCCGCGCATCGCCGCCTATCTCGCTTCGCCGCGCCGTCTGCCCTACGATCAGGTCGGTATTTTCCGCCACTACCCTGAATTGGACGGGTGAGAGGCGCGAAAGATAAGTGGAGGCAAGATCATGGGTGTGCTCATCGAAGGCCAATGGCGTGAACAGGAGCTCCCGCAGGAAACCTCGGCGAGCGGCGCGTTCCAGCGCGTCGACAGCGCGTTCCGTGGCCGCATCACTGCCGACGGCTCCTCGGGTTTCAAGGCCGAGCCGGGCCGCTATCATCTCTATGTCGCTTATGGCTGTCCCTGGGCGCATCGCACCCTGATTTTTCGCGCCCTCAAAAAGCTCGAAGGCGCGATCAGCGTCTCGCATGCGATCCCCGGCCTTAAATCGCAGGGCTGGACCTTCGAGGCCAATCCCGCCTTTCCCGAATGCATTCCCGACACGGTGAACGGGTTCCACTATCTGCACGAGGCCTACAGCGCGTCCGAGCCGCGCTATAGCGGCAAAGTCACGGTGCCGACGCTCTGGGACAAGAAAACGAAGCGCATCGTCAACAACGAATCCTCCGAGATCATCCGCATGCTCAACAGCGAGTTTCGCGGCATCGCGGGCGACGATACGGACTATTATCCGCCGCCGTTGCGCGCCGAGATCGATCGTCTCAACGACGTGATCTATCGCACCGTCAACAACGGCGTCTATCGCTGCGGCTTCGCGCGCTCGCAGGAGGCTTATGAAGCCGCCTACGACGCGCTCTTTGCGACGCTCGACGAATTGGAGGCGCGTCTCGGCCGGCAACGCTATCTCGTCGGCCACCAGATCACCGAAGCCGACTGGAGGCTCTTCCCGACCCTCGCGCGCTTCGATCTCGCCTACAATTCGCTGTTCAAATGCAACCGCCAGCGCATCGCCGACTACCCCAACCTGCTCAACTACATGCGCGAGCTCTACCAGGTGCCTGGCGTCGCCGCCACGGTGAAGCCGCGGCATTACGTGATCAACTATTGGTCGATTGCGCGCCTCAATCCGACCGGGATCATCCCCAAGGGCACGCCGGTCGACTACACCAAGCCGCATGACCGGGCTCGGCTCGCCGCCTAGCCGCCAGCTCGCACCTTGGAAGGAACGCTCATGCTCGAGCTCTATCACAGCATCAATTCGGTCTGCGCGCAGAAGGTACGGATCGCCCTGGCGGAGAAAGGCCTCGCCTCCACCGAGCATCTCATGACCTTGCAGGGCGACCAGTTCGATCCCGGCTATCTGAAGCTCAATCCGAATGCGGTCGTGCCGACCCTCATCCATGACGGTCGGCCGGTGATCGAATCGTCCGTTATCCTCTACTATCTCGATGAGGCTTTTCCGGCGCATCCGTTAATGCCGCGCGATCCCTATGACCGCGCGACCGTGCGCCTCTTCAACAAGCGGATCGATGAATATGTGCACACGGCGTGCATGACCCTCTCCTTCGCCACCTGCTTTCGCGGCCGCATGCTGCGCATGGGCGAGGCGGCGCGCGAAGCAGAGTTCGCCAAAGCTCCCAATCCCAAGCGCAGCGATATCAAGCGCGACGTGACGGCGCATGGCTTGCAATCGCACTATGCAGCTGATGCCGTCGCGCAGCACGAATGCCTCTTGAGCGCGATGGAACAAGCGCTCGAGGGGCGGCGCTTTCTCGCCGGCGACGATTATTCGCTCGCCGATATCGGCGTGCTGCCCTACGTGCTGCGCCTCGAGTTGGTCAAGCTCGCGCGCATGTGGGACCGGCGTCCGGGCGTCGCCGCCTGGTGGGAGCGTGTCAAAGCGCGGCCTTCGACGCAGGACACGATCGTCAAGCGCATGTCCGACAAGGACTGGGCGCCTTTCCGGGACATCGAGCCCGATCCCTGGCCGCAGGTGCAGAAGCTGCTGCATGCGGCCTGAGCAGCGCGGAGATGAAGACCCGTCGAACGGCAGGCTCGTGCCTCGGGGCGTTTCTCGTGGTCGTCGTGCTGCCATTGCTTGCGAGCGCCTGCGTGTTCGGGCGTGAAGGGAGCGTTCCATGGTACGAGGCGCGACGCGATCCCTCGGGCCTCGCCCCCGATCCGGCGACGACGCGCGAGCCGGTGATCCAAGTTTACGCGGCGCGCGCTGTCGCTTGGCGCGGCGTCTTTTCCGTCCATACCTGGATCGCGGTCAAGCCGACGGGCGCGCCGCGCTTCACCCGTTACGAGGTCCTGGGATTTGGCGTTTCGGAGGGCGTGCCGGCGATCCGCATCGACCGCACCGGTCCCGACAATTACTGGTTTGGCGCAGCGCCCATTCTGCTGCTCGACCGCCGCGGGCCCGGCACGGATCGGCTGATCGAGCAGATCCGCGTCGCGGTCGCCTCCTACCCCTATCCCAACGAGTATCACGCCTGGCCGGGCCCCAACAGCAACACCTTCACCGCCTATGTCGCCCGCGAGGTCCCCGGACTGGGGCTCGATTTACCCTCGAACGCCGTCGGCAAGGATTACCTGCCGGGCGGCGCCGTCTTCGCGCCAGCGCCGAGCGCCACGGGCTATCAAGTTTCGCTCTTTGGCCTTTTGGGGGTGCTGGTGGCGCGCGCCGAGGGCATCGAGGTCAATTTGCTCGGGCTCGATATCGGTTTCGGCTTCGCGCCTCCGGCCGTGAAACTTCCCGGCATCGGCGGAATTCCGGCGCGCGCCCTCTCCGCCACGTGAAGCCGCTCTGATCGAGGTGGCTTGACGCGGCGGCCGGTATCGTATCCCATCCCAGAGCATAAAGGGCCCCGCCTTTGCGCGGGCGCTTGCTCGGGAGGGAATCATGGACGAGGTGAGAATTTTGGAGGCGATCGGCGCGAGCCTCAAGCACGAACTCGACAAGCTCGCAAAGGGCGGGCGGATTCTCGAGCTCAACGGCCATGGCGACCGCATCTTCGGCCATATCGCATTGCGCGACCCCGAAGGCCGCGGTTTCTGGCTGAAACGCCACCATATCTCGCTGGGCGAGCTGTTCGATCACCGCGATTTCATCCTCGTCGATTTCGACGGCAAGCAGCTTGCGGGTCCCGGCCGACGTCACAGCGAATGGCCAATCCACGCCGAGATTTTGCGCGCGCGGCCCGATCTCAATGCCACGGCGCATACCCATCCCTTCCACTCCGTGATCTATAGCGCGACGCGCAAGCCTTTGGGCTCGATCTCGGGCCCGAGCAAGCCGCCGCCGCGCTTCGACGGCACCTCCGAGTATATCGATACGCCGGAGCTTGGCCGTCGCCTCGCCGCATCGCTCGGCAAGGACTCGAAGGTCGCGATCATGCGCCATCATGGGGTGATCTTTGCCGGGCGCACCATCGAAGAGATGGTCTTGAACGGCATCGATGTCGAGCATCGCTGCCGCCAGATGCTGACCGTCGCCAGCGCCAGCGCCGGCCTGCCGTTCGAATGGCCGGACGATGCCGAGCTGCAGCGCAAGTTCGGCGATGAGTCGAAGCGGGTCGGCGGCAGCAACGCGCAATGGGATTATTTCTGCCGCGTCTTGGCGCGCGCCGAGGCGCAAGGCGATCCGCGGCTTTCGGACCGGTGCCTGCTGTGAGCGCCGCTTTCCGCCTGGCGACGGTCTCGAGCGCGGGAAGCCCGCGCTTCGTCGCGCTCGTCCTCGGCGATAAATCCGTCGCCCTCAACGCGGTGCTGCCGCATGTCGCCGCGGCGCAGAGGGCGCCGATCCCGTCGCATACGATGCTCGGCCTCCTCGGCGAGTGGGAGCGCAGCTTCGAGGTGCTGAGCGAGGCCGCCGCGCTGCTGGGCAAAGCCGGCCTCGAAGACAGGCGCTGGGCCGATGCCGTGGCGCCGATGAGCGCGGTCCGGGTTCACGCGCCGATCGCGCGGCCGCCGAAGATGTTCTACGCCGCGATCAACTATCCGCGGCCCGACCGGCTGCCGCGCAAGGACGACGGCATCGTGCGCCGGCCCTACATGTTCGAGAAGACGGCGAGCTGCGTTACCGGCCCCTATGACGATGTCGTCAAGCCCGAGGGCTATGACGATATCGATGGCGAGGTCGAGCTCGGTGTCGTCATCGGCAAGCGGGGCAAGACCATCCCGGTCGACCGGGCGATGGAGCATGTCGCCGGGTTCATCATCTGCAACGATCTCACCGTGCGGAATTTCCGCGCCCAGGGCGAGCTGCCGGTGCCCGGTCCCGACTGGCTCGGCAGCAAATGCTGGGACCATTTCGCGCCGCAGGGCCCCTATCTCGTGCCGCGGCAATTCGTGCCCGATTGCCGCAATCTGCGCCTGACCCTCAAGGTGAACGGCGAGACCCGGCAGGATGGCAACACACGCGACATGATCCATTCACCCGAAACGCAGGTCGCTTTCATGTCGAACCAGATGACGCTCGAACCCGGCGATGTGATATCGACCGGCACGCCCAACGGCATCGGTATCTATACCGGCGTCTTCATCAGGGCCGGCGATCTGATCGAATGCGAGATCGACGGGCTCGGCGTGCAGCGCAATCGGCTGGTCGCGGCCGGCTAGCGCGAAGCGAGCGCAGCTCATGGCGCAGAAGCGAGATCGCCGCCCGCCCGCCGCCATCGGCCATGTGTTCTTCGCCGCATCGAATGTCGCCGAAGCGGCGGAATGGTTCGAGAGCGTTGGGTTGCGGCCGATCGCGGCCGATGAGGATTTCGCCGTACTCGAGCTGCGCGGCGGGACCCATCTCGTGGTGACGCAGGCTGCGCGCCCGCCGCGGCCGGGACAGGAAGCGCCGTTCGACCTGATGGTCGACGATATCGATCGTGCGCGCCGCAAATTCGCGGCGCAAGGCCTGAAGCCGTCGCGTCTGCGGCGCGGGACGATCCACGACGAGTTCACGCTCGCCGGGCCCGACGGGTATCGCGTTACGATCCTGTCCTCGCACGCCGGGCGACGTGCGGTCTAGCGCCGCGGAAAAAGCTCTTCGATGTCATTGCGCGCCGCGAAGCGGCGCGGCAATCCAGAGCAAACGTGAAAATGCTGGATTGCCTCGGCCCGCCATGCGGGCCTCGCAATGACACGCTTGGCGTTTTTCCCGCAACCTCCTACGGCTTCTGGAACTTCAACACGAAAATGTCGATCGGGATCTTCGGATTGAAGATCACGAAGTCATGCGTGTCATTGGGGTTGCGCAGGAAATTGCCTTCATCCACGCGCTTGAAGCCTGCGGCTTCGACCTCGCGCTCGAGCGCGCTTTCCTCGATGCGGTGAAACTTCTTGCCGACCGAGGTGCCGGCGCCGGGCGCGGCGGCATAGTCGGCGATCACGAGATAGCCGCCGGGCTTCAAGGCGTTGAAGAGCGCGCGGTCCATCTTGGCGCGGTCGACCGGCAGATAGGTCGTGTCGTGATAGCCGAAGAAAAAGGTGACGAGATCGAGATTGTTGACGTCGGCCGGAACAGGATCGTCGAAGGGTCGAGTGAGCTCGACGACATTCTTCATCGCCGGTGATTTCATCCGCGTGGCAAGGGCCTGCGTGGCGCGCGGCGGCATGCCGGGCGGGTTTTGCGCATAGACCGTGCCGCCGGGGGCGGAGCCGCGCGCCATCAGCTCGGTGCTGTAGCCGGCGCCCGCCGCCATATCGAGCACTTTCCAGCCGGGCCTCACGCCGGTGAAGGCGAGGAGTTTGACCGGCTCGCGGCGCTGATCGTTCTTGCGGTCGGCATCGGTGCGGTCGGGTGCCGCGATGATCGCGGCGTAATCGGGCGCGGGCGGTTGCGTGTGCATGGTGCAGGCAGCGAGCGCCAAGGCCAGCACGCAAGCGCCCAACGCGGCGCGGGCGGTTCCTCTCATCTCATACCCCCTTGTTATGGCTTGGTCGCAAAAAAGTCGCGCTGATCTTGGCCTGCCCGGGCGCCGTGCTGCAACATTCTTGGTTACACGATTGCGTGCCCGGCCGGGTCAGGGCCGCCAATAGGCGAAGCCCATGGCGTTTCCCGTCCCGGCTGGCGAGCGGTAGCATGGCACGTAATCAATGTGGCCAAGCTCGAAGCCGAGCGCTGCCATTGCGCCGGCGAGCGGGAGCCAATTCTTGATCTCCGACGAGCCGGATTGGAAGAAAGCCTCGCTGAAGCCGGAAAGCCTTTCGATGTCGCCGCGGCGCAAGCTGTCGAGGAAAGCCGCGTCGAGGTCCTCGTCGATGACGAAATGGCTGAGCCCGCCCGAGGCGATCAGCGCCACTTTGAGGCCGCTGTCCCAGCTCTCGATCGCGCGCGCCAAGGCTTTGCCGAACTCGTAGCAGCGCGCGACGAGCGGCTGGTTGGGCGGATAGTAGGTATTGACCGCGACCGGAACGCAGGGGAGCGCGCGGTCCCTCATGATCTGTCGATAGACGAAGCCATAGGCGTGCGGGGTTTCCGCTCCCGGCAGATGCCGCATGGACGCGATGTCGAAGCCCTCGCCGATCGCGGCCTCGATGAGGTGCCGCCCCAGCGCCGAGGCGCAGGGATAGGTGGCGCCGCCGGGCGGAATATGGCCGGGCAGGGCGATTTCCTGCCCCGGGGCGAGCCGCGCTATGTGTTCCGCCGAATAAGGATTGTTGACGAGCGCCTCGCCCCAAAAGACGCTGAAGGCCGGGACCGCCGCCGGCTCGAACATCTCCATGTGATCATTGCCGAGGATGACCACGATGTCGGGCTGCGTCTCGTCGAACACAGCCGCCAACCCCTCGAGCGACCGCCGGCAGGCCGCGTGGCGACCGCGCCAGCGCTCGAGCGTGATCTCGCGCTCGAAATGGCAATCCTTGCGCGCCTCGATCAGCTCGGAAAAACTCCAGGTCCGGCCGAGATAGTGATGCCGCGTCTGGCGGTCGAAAATCGCGCGCTGACCCCACTCCTCGGGCGGCGTCGAAAGCATCGGCCCATGCGATGTGCCCATGCCAAGAACGATCTTTGCCATGGCGAAGCTCCTTTGCCCCTATCATAGGCCGGGTCCGGCATGAAATCTGCCTGAAGCGCGGCGCCGTGCCGGATTCCAGCTGAGGTTAACGAGGCCCTCTCCAAGAGACGTGATCGGCCGAGCGCCTTGTCGCATTGCGCCAGACAGCCTAAAACCAGCACCCAAGGAGCTTCGCCATGACAACAGTGCTTGCGGCGGTCGCGGTCCGGCCGCGTCAAACCGAGTTGCGCGAATTTGCCCTGCCCGATATCGCCCCCGATGCCGGCCTGTTGCGGGTCGACGCGGCCGGCATCTGCGGCAGCGACTGGCCGATGTATCTCTCGGAAAAGCCCGGACCGCGGATTCTCGGTCACGAGATGATCGGCACGATCGAAAAGCTGGGGCCGATCGCCGGCGCGCGCTGGGGCGTCAAAGAGGGCGATGTGGTCGCTCTCGAGGAATATCTGCCCTGCGGGCATTGCGAGTATTGCCGCACCGGCGAATACCGCTCCTGTCTCGAGACCGATACGCGCATCGCCGGCAGCATTCGCTACGGCTCGACGCCGCTGACCGTGGCGCCGGCGCTCTGGGGCGGCTACAGCCAGTACCTCTATATGCATCCGCGGACCGTGCTGCATCGCGTTCCGCCAGGGATTGCGCCGCATATCGCGGCAATGGCGCTCCCGATCGGCAATGGCTTCCAATGGGCGTTTCTCGATGGCGGCGCCGGTCCGGGCAAGACCGTGGTCATTCAAGGTCCGGGACAGCAGGGCCTCGGCTGCGTCATCGCCGCCAAAGCGGCCGGTGCCGACACGATCATCGTCTCGGGGCTTAAGCGCGATGCGGCGCGCCTTGCGGTCGCGCGCGAATTGGGCGCGCAGCACACGGTCTCGGTCGAGGACGAGGAGCTCGGCGCTGCGGTGACGCGCATCACCCAAGGCCGGATGGCGGATATCGTCATCGATGCGAGCGGCGGCGGCGCCGGGATCGTCAATCCCGCGCTGGCGTTGTTGCGTAAGCGCGGCACGCTGCTCATCGCTGCGCGCAAGGGCGCGGTGAGCGGCATCGATCTCGATCAGGTGATCAACAAGCAGATCATCCTGCGCGGCACCCGCGGCCACAGTTTCGAGGCGGTGGAGCTGGCGTTGAAGACAATGGCGGCGGGCCGCTTCCCGCTGGAGAAGATGTCGAGCCATGTGATCGGCCTCAAGGAGGTCGATGTCGGGCTCAAGATGGTGGGCGGTGAGAGCAACGAACGCTCGATCCACATCACCATCGATCCCTGGAAGAGTTGAGGCCGCGTAGCAATCGAGGTCCATCATGCTGAAGCACGAAGACAATGAACGCCTTTGCCGGGTCGGGCCGGGAACTCCTGCAGGGGCTCTCTTCCGCCGCTATTGGCAGCCGGCCGCGCTGGTGCGCGAAGTGCCGGAGAAGGACGGCGCGCCAGTCCGCGTGCGCCTCCTCGGCGAGGATCTGATCGCGTTCCGCGATACGAACGGCAAGGTCGGGCTCATCGATGCCTATTGCCCGCATCGCCGCGCGCCGCTGTTCTTCGGCCGCAACGAGGAATGCGGGCTGCGCTGCGTCTATCACGGCTGGAAGTTCGACGCCGACGGACGTTGCGTTGATCTGCCGTCCGAGCCCGCGGACTCGCCGATGAAGGCCGGCATCAAGATCACCGCCTATCCGACGGTCGAGCGCGGCGGCATCGTCTGGGCGTATCTGGGGCCGAAGGAGCATATGCCCGCGCCGCCCGATTACGAGTGGACGCGCGCGCCTCAGACGCATCGCGGCGTGTCGAAGACCTTCGAGGATTGCAATTGGCTGCAAGCGCTCGAGGGCGGACTCGACACCGCGCACGGCTCGTTCCTTCACAACAATCGGCTCGGTGACAACAGCTTGCTCCGGAGCCGCGACGGCGCGCCCAAGATCGAGGTCGAGAAGACGGATTACGGCTATTACTACGTCTCGACGCGCAAGGCGGCCGAGGACGAGCGCTATGTCCGTGTCTATCAATACATCATGCCGGCGCAGCAGATGCGCGCCAATGTCCTGGCGCGCGACGGCGGCCGCATGGATGTGCCGAAAATCGACGGCCATGTCTGGGTGCCGGTCGATGACGAGCGCACTTGCGTCTACAACTGGTCCTACAGCTACGACCGCGCCGTGTCGCTCACGGCGGATTATTACGAGCGGATCGAGAAGGCTTATGGCCGCGGCAAGGACGATTTCATCCCCGGAACCTTCCACCTGAAGCGCAACAAGTCGAACGACTATCTGATCGATCGCGAGGCGCAGAAGACCCGCACATTCACTGGCATCGAAGGCATCAACACGCAGGATTTTGCGCTGCAGGAAGGCATGACGCCGATCGTCGACCGCTCGAAAGAGCATCTTGGCACCTCGGATCGCGCGATCGTGCTGATGCGCCGCTTGATGCTCGAAGCAACCGAGGCCGTGGCGCAGGGTGGGCGCGCGCCAGGCGCCGATCCGGCCGTCCACCGCAACATCCGGCCGCATGAAGCCATCATCGCGGATGGGCAGGATTGGCGTGCCGCTTTCGGCACGGCGCTCGAGGCGAAATGGTAAGGTGCACCGCCACCTCCGCCGATCGGCCTTCACCTAAGCTTTTCTAATTACGGGATTTTTCCGCTTTCGCGGCGAGTTCCATTGTTTGGCTTCGCCAAAAGCGGCTTATCGCGCGAGGCGGTTATAACGCCCGCTGGTGATGCGCATGTCTTCGCCCACGGGGCCAATCCAGGCCCCCCGTGAACCAGAGGAGCAGAGCATGCGCATCTCGACAATCCTGCGATCTGGCGTGCTGGGCGTGGCGCTTGGCGCCGTGATTGGCTTCGTTGGGCCGGCTTTCGCTGAAACGGTCTATATCTACCCGTCCGACCAGGCGCCCGACATGGGCTACACGCAGTTCCAAGCCAAGCCCTACACGGCTTGGCAGAACGCGTGGCCGCACCAGCACGCAAATACGGGCGTCTATGAAGGCCCCAACTGGGACGCCGCCCGTGACGCGCCCAATGATGGCGGATGATTGAGCCGCCTTTGACAGGGCAGATGGGCCGGCCGCGGCCGGCCCATCGCCCTCTAAAGCTTGATGCCCTTCCAGGAATGGCTTGGTTCGGAAATGTCGAAGACGATGCCGAACGGGTCGCGATATTTGATCTCGAGATTCATGCCTGCGCGGGCCTCGAAATGGAATGTGCCGCCATTGTCCTTGATTGTCCGATCCATGGCGGCGAACTCCTTCGGGTCGTCGACCACGAAGCCGATGTGATGGAGGCCGACGAAATCCTTGCCGCGCTCGTCGCCGGCGTCCTCATCGGTCTTGAATTTCAGCAAGGTGACGTTCACGACCCCGTCCGACAGGCTGATCGCGACATCGTTTTCGCTGTGCTTCGTGAAGCCGAAGACGTTTTGAAAGAACTCCGCTTCGCGCTTCAAGTCGCTCACTGTGATGGCGATGTGTCGCAGCTTGGCCATGTCTCACCTGTGCGGTTGGGGCATGGCCGATCATACCAGGGTCCGCTACCGGCGGAAGCCTTAGAGGGCGACGCGATAGAGGAGCGGCTCGCCGCGCAAGTGGCGCTCGACATTGTTGCCGACAATGACGGCGAGCCGCGCGCCGACGACCTCGCCGGCCGCTCCGGCCATATGCGGGGTGATGATGAGGTTGGGTGCGGTCCAGAGCGGATGATCCGGCGGAAGCGGCTCCGGCTCGGTCACGTCGAGCGCGGCGCCGGCGATAGCGCCTTGTCGCAGCGCCTCTGCCAAGGCGAGGCCATCGACCACATAGCCGCGCGCGATGTTGACGAGGAAGGCCGTGC
The DNA here is from genome assembly GCA_035277525.1 of Allostellaceae bacterium. Classification (GTDB taxonomy): domain Bacteria; phylum Pseudomonadota; class Alphaproteobacteria; order ATCC43930; family CGMCC-115725; genus CAIKMD01. The sequence goes on from DATEKH010000152.1 coordinate 62,186, forward strand.
TTTTCATCAGCGCCAATTCCTCGGCGCCAATGAGGTGGCGCGTTTGCGGGCTCGCGGCCAGCGCCAGCACCACCGCATCGGCGCGCGGCAAGACAATCCGAAGCGCTGGGGCGGGGAGGCTCTCGTCCGCGTCGGGGCATGGCCGGCCGCTGCGCGTCACCGCGATGATTCGCGCGCCGAATTGCTTGAGCAAACGCCCGATCTCGCTGCCGATCGCGCCAAAGCCGATCACCGCGATGGTGCTGCCATGGGGAACGGCGTTGCGGGCGTGCAGCCCACGCTGCCAGTGGCTGCGCGCCTGTGCGTCCAGCAAGGCGGGAAGCTGCCGCTGCAAGGCGAGCAAGAGTGCGATCGCATGGGCAGCAACCGCCGGCGCATAAGCATCGCCGGCATTGGTCAGAGCGAGGCGCGCGGGTATTCCCTCGCGCGCTACCGCGTCATAGCCGGCCGAAAGAAGCTGGATCCAGGCGAGCTTCGGTGCGCTCTCGCGCACCAGGCGTGCGACCTCGGGCGAATAGAGATTGTCGCTGATGAGAAGAAGCTCGGCGCTGCGCAGCGCCGCGGCGAGCGCCGCCTCGCTGTCCGCAACCGTCACCTCGACGCCGGGAATGCTGCGCAGCCGCGCTGAGATCGCGGGAATGGAATGAAGCGACCGAAGAACGGTGTGCACGCGTCGATCAGCGTGCCTCGGCCATGCCGAGCGCATCGACGCCGAGTCTTTCGCGACTCTCGCGGATCACCGTCACGAGCATCGCGTGAAGCTGCGCCTGCTCGCCCGGCGTCAGCCCGCCATAGAATTGCTGCTCGAAGCGGTCGACACGCCGATCGCATTTGGCGAGAAGCGCGCTTCCCTTGGGCGTGAGGCTGAGCCGCAGCACGCGCCGGTTGTCGGCGTCCTCGGCGCGGCGAACGAGATCGCCGCGCTCGAGCCCGGCGATGATCTCGCTGCTCGATTGCGGCGCAACCCCGAGCCGCCGCGCCAGCGCGGCCGAGAAAATGCCGGTCTCGTGCTCCTTGATGATGCTCAACACCATGTATTGGGAAGGGGTCACGCCGAATTCCTGCACGACCTCGGACAATTGCTGCGATAACGCCACCTGCGCTTGGCGCAACAAGTAGCTCAACCGTGCGCCCTTCGGCATCGCCGCGTCGTCCGCTCCTTCGAAAACACGAGCCTTGACTATTTATCAGGGCTCCTGATACCTAGCCCTAAGCCGGTGGAGGCTTCAAGTCAACCAAAAGCACGAAGGAGCGACCATGCCTGCCGATAAACTGCCTGGTGGTAAGAATGTCCTCGTCAGCATCGAGGATGGAATCGGTTGGGTCACGCTCAACCGGCCCGAAAAGCGCAACTGCATGAGCCCGGCGCTCAACGATGAGATGGTCGAGGTTTTGGATGCGCTCGAGGTCAATGACGACTGCAGGGTGCTCGTTCTCACTGGAAGCGGCGATGCGTTCTCGGCGGGCATGGATCTGCGCGAGTTCTTCCGCGCCCAGGACGGCTTGCCCTACGTGAAGCAGATGCGCGTGCGCCGCTCCGCGCATATCTGGCAATGGGCCCAGCTCGCACATTTCGCCAAGCCCACCATCGCGATGGTGAATGGCTGGTGCTTCGGCGGCGCGTTCACGCCGCTCGTCGCCTGCGATCTCGCGATCGCCGCGGACGAGGCGCAATTCGGGCTGTCCGAGATCAATTGGGGGATCATCCCCGGCGGCGCCGTGACCAAGGCGTGCGTGGCGACGATGAGCCTGCGCGACGCGATGTACTACATCCTGACCGGCGAGACCTTCAGCGGCAAGCAAGCGGCCCAGATGCGTCTTGTCAACGAATCCGTGCCGAAAGCGCAGCTGCACGAGCGCACCGTCGCGCTTGCGAAGGCCCTTATCGGCAAGAACCCGCACGCGCTGCGCGTGTGCAAGGAAGCCGTGCGCGGCGTCGTGCCGATGTCTTTCGAGGAGTCTTTCGACTATCTTGGCGCCAAAAGCTCGCAGCTGCGCTTGGTCGATGACGAGAACGGCCGAACCCAGGGCCTGACCCAGTTCCTCGACGAGAAATCCTATCGTCCCGGTCTCGGCCCGATGCGAAGAGAGAAGAAGTAGAACCAACCCTCTCCGCCGCGATAGCGGGGGAGAGGGTGCCGAGCGTAGCGAGGCGGGTGAGGTGGGACGACGCCATTTGTGACGAAGACGCGGTGCTTGCTGCCACCTTCCCCCACCTCACCCTCCCGCCGCAAGCGGCGGGCCCCTCCCTCTCCCCCGCTATCGCGGCGGAGAGGGGCTAAGGAGAGCAATGACGAAGATCGACATATCACGCTTGATGCGGCCGCGCTCCATCGCAATTGTCGGCGTCTCGCCCGAGCCGAGCTCGGCGGGATTCCTGATGCTCCGCAATCTCGAAGCCTTCGATTACCGAGGGGCAATCCACCTCGTTAGCCGCAACCGCGACGAGATCAACGGGCGCGCCTGCGTCCGCACGATCGATGAACTGCCCGACGGAGTCGATGCGGCGATGCTGCTGATCCCGCGCGTCGCCATCGAGGAGGCGGTCAAAGCCTGCGCGCGCAAGAAAGTCGGCGCCATCATCGTCTTCGCCGCGGGCTTCGGCGAGGCGGGCGGCGAATGGAAGGCCGCGCAGGACCGCATCGCCGCGGTCGCCGAAGAGGCCGGCATCGCGCTCTGCGGCCCCAATTGCCTCGGCGTCGTCGATTTTCTGCGCCGCCTGCCGCTGACCTTCTCGCAGCAAGTGGGCGAGCCGCTCGACGTCAAATCGGGCGTCGTGGTGGTGGCGCAAAGCGGCGGCCTCGCCGGCGTGATCCGTGTCGCGCTGAAGGCAAAGGGCGTTCCGGTGATCTGCACGGTTTCGACCGGGAACGAAGCCGTGCTCGGCCTCGAGGATTACGCGGCGTTTCTCATCGAGGAGCCGACGACGCAGGTCGTCGCCGCCTTTGCCGAGCAGATCCGGCGGCCGCAGCGCTTTCTTGCGGTGGCGGCGCGGGCGCGCGAATTGGGCAAGCCGATCGTGCTGCTTCATGCCGGGCGCAGCGCCGCGGCGCAGGAATCGGCGCGCTCGCATACCGGAGCGATGGTCGGCAATTACGCTGTGATGCAGACCGTTCTCGCCCATGGCGCGGTGCTGCAGGTCGAAAGCCTCGAGGAGCTCGTCGATGCCTGCGAGCTGATGCTGCGCTTTCCGGAGCCGCCGACCAAAGGCTGCGCGATGGTGACCGATTCGGGTGCGGTCAAAGGCATGACGCTCGACTTCTGCGAGGCGCTGGGCCTCGACCTTCCGCCCCTCTCGCCGGCGCTCGCGGCGCAGCTCCAGGCCGAGTTGCCCGATTTCGTCAGCGCCGGCAATCCGCTCGATTTGACCGCCCAAGCGATCACCCATCTCGATATGTATGAGCGGACGATCCGGCCACTGCTTGCCGACGAGGCCTTTGGCAGCCTCGTCTTGACCGCGATCGTCTCGTCGGCGAGCGAGTATGCGCTGCGCAAGGGTCGCGCTTCGCTCAAGCCGATGATCGGCGCGAAGAAGCCGGTCATTTACGCGATGCTCGGCGACGAGGCCGAGGTGCCGGGCGCGCTCATTGCCGAGGCCCGCGCCGCGAATGTCCCGTTCTTTCGCTCGCCGGAGCGGGCTCTGCGCGCGCTGGCCCGGATCACGGCCTATGGCCGGGCGCTCGAACGGGCGAAAGCGCGCGCTACGCCCCGCGCGCTCGCGGCGCCATCTGTGCCAGGGCGCGGCACGCTGGCCGAGCATCAAAGCAAAGCCTACCTTGCCGGAAGCGGTCTCGGCGTGCCTCGCGGGCGGCTCGCGCAGTCGCTTAAGGAAGCGCGCGCAATCGCCGCCGAGATCGGCTTCCCGGTCGCGCTGAAGCTGCAGGCAACCACGCTCTCGCACAAAAGCGATGCCGGCGGCGTCATCCTCCATATCGGCGATCAGCCGCTGCTCGATGCCGCTTGGGCGAAGCTCGAAGAGGTGGCGCGGACGCGCCGCCTCACGCTCGAGGGCGTGCTGGTCGAGCAAATGGCCAAGCAAGGGATCGAGACAATTGTCGGCGCGCGCCGCGATCCGCAATGGGGCCCGGTTGTACTGGTGGGCTTGGGCGGCATCTGGGCGGAGGCGCTGAGCGATGTCCGGATTCTTCCGGTTGGCCTCGACGAGACCGAGATCGTGCGCGAAATCCGCCTCTTGCGCGCCGCCAAGCTGCTCGACGGGATGCGCGGCGCGCCGCCGGCCGATGTCGCGGCGCTCGCGCGCGCGGTCGCGCTGATCGGTGCCATCATCGCGGCGAGGCCCGAAATCGCGGAGATCGAGGTTAATCCGCTGACGGTCTACCCGGAAGGCGAAGGCGCGCTCGCGCTCGACGCGCTGATCGTCACACGGTAGGAACCTAATCTCGGGAAGATGTATTGCCCTCTCCGCGCGAAGCGGTGAGAGGGAGGGGCCCAATGCGAAGCATTGGGAGGGTGAGGTGTCCTTCCGCGGAGACCCACCTCACCCGCTCAGCCGGCTTGCGCCGGCTTCGCACCCTCTCCCCCCAAAGGGCGGAGAGGGTTTTGATTCGACGGTCCATTCGACTGCAAGCCCAACCCATCGAGATATGCTTGACCAGCGGACGTCCTAAAACCCCTCGAACAGATCCGGCGGATCGGCGCGCCGACTGGAGACGAGATCATGCGCGGTCACGCCGACGAGGCGGAACGCCGTGCCGTCGAGCGCCCGCTTGAGCGCGGGTGCGACCGCCTGGAGGATCGTCTCCGCGCGCATCGTCGGATCGTGCAAGCGGCAGGCATGGGTGCTCACCTGCCGGTCGAAGCGCTTGAGCTTCAAGGTCAATGATCCGGCCGCGAGATCGGCACGGGCGAGCCGTTCGGCGACGCGCGCGCAGAGCTTCTCGAGCTCGGCGGCGATCGGCTCATATTGCGTTAAGTCGTGCGCAAAAGTGCGCTCGGCGCCGATCGTGACCGACCGCCCGCGCCCGATGCCGACGCGGCGCTGATCCTCGCCCAAAGCGTACCGGGCGAGGCGTTCGCCCCAGCGGCCGAAGCGATGCACGAGCTCGTCCGTCTTGGCGCGGCGCAGGTCCGAGATGGTGCGGTAGCCCAAGGCTTCGAGCTTTTTCGCCGTCACCGGGCCGACGCCGGGGAGGGCCGATACTTTCATCGGCGCGAGCACGGCCTGTGCATCGCCCACGCCGATGACGCAGAAGCCGCGCGGCTTGCCAAGGTCGCTCGCGATCTTCGCCAGCATCTTGTTGGGCGCTAGGCCGATCGAGATGGTGACACCGACGCGCCGTTCGACCTGCAGTGAGAGGCGCGCCAAGGCGCGCGCCGGCGGCTCGCCGCGCCTGCTTTCATCGAGGTCGAGATAGGCCTCGTCGATCGACACGGCTTCGACCTTCTGCGTGAGCGCCAGCATCAGCTCGCGAATGCGGCGCGATTCGCTGCGATATTTTTCCATATCGGGCCGGATCACGGTTGCGTCGGGGCAAAGGCGCAGCGCCTGGACCATCGGCATGGCGGAGCGCACGCCGAAGCGGCGCGCGACGTAGCAGCAAGTGAGAACCACGCCGCGCGCGCCGCCGCCGACGATCACCGGCTCTTCGGCGAGTTCCGGCCGGTCGCGCTTTTCGACCGAGGCATAGAACGCATCGCAATCGACATGTGCGATCGCGAGTGCCGCCAGCTCGGCATGGCCCAACACCCGCGCGGAGCCGCAACCCGGGCAGGTCTTGGGCGGCGGGAGGGCGATGCGCGCGAGCCATCCGCAATCGCGGCAGAGGCAATTCCCATCCGTGTCGTCGGTGTCGCTCATTCTTCGCAGAATTATAAGCCGGGTCGGGCCCAAAGGAGGCGTGCCACGAATGGTGGCGCCGCTTTGGTAAATCGCTTGCGCCCCAAGGCGCGAGGCAGAGGCGGCGTTGGGCCCGCATTGCCTTGGGCCTGGCGGGCTGATAGGATTTGCGGAATTCCGGGTTTTTCGGGCAACCAATCAACGCAAAAGGGACGGCCTTTCAGGGGCCGACAAGCGCCATGGCATCTGTGGACATGCATTTCCATTGGGGTCCCAAAGGCTTTGCCGACGCGTTGCGCCAACGCAGCGTCCGGCCTCGCATCTTCCGCGGCGAGGACGGCGCCGAATATTTCGAATCCGGCTTCAATCCGAACAAGCTGCCCGCCGATCACGACAGCGCCGAGGCGCGCATCGCCGAGATGGACAAGAACGGCGTCGCGCATGCCGTGTTGTCGATGAGCCCGGTCACCGGCATCGAGGCGCTGCCGCTGCAGGAGGCGCTGCCGCTGGCGCGCGCCTACAACGACGCGGTTGCGGCCGTCTGCGCGCAATACCCGTCGCGCTTCTCGGCCTTCGCCATCCTGCCGGTCGGCAACATCTCGGCGGCGGTGACGGAGTTCGAGCGCGTCATGGATTTGCCGGGCATCGTCGGCGCGGTCTTGCCGGGTGACGGCTTCCTCTCCGAGAAGCGCGCGCAGCGTTTCGCGCCGCTGATGGAAGCGGCGAACAAACGCCACGCGATTTTCCTCGTGCATTACGGCAAGCTGCCGGACGATCCGGACGCGCCGAAACCCGACGTGACCGACAACAACCGCAACCGCTACGGCACGCTCGACATGCAGGCGCGCCTGTCCTCGAACATGATCACCTTCTGCATGACGGATTTCTTGAAGCCCTATCCGAATGTGACGGTGATGAGCCACAATCTCGGCGGCAACATTCCGTTCGAGGTCGATCGCATGGATCATCGCACGCTGTGCGACACTCCGAACGTCGAATTGCCGTCGAAGAAGTTCCGGGCGGCGCCGATCATGGTCGATTGCAATTCGCTCTCCGGCCGCGCGCTCGAACTCGCGGTCCAGGTCTATGGCGCCGACAAGATCGTCTTCGGCTCCGACGGCACCGATTTCGGCATGAACTGGACGAACAACGCGATCAAAGAAGCGCGCATCAGCGACGCGGAGAAACAGGCGATCCACGACGGCAACGCCCGCCGCGTGCTTGCGCGCGTCAACAGCCGCACGGCCGCGGCAGCGGAGTAAAAGGGCGGCGGGGGCCGCCCGCTCAGCGCAAAAGGCTCGGCGCCAGGTCCGCGAGGTCGGTGAAGCGCGTCCCTATGGCCGAGGCGCCCTCCGCCATATTACGCGCGCCATAGCCCCAGGCGGCAAAGATCGACGGCAAGTCCGCGCCCGTGGCTACGGCGATGTCGTTGGCATGATCGCCGACCATGACCGCGCGCTTGGCATCGCCGCCGGCCGCTTGCAGCGTTGCGAGAAGATGCGCGGGGTCGGGCTTGCGGAATGGGAAGGAATCGCCGCACCCAAGCGCGGCGAACCAACGCGAAAGGCCGAGCGCCTCGATCACGGCGTGCGTCGCCGCGACGGTCTTGTTGGTGCAGATCGCGAATTGCCAGCCCGATTGCTTGAGCCGGGCGAGGGTTTCCTCGACCCCCGGGTAAGGCTGCGTCGTCTCGGCCGCATGGGCCGTGTAGTCGGCGGCGAAGGCCTCGATATCGCCGCGCCGGGCTTCTCTCGATCTCGCCGCGAAGGCGCGCCCGACGAGCTTTGTGACGCCGTCGCCCACCATGGGCGCGACGGACGCAACGGCAAAACCGGGCAAGCCTCGCGCCGCCATCAGCCGGTTCAACGCCGCGGTCAGATCCGGCAGGGAATCGACAAGCGTGCCATCAAGGTCCAAAACCAGGGTCGCGAGAGTTGCCATGCGCCTTCAGGAAAGAGGGTGGCGATGAGCGCCGCGTTCGATGATCGACCAGGCCGCGCCAAGCGGATGCTTCATGCCGCCGGGCCCGCGCTTGGGCTGCTTGTCGCGGCGAGCTTGCTCCTCGCGGTGCCGATGCCAAGCGGCGCCGCCGGCCCCGAGGAAGCGTTTCTTACGGGCCAGTTTCTCATCGCTTCGCCGAGCATGGGCGATCCGCGCTTTTACCATGCCGTGATCCTCGTCGTTCACCACGATAAGGAAGGCGCGTTGGGCATCGTCATCAACCGGCCGGTCGAGGCCGAGCCGATGCAGCACCTGCTCGAAGAGCTGGGGCAGCAAGGCGCCAAGGCATCGGGCACGGTCGAAATCTTTGCCGGCGGGCCGGTCCAGCCCAATGTCGGCTTCGTGCTGCACAGCGCTGAATACAAGAGCGCTGGAACGATCGCGATCGACGATCATGTCTCGATGACATCGAATCCGGCTGTGCTGCGCGATATCGCGGGCGGCCACGGTCCCAAGAAATACCTCCTCGCCTTCGGCTATGCGGGCTGGGGCCCGGGCCAGCTCGAGGCCGAGCTTGCGCAGCAGGCCTGGTTCACCGCCCCCGACGACCCGCAGCTGCTTTTCGACGGCGATCGCGCGACGCTGTGGCGGAACGCGCTCGACCGGCGCTCGCGCTCGCTTTGACGCGCTTTGCCGCGGCGCGCCGCTTTGGCGCGGGCTTGGCCGCACGCTTGCCCACGCCGAAGAGCTGCGCGGTTGCGATGCGCGCGCCTGCCGCCAAGGCCTCGAGCTTCGCCCACATGATCGAGGGATGCACGCGGCGCATGAACGGCCCCTGCGCAAAGCCGCAATCCGTGCCGGCGATCACGTTCTCGCGTCCGACGAGCTCTGCGTAACGCACGATGCGCTGGGCGATGAGCTCGGGGTGCTCGACCACATTGGTCGCGTGGCTGATGACGCCGGGAATGAGGATCCGGCCCTTGGGCAGCTTCACCCTTTCCCATACCTGCCATTCATGCTCATGGCGCGGATTGGCGCCCTCGATCACATAGGCGCCGGCGCGGACGCGCAGCACGAGATCGACGATGTCTTTGAGGGGCACGTCGGTGACATGCGGGCCGGGCCAGCTTCCCCAGCAGACATGGTAGCGGATACGGTCCTCCGGAATGCCTTCGAGCGCGTGATTGAGCGCGTCCACATGCATCGCGACCCAGTCGCGATATTGCTTGAAGGTCTTGGGCGGAACCTGGCGGTCATAGGTCACGGCGGCGCGCGCATCATCGATCTGCACGAGAAGGCCGCTATCGACGATCGTCTTGTATTCGGTACGCATCGCCGCGGCGATGGCGCGCACCATCTCCTCCTCGCTGCGGTAATACTCGTTCTTGCGGTCCGGAATGGCGCTCGACGGCGCCGCCACGGGCAGGAACGCCTCTTCGACCGAGACCAGGCGAAGCGCGGACTTGAAATTGTCGATGTCGCGCTCGAGCGCCGCCTGGCCGGTATAGGTGATCGGCGCGACGCAAACCGCGTCGCCGCCGCGCGCGCCGCCATCGCGGCCGTCGAGCTCGGCATAGAATTCGGGGAAGCGCGCCCGATCCGCGCCATAGGCGTAAGGGTCCCGTCCCGATGCGGAAGGCCGCGATTCGAAGCCGCTCAGGCGCTCGAGCACATATTGCGACCAGCTGATCGACTTGCCGAATTCGCCGTCGCTGATGACGTCGACGCCGGTATCGGCCTGCTGGCGCACGACCGTCGCCACCGATTGGGCGAGGCACGTGCCATAGGCTTCCTCGTCATAGGCCTCGCCGCTCCGCTTCGCGCGCAGAAAGGCGAGCAGCTCCGGCGGCCGGATCAAGCTGCCGACATGGGTGGTCAGAATTCGCTTCTCGCTGCGCTTCACCGGCGCCTCCCTCGGTCACAAACATCCCTTTGCGCGCACAGTCCAGGACGCGCTGCGGCGATTCAACCATAAATCCGCCCATTCCGGAAATGGGTGGCGGTGGGAGGGCAGAGCGCGGCTCAGAAAAAGACGGCGCCCACGCGGAGGAAGCCCGCGCGGGCGCCTTTGGTTGCGGTTGCGTCAGTTCGTTCCGGCGGGATGCAACTCGTGCCAGGGATCGTTCTGCGCTTTGTAAGTCTCGAACACGGCGTCGACCAGTTTGCCGTCGATCTTCTCGACGCGCATGATGTATACGTTCTGGATGAGCTCGCGGGTCTTGGGATCGACCTTGACCGGACCGCGCGGGCTGTCCCAGGAATAACCCTCGATCGCTTTCATCATCTTGGCTGCGTCGCGCTTGCCGCCGGTTGCCTTGAGCATATGGAAGATCATCTCCATGCCGTCCCAGGCTTCGACGTGGACGAAGCTCGGCTCGCCGGTGACCATCTGATCGCCATACTTGGCCACCATACCCTTGACGAAGGCCTTGTTCGTCGGATTGTCGAGATTCGGGTCGTAGACGCCGACATTCACGATCCCGATCGCGGCATCGCCATCGGCCGGAAGATCGAATTGCTCGCCGATCGTGCCGATCATCTGTATGCCCTGCTTGGCGAAGCCGCGCTCGGCAAAGCCCTTCACCGTGCCGACCGACATTGGGCCGCCCGGCATGAAGGCCACGAGGCAGTCCGGCTTGGCGTCATGAACCCGCTGGAAATAGGTCGAGAAGTCGGTGGTGCCCATCGGCACGCGGATCGGGTCGAGCATCTTGCCGCCGCCCTTCTCGAACCAATAGCTGAAGGCGTCGATCGCATCCTGACCCGGCGCGTAATTGGCGATGAACATCTGGCAGGTTTTGTATTTCTGCGCCAGCGCCCATTTCACCAGGGGCGTGAGCGTCTGCCATTGCGTGAAGCCCGCCCGCACGAAATAAGGCGACTTGTCCACGACGAAGGACGTCGCCGTATTGAAGGCGATGAAGGGAATCTTCGCCCGGTTGATCACGTCGGCCATCGCGAGGTTCGTCGTGGTGAATTCGAGGCCGCCCATGATCGCGACCTTGTCGCGGACGATCATTTCCTGGGCCAACTGCCGCGCACGGGGCGGATTGTCGCCGCCGACATCACGGAATATGATCTCGACCTTCGGATTGCCGTTCTTGCCGTTGTGCTGATCGAGGTAATAATCGATCGCCTGCTGGAAGCTTTTGCCCCAATTCGCATAGGGCCCGGAGGTCGTGCCGAGAATGCCGACTTTGATCGGGTCGGCCGCCCTGGCGTGGGAGGCCATGCCCACAGCGAGCGCCGCTGCTGCCACACAGGTTGCCAAGTGGGAAAGTTTCATAGCGTACCGTCCTCCCTTCGATGCTGTTACGAATTTTGGTTGCCGCATCGGCGACCAAGCTATATCAGGGGAGCGCGTAATGCAATTTCGTTGAACGGCCAAGCCGATATCGACGGATCATCGGAACGGGGAGGGTCGGCCGGATGCTGAATCTTGGAGCAACGGTCCTTGCGTTGCTCATTGATGGCGTTGCTTACGGCATGATTCTGTTTTTGATGTCGGTGGGGCTGACGGTCACGCTCGGCGTGATGCGGATCGCCAATCTCGCCCATTGCGCCTTCGCCATGACCGGCGGCTATGTCGCCTTCGCGCTCATCCGCGCCGGCCATTTCACGCTGTTCACGGCCCTTCCCATCGCCGTGATCGTGACGATGGCGCTCGGCGCGGCGCTCGAGCGGACCCTCTATCGCTGGGTTTACACCACCGGCCAGCTCGGCCAGATTCTGATGACGCTCGGCCTGGTCTTTGTCTTCGTTGCCACCGTCAATTTGTTCTTCGGCTCGGATCTCAATGCGCTGCCGATACCGCACTGGATGTCGGAGACGTGGAACTACGGGGATATCGCCTTCTCCGCCTATCGCGCCTTCATCATCGCCGTCAGCACCGGCCTCGCACTCGTGCTGTGGGCGATTCTCGAATTCACCGAGTTTGGCGCGAAGCTGCGCGCAGCCGTGGACAACCCGCGCATGGCGCGCTGCGTCGGCATCGATGTGCCGTGGGTGTTCTCGATCACCTTCGCCGTCGGCTGCGGGCTCGCGGCCGCCGCGGGCGTGCTGGGTACCCAGATCCTGCCGCTCGAGCCGTGGTACGCGCTCGAATATCTCGTTCCGGTCTTGATGGTGGTGGCGGTCGGCGGTTTGGGAAGCCTCAAAGGCTCGTTCTACGCGGCGTTGCTGCTTGGTCTTGTGGACACGTTCGGGCGCTATTACGTGCCCGCCGCCGGCGCTTTCATTATCTATCTTGCCGTGCTGCTCTTGCTGCTGTGGCGCCCGCAAGGCGTCTTCGCGAGAATTTGAATGACCGCAACGGTCCACCCCGAAGCTGCAACACCCAACGCCGAGTCCGCGACGCGCGTGCGCCAAGGCCTCACGCGGCATCACTGGTCTTGGCTCGACGGCCTGCCTTTCGCCGTAGCAGTCGCGGTTTATTTCGCGGCCCCAGGCTATCTGCCGCTCGGGACGCAGGTGATGATCCAGATCGCCTTCGCCATGTCGCTCGATCTGGCGCTCGGCTATGGCGGGATCGACTCGCTTGGCCACGTCGCCTTCTTCGGGACGGGTGCCTACGTCGCCGGATTATTCGCGATGCATGTAAACGAGGACCCGATCCTTGGGCTGGCCGTCGCCGCCGTCGCCGGTGCCTTCATCGGCGTCGCAACTGGCCCGCTCGTCTTGCGGACGCGCGGCCTTACCTTGGTCATGTTGACGCTCGCCGTCGCGACCATGCTGCAGGAATTGGCGAACGCAAACGCCATGCATCCCATCACCGGCGGCGCGGACGGACTCTTCGGATTCCAGGTCGGTCCGGTCTTCGGCCTCTTTCCCTTCGATATCGCCGGGCAGACCGGTTACTGGTATGCCGTCGGCGTCGTCGCTTTCGTTTTTCTCGTCTCGAAGCTTGTCGTCAATTCGCCTTTCGGCCTGGCGATCAGAGGCATCCGCGACAACCCGGTACGCATGCGCATGCTCGGCGTCAGCGTCACGCGACGCCTCGTCACGCTCTATTGCATCTCGGGCGCGCTCGCGGCAATCGCGGGCGGGCTCTCGGCCCAGGTCACGACGCTGGTCGGTTTGGACAGTCTCGCGTTTCTCCTCTCCGGAAACGCGCTCGTCATGCTGGTCCTGGGCGGGACCGGAAGCCTCTACGGCGCGATCATCGGTGCGACGATTTTCGTCGTGCTTTCCGACCGCGCCGCCGCCGTCGATCCGTTCAACTGGCTGTTCGCCATCGGCGCGCTTCTGATCCTCGCGGTGCGCTTCGCGCCCCAAGGTGTCGTCGGGCTCATCGCCGATCGCGTGCAGCGCCGCGCTGCGAGGCGGACCGACGCATGAGCGTTCCTGCGCTGTCCGTCGAGGGCATCTCCAAGAGCTTTGGCGGCCTGCGCGTGGCGCGCGAAGTCTCGCTCACGCTCGAGGCGGGGGCACGACACGCGCTGATCGGGCCAAACGGCGCCGGAAAGACCACCCTCGTCAACATGATCAGCGGTCTCCTGCGCCCCTCTGCTGGAACCATACGGCTCGGGGGAGTCGATATTACCGGCGTGTCGCCGGAACGCCGCGTCGCCATGGGTCTCGCGCGTACCTTTCAGATCAGTTCGCTTTTTCCCAGCCTGACCGTGGCCGAGAATGTCGGTCTCGCCTTCGAGGCGCGGTTCGGACTCGACCGGCGCCTCTGGGGAAATGTGCGCAAGAGCGCCGCTGTCGTCGATGGCGCGGCCGCGCTCCTCGATGACCTCGGCCTGCTCGGCCTTGCGGCAAAGCGCATCGCGGATTTGCCTTATGGCCAGCGCCGCCTGGTCGAGATCGCGCTGGTTCTGGCGCTCAAACCCAGGACCCTGCTGCTCGACGAGCCGGCGGCAGGGCTAGCGGCCGCTGATCGCGGGGCACTGCTCGATCTGTTGTTGCGCCTGCCGACCGAGTTGAGCGTGCTCGTCATCGAGCACGATATGAGCGTCGTTTTCCGCCTGGCGCAGCGGATCACGGTTCTCGTCGAAGGCGGGGTTTTGACCGAGGGCGCGGTTGCGGAGATCCGCGCCGACCCGCGCGTGCGCTCGGTTTATCTGGGAAGCCGCGAGCATGGCTGAGCTCCTGCGGCTCGACGGGGTGACCGCCGGCTATCGCGACACTATCGTCCTCGAAAGCGTCTCGGCAACGATCGGCGGGCGCGATGCTTGGGCCGTGCTCGGCCGCAACGGCGTCGGCAAGACCACGTTGCTCATGACGCTGATGGGGCTGACAACCTTGCGCGCCGGCACGATCACCTTCGACGGCCGCGATATCGGCGCGCTCGAAACGCATCGCCGCGCCGAGGCGGGGCTCGGCTACGTGCCGCAGGAACGCGAGATTTTTCCGTCGCTGACGGTCGACGAAAATCTGCGGGTTGCGCGCCGTCCTGGTGAGTGGACGCTGGAGCGCGTCTATGATCTCTTTCCCCGGCTCGCGGAGCGGCGCCGCAATTACGGCAATCAGCTTTCAGGCGGCGAGCAGCAAATGCTGGCGGTCGGACGCGCCCTCGTCGGCAATCCGCGGCTGCTGCTGCTCGACGAGCCGTTCGAGGGCTTGGCGCCAGTCATCATCGATACCCTCGCCGCCGCGCTGACGCGGCTGCGCAGCGAGAGCGACATCGCGACCGTGCTCGTCGAGCAGCAGGTGGAGATCGCGCTCGAGATGACCGAGAACGTGATCGTCCTGGACAAGGGTCAGATCGTCTGGCAAGGCCAAAGCTCGAGCCTCGCCGCCGATCGCGAACGGCTCGCCTCGCTGGTCGGCTTGCAGGATGCCGAGGCCGCGCGCTAGCAGGCTATTGAAAAGCCTCGTCGGTTCAGTCCATCAAAAAGCCCTCTCCGCCCTTGGGGGCGGAGAGGGTTGGGTGAGGTGGGGGCGAGTCCAAAGAGCGCTTGATTGTCTCCATCACGCCCTCGATGCTCTCGACGACATCGCTGTTCCAGAAGCGAATCACCCGATAGCCATAGCGCGCGAGTTCCTGGGTTCGCGCTTCATCGGCCTTGGCTCGCATCGCATGCCGGCCGCCATCGAGCTCGACGATCAGCTTGCGGGCTGGACAGGCGAAATCGGCAACGAAGTGGCCGATCGGATGTTGGCGCCGGAATCGCCAGGGCAAGTTGCTCTCGCGCAAAGCGCGCCAAAGCTTGCGCTCGACATCGGTAGCATTGGTGCGGAGACGCCGCGCAAGAATCGTTTTCGGACGCAAGTCTCGCATCGGGCAGCCCACCTCATCCCAACCCCTTCTCCGCCCTCCAGGGCGGAGAAGGGGTTTATCGATGTGCCTAGGTGGCGAGGATGAGTTCCGCTGACGCTCGCGCTTACGCGGCGGGAGAGCCGTCGGGCCTGACCTTTCGTCCAATGCCCGACAGCGCGTCCGAGACAGTGAGGTCATCCTCCATCTTGAAGCCCATCGCCTCTTCATAGGCTCGCCTGACATGCTCGGGCTGGCCCTGCTGAAAGACGAAGCGCCTCGCCGAGACGTTGTCGGCGACATTGACCTGCGACATCTGCTCGCGCGTCAGCCCCTCGATGAACAGCTTGCGGCCGACGATCGGCAGTGGCACCGAGCTGTTGATCTTGGGGTCGCGGATCACCGCCTTGGGATCCCCGCCCTTGGCGATGGTTTCGAGGTCCTCGAGGAAGCGATTGCGGATCAAGGTGATGCCGCGGTCGCTGCGGGCGAGATGCTCTTGGGTGCGGTCGGCGATGACGCCCTGCCCGATCCAGGCGGCGAAATCCTGATTCATCACGCCGCCCGTGAGCCATTCGCCGGTCTTCTCGTCGGTCACAGGCCCGATCCAGTAAGGGATCGAGTTCTGCACGTAAGGCTCGCGGTCTTTTGGCACGCGGTTGAAGAACCAGCCGACGCTCAGCGTGTTCTCGTCATCGACCGGCACGCGCCATTCGAAATGCCCGCCGGTGAAGAGGCAATTGGGCCAGAGGCAAACGCGGCCGACGCTCCAAAGCGGGTTGTTCTCGTCGGTGTCCTCGCGCACGCGCTTGTAGACGAAGCCGTAATCGAATTCGTCGAAGCCGACCTTCAGGTGCCTGGCGCCGTAGGGACCGGTCTTGCCCTTGAGGCGCACGCCGCCCCAATTGGCGTGCATCCATTCGAAATGCACCGGGTCGATCGAGTTCTCCTGGCATTGGAACCAGTTGCACGGGATCGACGAGAACACGATCTGAACGAAGCCGTTCTTCCAGTTGAAAGGCTCCCAATCGGGCAGGAGCGGCGCGGGCTTGGGGCCCATATAGGCCCAGAGCAGGCCGGCTTTCGCCTCGACCGGATAGGCCTTGATCGGCGTCTTGTCCTTGTAGCGCGAGGTGGGATCGACGGTGTCGTCGAAAGGCTGCTCGAGGCAGCGGCCCTCCTCGTTGAAGAGCCAACCATGATAGTGGCAGCGCAGGCCGCATTCTTCGGCGAAGCCGAAGGCCATGTCGGCGCGCCGGTGCGGACAATGCCGATCGACGAGACCGTAGCGGCCGCCCAGATCCTTATAGAGAACGAGATTCTCGCCCAGGAGCCGTACACGCTTGGTGGCTTGTTCTTCGAGCTCGGCGACCGCGGCGATCGGATACCAATAGCGGCGCAGCAAATCACCCATCGGCGTACCGGCGGCGGTTTGGGTCAGGGTTTTGTTGTTGGTTTCGGTCAGCATGGATTGCCTCGTGACGGGGTCTTCAAGCGCAATTCGAATAGAACCATAGGCATTGCCGATAATAGCGGCTTTGAACTGGCATCCCAAATCTCCGCCGCCTAGTCTAGCATTTCTTGCTTGCAAAAAAGGAATGCCGCCCATGAAGTTTGGCCTCTTCGACCACGTCGATCAAAACGACCGGCCGCTCGTCAAGCAATTCGACGAACGGCTCGAATTCGTCGCGGCGGCCGACGCGGCGGGGTTCTATTCGGTCCAGGTCGCCGAGCATCACGGCACGCCACTCAACATGGTGCCGAATCCGGGCGTCTATCTCGCCGCCGTGGCGCGCGCGACCACGCGCATCCGCCTGGGCGCGCTCGTCTTCCTGCTGCCGCTCTATTCGCCGCTCCGGCTCATCGAAGAGATCGCGATGCTCGATCATTTGAGCCATGGCCGGCTCGAGGTGGGCGTCGGGCGCGGCGTTTCGCCCTTCGAGCTCAATTTTCACAAAGTCAATCACGAGCAATCGCGCGACATCTTTCTCGACGCCTATGACTGCATCGTCAAAGGCCTCACTTCCGACGAGCTCAACCATTCGGGGCCGTTCTTCAGCTATTCCAAGGTGCCGATGGCGCTGAAGCCGTTGCAGAAGCCCTATCCGCCGGTGTGGTACGCGTCCTCCGCCGAGTTCGGCTCGCGCTGGGCCGGCGAGCGCGGCCTCCATTTCGGGACGCTCGGCTCGATCGAGACGGCGAAGAAGAACATCGACGCCTATAAGAACGCCTATGCCCAGCGCGGCACGCCCGCCCATGCGAAGCCCGAATTCCCGGGCGGCGTCGTGATCGGCGTCAACCGCCAATTGGTGGTGGCCGACACCGACGCCGATGCGCGCAAGATCGCCGAGCCGGCGCATGAGCAGCACCACGAAAAGATCATGTGGCTGCTGAAGCGCAACGTCACCAGCATCAACTACACGCAGCATATCGTCGGCGGCTACGACAACGCCGTGAAGGCCGGCACGGTGATCGCAGGCACGCCTGATACGGTCAAGGCCGAGATCGAGCGGCAAGTGAAGGCGCTCGGCGTCAACCACATGAATTTCGCAATGGTCTTCGGCAATATGACGCTCGAGAACGCCTTGCGCTCGCAGCGGCTTTTCGCCAAAGAGGTGATGCCGACTCTGGCCGCGCTCTGAACCGGCCGCGCCGCGGCGAAGCGCGGCCGAGCAACGGGACGGATCGTTGAACATTCTTTTAACGCCCGGGCGCATCGGCCCGGTCGAGCTCAAAAACCGGATCGTGATGCCGCCGATGACGACGCGCACGGCGGACGAAGAAGGCTTCGTCACCGAGGACACGCTCGCCTATTACATGGCGCGGGTGAGTGGCGGCACCGGTCTCATCACCGTCGAGATGGCCTCGCCCGAGAAAGCCGGCCGCCATCGCCGCCGCGAGCTGGGCATCTATGACAACCGCTTTCTGCCCGGGCTCGAGCGCCTCGTCCGCGCCATCCACGCGGGCGGCGCCAAGGCCTCGATCCAGCTCGGCCATGGCGGCGGCCATACAAGGCGCGATATTTGCGGCGAGACGCCGGTCGCGCCCTCAGCCATCCCCCATCCGGTCTACGAGATCACCTTCGAGACGATCGTTCCCGAGGCGATGACGAAGCCGCGTATCGCGGCCTGCGTCGCGGCCTTCGCCGACGCCGCCAAGCGGGCGCAGCGCGCGGGCTTCGACTGCGTCGAGATCCATGCCGCGCATGGCTATTTGATCTCGCAATTCCTGACGCCGTTCGAGAACCGGCGCAGCGATGAATATGGCGGCGTGCTCGAGAACCGCGCCCGTTTCGGACTCGAAATTCTCCGCGCTGTGAAGACGGCCGCGCCCGGCCTCGGCGTGATTTTCCGCCTCTCGGTCGAGGATTATTTCCCCGAGGGCATGCCTTGGGCCGAAGGGCGGCAGGTCGCGATCTGGGCGGCGGAAGCCGGAGCAGACGCGCTCCACATCGCGGCCGGTCATTATCGCTCGCTGCCTTCGGCGGCGCGGCAGATTCCGCCCATGGCGATGCCTGATGCCACCTTCCTGCCCTTTGCCGCCGGGGTGAAGCAGGCGGTGAACGTGCCGGTGATCGCCGTCGGGCGCCTCGGCGATCCGGCCGTGGCGGCTGCGGCGGTCGAGAGCGGCAAGGCGGATTTCATCGCGCTTGGCCGCACGCTCATCGCCGAGCCGCAATGGGTCGAGAAGCTGCGCCGCGGCGAGACGGCGCGGCGCTGCCTTGCCTGCAACACCTGCGTCGATGAGATGCGCAGCGGCGCGCGGCTCGGCTGCGTCGTCAATGGCGCGGCGGGACGCGAGCTGTTGTTTGTTGGCCGCAAGCCGCCGACAGGCGAGAAGATCGCGGTCATCGGCGCGGGGCCGGCCGGGCTCACCTATGCCTCTCTCGTTGCCGAGGGCAATCAGGTGACCGTGTTCGAGCGCGCGGGCCAACCGGGCGGCGCGTTCCGCTATGCCGGCAAGGCGCCGCTCTTTCAGGACCACGAAGCGAATCCTCAATCCTTCGCGCGCTATATCGGGGAACTCGTGCGCGCTTGCACCGAGAAGGGCGTGATCTTCCGCCATGGCGTCGATCCCGTCCGCGCTCCCGATGTTGCGGCGCCGTTCGATCGCATCGTTATCGCCACCGGGGCGCGCTACCGTTACGGATTAGGGCCAGTCGCGATGCTCGCACTCGATCTCGGCATCGCGCGCTGGCCCGGCTTGCGGCACGTCTTCTCGCGGACCGCCTTCCGCGACTGGTTCTACTATCGCGCGCGGCGCGGCACCGCCGACGCAATCAAGGCGCTCGCAAAGCCCGGTCAAACGGTGATCGCGATCGGCGACGCCGTCGCGGCCGGCAAGAGCAAGACGGCGATCACGTCAGCTTTCGAGGCGGCGTTGCTGCCTTGAGAGCATCTCTCGATGAGGTGAAATCGGACAAGCGTGCAGCCGAATAACCCTCTCCGCCCGCTTGGCGGGGGGAGAGGGTGCGAAGCCGGCGCAAGCCGGTTGAGCGGGTGAGGTGGGTCGCGCCAAGAGCACCTCACCCTCCCAATGCTTCGCATTGGGCCCCTCCCTCTCCCCGCTTCGCGCGGAGAGGGGTAAACTTTATCTGCTTGAGATCGTCGGCCAAACACCGCTCAAGACGCCGGCGCCGTCACCTTCTCGTTCGCCTGCGGCACGCGCTCGCGGAAATAGGGCAGGACCTCTTCGGCGATCGCTTCCATATTCGCGCGCGTCATGTCGCGCGGCAGCGTGCCGAACTGCGTCTTCGTCAGGCTGGTGCCGAACCCGGCGAGGTCCTGGTATTCGGCGAGGCGCTCGCGCACCGTCGCGGGCGAGCCGACGATGACCACGCCCAGGCGGACGAGGTCCTCGGCGGTCTGTGGCTTGCCATGCGCCTGGACCTTGGCCGCGGCGACGCGCTTCATCGAATCGATGCTCGAATAGCCAGGCGGCAGCAGCATCTCGATCGGCATGCTGAGGAAGCGGTTGGCGAGCGCCTCGAGATGAGGCTTCGCCTCCTTCATCGCCTTGGCGTCGGTCTCGGCGACATAGATCGAGTTCGACCAGGCGAGCTGATCGGGCGTCGCGGTGTAGCCGAGTTTTTCGGCTTCGTCGCGATAGGCCTGGAAGAAGCGTGCCACGATGGCGATGGGCGAGAGGGTCTGGCAATAGGTGTAGCGCATCTTTGCCGCCCACTGGATCGTGCTGGTCGAGCCCTGCGAGGGGATCCAGATCGGCGGATGCGGGCTCTGATAGGGGCGCGGCCAGGGATTGACATAGTTGATTTCGAAATGCCGGCCGGCGTAGCGGAAGGGGCCTGGCTCGGTCCAGGCCTTGATGATGAGCTCATGCGCCTCGTCGAACCGCGCTTGGCTGAGGGTGGGGTTGATCCCCATCGAGTGATATTCGGCGCCGATGCCGCGCACGAAACCGGCGATGAAGCGCCCATGCGTCAGATTGTCGAGGATCGCGTATTCCTCGGCGACGGCCAGCGGATTGTGCAGCAGCGGCAGGGCGCGGCCGAGGATGGCGAGCTTGGCGCGCTTCACCGAGCGCGCGAGCGCCCCGGCCAGAACGCCGGGCGTCGGCATCAGCCCATAGGCGTTCTGGTGGTGCTCGTTGAGGACGACGCCGTCGAAGCCGAGCTTGTCCGCATATTCGAGCTCGTCGAGATAGCGGTGATAGAGCTCGGCGCCTTTCCTCGCATCGTAATGACTGTTGGAGAAGGTGACCCAGGCCGTGCCGTGCTTGCCGATCGCGTCGAGATCGGCATCGGCATAGGGCATCAAGTGGAAATTGAAGATCTTCATAGGGTCTCCTTCTCCTCGAGCCCGCCGCGTTAGGGTTGATAGCGCGGCGTCTTATGCAGGTAGAATTTGCTCATCGCCGGGCGGTATTGCGCCATGAGCGCCTTGTTGAGATCGGTATCCGGCTTGGCGTCCGGCGGCACCAGCGAGAAATACGGCGTGGCTTTGGTTTCCTGCTCGAATTCCTCATGCGCCGCCTTCAGCACCTGCGGCTCGGTCAGGAAATCGAGGACCGCACCCGCCAGCACCTTGGCGCCGGCAACCTCGCCCTTATGCGCGATGGTGCTGGTCGGCGTCACCGCTGCGATCCAATTGTGATAGGGGATGCCGGGGACGCTGGCCGGGAAGCCATAGACCACTGCGGGCACGACCCAGGACACATCGCCGCTATCGTTCGAGGCGAAAGATTGCGGACGCTGTCCGTCCGTCTGAAGCTTCGTCGACAGGCCGACGACCGGCTTGCCCTCCGCCTTCTGGAAATCGCGCGCGAATTTCTCCTCTTCCTCGCTCCATTTCGGCAGGCCGACCGCCTCGATGTTCGTCTGCACCACTTGCGATAGCGCCTTGTTCGAGAGCTGAGGCCAAGCGGAAGCCTGATAGATTACTTCATGCGACGTGCCGGTCATGAGATCGGCGCCCTTGGCGATGTTGAGCAGCTTGTCGTAGGTCGCCTTGGCGCTCGGCATGTCGGCATCGCGGATGAAATACCAAATCTTGGTGAAATCCGGGATCACGTTCGGCTGGATGCCGCCGGCCATGATCGAGCGATGAATGCGGTAGGTCGGCTTCATCTGCTGGCGCAGGAAGGCGACGCCGGCATCCATCAGCTCGAGCGCATCGAGCGCATTCTTGCCGTCCCAGGGATCGATGGCGGCATGCGAGGTCTTGCCGTGGAAGGCGAATTGCACGCCGATCGCCGCATAGGTCTGCAGGCCCCAGCCGGTGTTGAAATTATCGCCGATATGAAGATAGATCGCCGCGTCGACATTCTTGAAATAGCCGGCGCGGACGATGAAGGGCCGGCTCGCGATCTCTTCCTCGGCCGGACCGAAATTGACCGCGATCGTGCCGGGCAGGTGATACTTCTCCATCACCTGCTTCACGGCG
>DATEKH010000153.1:0-7655 GCA_035277525.1 Allostellaceae bacterium
CGCCGCTGGCTCATCTCATCCCGCGTCGTCCCGGCGCAGCACGCCGCCAGACTCTTGGCGGTCGCGGCCCGCTGCGCCTATCTTCCACCTGTCCAGTATGTCCCCGAACACCTGTCAACCATGTCCCCGGTCTTTACACTCGCGCGGAGAGGGGCGAGGTCCGGCTTTTCGAAATGCGTCAGTCTCAGCCGGCAGCGGCGCGGCGCGGCGTTGCGTTCGCGATGTAATCCTCGACCACGGCGCTCAGCTCTTCCAGATGATTCTGGAAAAAGTGATCGGCGCCGGGAATCACGCGATAGTCGATCGCGATGTCGCGCTGATGCATCAGTTTCTGCACCAGCTTCTGCATCGCCTCGAGCGGCACGATCTGGTCGTGATCGCCCTGGACGATGAGGCCCGAGGCCGGGCAGGGCGCGAGAAAGCCGAAATCGAACAGATTGGCGGGCGGCGCCACCGAGACGAAGGCGGCGATCTCCGGCCGGCGCATCAACAGCTGCATGCCGATCCAGGCGCCGAAGGAGAATCCGCCGACCCAACAGGCGCGCGCGCCAGGGTTGTAGACTTGAAGCCAGTCGAGCGCCGCGGCGGCATCGGCGAGCTCGCCTTCGCCGCGGTCGAAAGAACCCTGGCTGCGCCCGACGCCGCGGAAATTGAAGCGCAGCACGGAATAGCCGTTTCGCGCGAAAGCGTGAAACAAGGTGTAGACCACCTTGTTGTTCATCGTCCCGCCATGTTGAGGGTGCGGATGCAGCAACAGCGCCATCGGCGCGTTGTCCTGCTTTGCCTGCTGATAGCGGCCCTCGATGCGCCCGACCGGACCGTTGAAATTCACCTCGGGCATGCCGATATACCCGAGCAACTTACTGGGCTTTCGCCCCCGCTATTACACATGATTCACCAGCAATACTTGATCGAATTACTCGGGCTAGCTATATTGCCTCCAAGCCGTGACCGGCCGCTGGGAGGCGGGGTCCGAACGGGCGTGCGATCATAGCATAGTGAAATCCATGATATTCAAGAACCTGCGCGACGATATTGCCAACGTCCTGCGCCTCGATCCGGCCGCGCGCTCGGCGCTCGAGGTGGCGCTGTGCTATCCGGGCTTTCACGCCGTGGTCGTGCACCGCATGGCGCATTGGCTGTGGCAGCGCGGCTGGGTGGTTTCCGCCCGCTTCCTGTCGACGATCTCGCGCAGCCTGACCGGCATCGAGATCCATCCCGGCGCCAAGATCGGCCGGCGGCTCTTCATCGATCACGGCGTCGGCGTGGTGGTCGGCGAGACCGCCGAGATCGGCGACGATGTCACGCTCTATCAGGGCGTCACGCTCGGCGGCACCTCGCTGCAGCGGGGAAAGCGGCACCCGACGCTTGGCGACAATGTCATTGTCGGCGCCGGCGCCAAGGTGCTGGGCGCTTTCACCGTCGGCCGCGGTGCGCGCATCGGCGCCAATGCGGTGGTGCTGAGCGAAGTACCGGCGGGCGTCAGCATCGCGGGAATTCCGGCGAAGATCATCGGCGAGCGCCCGAAGCCCGAGGCGGCGGCGCCGTTCCTGCCTTACGGCACGCCCTGCGACGACACGCCCGATCCGATCGCCTGTCAGCTGAGCGTGCTCCATGGCGAGGTGGCGCGGCTGCGGGCGCGGCTGGCCGCGCTCGAGGAAGAGCGCGAGCGCCAGGCGCTCGGGGATTCGGTCCCCGGCGGCGCCTACGGCAGCGACAGAAGGAGCGTCAACGAGTGAGGCTGAGCACCAAGGGGCGTTACGCGGTGATGGCCATGGTCGATCTCGCCAAGCACGGTACCGGCGAGCCGATCTCCCTGGCAGAAATTGCCGAGCGCCAGGAAATTTCGCTGTCCTATCTCGAGCAGCTTTTCGCCAAGCTGCGCACCGCCAATCTCGTCAAGAGCGTGCGCGGCCCGGGCGGCGGCTATCTCCTGGCGCGCGGCGCGGCCGGGACGCGGATCTCCGACATCATCCTCGCGGTCGACGAGCCGATCCGCGCCACGCGCTGCACGCCCGGCGCGCCCACGGGTTGCGCCGGCAACAAGAGCCGCTGCCTGACGCATGATCTCTGGGAAGAGCTCGGCAATCAGATTCATCTCTATCTGAGCTCGGTGACGCTCGCCGATGTGTGCGAGCAGCGCGTCTTGGGCCGCGCTGGCGCGCTGCATCGCGAGGGGCTCGCGCGCGCGGCGGGCAGCGCGGTCGCGGCGCAATAGCTCCGGTTTTCGTTCCTGGTTCATGACCGGCAAGCGCGCCACCTATCTTGATTGGAACGCCAACGCGCCGATGCGCCCGGAAGCGATCGAGGCGATCGCGCGCGCGCTTTCGCTTTGCGGCAATCCCTCCTCGGTGCATCGTTTCGGGCGGCGCGCGCGCCAGGCGATCGAGGCGGCGCGCGTCGCGGTGGCGGCGCTCGTCAACGCCGCGCCGGAGGACGTCATCTTCACCAGCGGCGGCACCGAATCGAACAACCTCGCGCTCAAAGCCCTTCCGGAGCGTTGCGTGCTGGTCTCGGCGATCGAGCATGATTCGGTCCTCGCCGCCGCGCCCGAGGCAAGGCGGATTCCAATGACGCCTTCGGGCGTGGTCGACCTCGATGCGCTCGAGGCGATGCTCGCCGAGGACAATCGCCCGGCGCTGGTCTCGGTAATGTTTGCCAATAACGAGACCGGTGTGATCCAGCCTGCGGCCGAGATCGCCCGCATCGCGCATGCGCATCACGCGCTCTATCATTGCGACGCCGTTCAAGGACCCGGCAAGGCGATGGTCGATTTTCATGGCCTCGGCGCCGATCTCATGACGATCTCGGCGCATAAGATCGGCGGGCCGATGGGCACGGGCGCGCTCGTCGCGCGCGGCGACCTCGCGCTGAAGCCCTTGATCGCGGGCGGCGGGCAGGAGCGCGGTCGGCGCGGCGGCACTGAGAATCTCCCCGGCATTGTCGGCTTCGGCGCGGCGGCAAAGCTCGCTGTCGAGGAGACGAGCGCCGCGCCGCGCATGGCCGCGCTGCGCGACATGGCGGAACGGCGCTTGCAGGCGGTCGCGCCCGCGGCGAGGGTTTTTGGCGGCGAGGCGGCGCGCCTCCCCAACACGCTCTGCATTCAAATGCCCCGCGTCGCCTCGGCGACGCAGGTGATGGCGCTCGATCTCGCCGGCGTGATGGTGAGCGCGGGCGCGGCCTGCTCCTCCGGCAAGGTTACGCGCAGCCATGTGCTCGATGCCATGGGCGTGCCGCCTGCCGACGCGGAATGCGCCATCCGCATCAGCCTCGGTTGGCGCACCGAATCCGCCGATATCGATCATCTCGTCGAGGCCTGGACCGCACTCTACGTGCGCAGCCAAGCGAGCGCCGCATGACCGCCGCCATTGCACGCCGCGCCAATCGGCCGCCGGTCTATCTCGACTATCAGGCGACCACGCCTTGCGACCCGCGCGTGCTCAAGGCGATGCTGCCCTGGTTCACCGAGAAATTCGGCAATCCGCATTCGGTGACGCATGCCTATGGCCGCGAGGCCGAGGCTGCGGTCGAGCGCGCGCGCTCGCAGCTCGCCGCTATCATCAAGGCCGATCCGCGCGAGATCATCTTCACCTCGGGCGCCACCGAATCGAACAATCTCGCGGTCAAGGGTGCGCTGCGCTTCCATCGCCAATTCGGCAAGGATCACGTGGTGACGCTCGCCACCGAGCATAAATGCGTGATCGAGAGCTGCCGCGCCATGGAGGCGGAAGGCTTTCGCGCAACCTATCTGCCGGTCGAGCCTTCGGGCCTTGTCGATCTGGAGCGGCTTGAAGCCGCGATCGACAAGAGCACGGCGCTGGTCTCGGTGATGGCGGCGCATAACGAGATCGGCGTCATCCAGCCTTTGGCCGAGGTCGGCGCGCTTTGCCGCAAGCACGGCGTGCTGTTTCACAGCGACGCCGCGCAGGCGGTCGGCAAGATGCCCGTTAATGTCGACGCCATGGGCATCGACTTGATGTCCATTTCTGGCCACAAGATCTACGGCCCCAAGGGCATCGGCGCGCTTTATGTCCGCCGCCGGCCGCGGGCGCGCATCGCGCCGCTGATCGATGGCGGCGGGCAGGAGCGGGGGCTGCGCTCGGGCACTTTGCCGGTGCCGCTCTGCGTCGGGATCGGCGAGGCCGCGGCGCTCGCCGCGGCGGAGATGGGCGAGGAGGCAAAGCGCCTCCTCGATCTGCGCCAGCGCTTCCTTGCCGGGATTCTGCGCAACCTGCCGCAGACCAGGCTCAATGGCGATGCCGAGCAGCGCCTGCCGGGAAGCCTCAACCTAAGTTTCCCCGGCATTCCGGCGCCAGCCTTGATGGAGGCCTGTCCGGGCCTCGCGCTCTCGACCGGCTCGGCCTGCACCGCCGCCGAGATCGAGCCATCCTTCGTGCTGCGCGCGCTCGGGGTTTCGGAGGACCTGGCGGCGGCCTCGCTGCGCATCGGTCTGGGGCGGTTTACCACCGCAGATGAGGTTGATTACGCGGTGGAAACCATAGCCGCCGGGGTCAAGCGGCTGGGGGCGGAAGGGGTGACAACCGCCCTGGCCGGAACCACATAAGGGTGGTATCAACCGGGGATCATGATGGCACGCAAACAGGCCATGACCGTCACCGACGAGGCGGCCAAGCGTATCCAGGCGCTCTTGGCCAAGCGCGGCAAGCCCTCCGCGGGCATCCGCGTCGGCGTGCGTTCGCGCGGCTGCTCGGGCCTGACCTACACCCTCGAATACGCCGACGAGAAGGGCAAGTTCGACGAGGTGGTCGAGGATAAGGGCGTCACCATTCTGATCGACCCCAAGGCGACGATGTTCATCATCGGCACCGAGATGGACTACGTCGAGGACAAGCTGCAATCGGGCTTCACCTTCCGCAACCCCAATGAAAAGGGGCGTTGCGGCTGCGGCGAATCCTTCCACGTCTGATCCGATGAAGCTCTTCCAGATCGAGGAGCCGGAGGGCGGGCCGCTCGATCGGGATGCGCCCGGCGCGTCGGTCGGAATCGCGGTCGGCGCCAAGACCGGCGCGGTCGCGATCGCGGTGGGCGGCAATGCCGAGATTCTTCCCAGCGGCGATGGCGAGCGGCTGCTCGAGGCGGCGGATCTCGAAGCGCTGCTGCTGGGCTTGCGCGCCCGCGCCGAGAAGCAGCTGGCACGGCCGGTGACGCATGCGGTGATCGCGGCGCCGCCGATCGAGGTGGCGCTGGTCTCGCATGCGGCGGAAGGAGCGGGGATCCAGGTGCTCGATCTCGTCGATTATGGCACCGACACGATCGAGCATGCCGCGCTCGAAGCCGCGCTCAGAGCCGAAGACCTCGCGCCCAAGATCGAGTGAGTGGGGAGAGAATGCCCAAGATGACCTTCATCGAGCGCAACGGCACGCGGCGCGAGGTCGAAGCGCCGATCGGCCTGTCCGTGCTCGAGATCGCGCATCGCAACGACATCGACATCGAAGGCGCATGCGAGGGCTCGCTCGCCTGCTCGACCTGCCACGTCATCGTCGATCCCGATTGGATCGAGCTCCTGAAAGACGCGAGCGAGGACGAGGAAGACATGCTCGATCTCGCCTTCGGATTGACCCAGACCTCGCGATTGGGCTGCCAGATCATCATGACCGAGGAGCTCGACGGGCTCACCGTGCGCCTGCCCCAGGCGACGCGGAACATGATGAACGTCTGAGCCAAGCGCTCAATGCGCGCCCATCCTTTCGATCTGCCGAAGCCCGCCAAGGATTGCCGCGTCGTCGTCGCCATGTCGGGCGGCGTCGACAGCGCGACCACGGCCGCTCTCCTGGTCGAGGCGGGCTGCGAAGTGGTGGGCGTGACCTTGCAGCTCTACGATCACGGCGCCACCACCGGCAAGAAAGGCGCGTGCTGCGCCGGGCAGGACATTTACGACGCCGCGCGCGTCGCGGAGCGCCTCGGCATCGCGCATTACGTGCTCGATTACGAGGCGCGCTTTCGCTCCGAGGTGATCGACGATTTCGCCGACACCTATCTGCGCGGCGAGACGCCCATCCCGTGCATCGCCTGCAATCGCACGGTGAAGTTCCGCGATCTTCTGGCGACCGCCAAGGATCTGGGCGCCGATGCGCTCGCCACCGGCCATTACGCGCAGCGGATCGCGGGCGACAGCGGCCCCGAGCTTCACCGCGCGCGCGACGAGGCGCGCGATCAAAGCTATTTCCTCTTCGCCACCACGCGCGCGCAGCTCGACTATCTGCGCTTCCCCTTGGGCGCTTTGAGCAAGGACGAGACCCGCGCGCTCGCCGCGCGCTTTAGTCTGCCGGTCGCGCAAAAGCCCGACAGCCAGGATATCTGCTTCGTGCCGACAGGCTCTTACGGCGAGCTTTTGCAAAAGCTGCGTCCCGGCGCGATCGAGCCCGGCGAGATCGTCGACGAGGCGGGGAGGGTGCTCGGCACGCATCCGGGCGTCGTGCATTTCACCGTGGGACAGCGCAAGGGTTTGGGCGTCGCCGCGGCCGAGCCGCTCTTCGTCTTGCGCCTCGAGCCGGAGGTGCGCCGCGTCGTCGTCGGTCCGCGCGCATCGCTCGGCCAACGCCGCGTCGCGTTGCGCGACGTCAATTGGCTGGGCGGCGCGCATAAAGACGAGACGATGCGCGTTTCCGTGAAGCTGCGCTCGGCGCAGGCCCCGCTCCAAGGCGCGCTCATGCTCGATGAGACAGGCGGCGGCGAGGTCGTGCTCGACGCGCCGGCCTTGGGCGTAGCGCCGGGCCAGGCTTGCGTCATCTATGACGGCGCGCGCGTTCTCGGCGGCGGTTGGATCCGCCGCGCGGCTTGACGGGGAAGTGGCCCGCTTCTATATCCGATTTCCCTCGTGGCGGGGTAGCTCAGCTGGTTAGAGCAGGGGAATCATAATCCCAAGGTCGGGGGTTCAAGTCCCTCCCCCGCTACCACCTTTGCAGATGTACGGACCGGAGACATGGGTAACGGTCTGTACCTAAGACATGGGTGACAACCTCGGGCCGAACGGGTTGTCGAGAGGTTGCAGGGTTTTCTGCTCCAGGTCGATGTAACCGAGATCGTAATCGAGGAAGCTGACGAGCCAAATGCCCTCGTCGACCTCCTTGATGCCGAGCTTCTGGCCGGCGAGCACGGTGGAGATGTTGACCCGCTTGCGGTGCATGCAGATGCGGCCGCAGGCGGTGACCAGCACCTCGCGATCGTGCAGCGGGTAGGCGATCTCGGGCAGGCCGTCGTAGCGCCGGCTCGAGGCTGAATAGAGCTCGGCGGGGCAGCGCATACCGAGCGCCTCGTGCGGCCGCTCGGTATTGAACTCGCTGCGGAAGGCGTCGAAGCGCGCCTGCTGCTGCAAGGCATTCATGCCCGGCGGGCGAGTGGCCTCGCGTTTGAGCGTCAGGTGCATGCGCTCGTGGCGGCCGTTCTGCTGCGGGTGGCCCGGCTTGATGCGCTCGATGGCGATGCCGAGGCGCAGCCACCAGACCGACAGTTTGGAGAGGTTTAAGAGCGCATTCGGACTGGCGAACGGCACGCCGTTGTCGGAGCGGATGGCGCCGGGCAGGCCGCACTCGCGGAACAGCTGCTCGAAGGCGGTGATGGCAAGATCCTCGCGGGTCGATTCCAGGGCCTCGCACATCAACAGAAAGCGCGAGGCGTGGTCGGTGACCGTGAGG
>DATEKH010000154.1:0-5620 GCA_035277525.1 Allostellaceae bacterium
CGGCCATTTGTCGAAGAAGCCCGAGAACACCATGCGCGCCATCGCGGCGCTGGTCTCATAGGGCCAGCCGAACACCCACCAAATATCGTATTTCGAGCCGGTCTCGGTCGGATAGTCGGCGAATTTCTGCGGCCGCGTCGGGTGCATCCAGATCGGCAGATCGTAGCCATGCATGGCCTCGAAGATCGACGCGAATTCGGGATCATCGAGCGGCCGGCCGTTGACATTGGTGAAGATCTGGATGCCCTTGGCGCCGAGCTTCTCGACAGCGCGGGTGATCTCCGCGAGCGTCGCTTTCACGTTGTTCATCGGCACCGAGGCGGCGAAGGCCGGAAAGCGGTTCTTGTGCTTGGCGACGATCTCGGCCATGCCGTCATTGGCGAGCTTGGCGAGATCGGGCGAGCGCTCCGCAGGCGCGACATATTCCACCGCCGGCATGGAAAGCGTCAGGATCTGCTGATAATCCGGCCCGAACTCTTCCATCATGCCGAGCCGGCGCTCGAGATCGTAGAGCACGGGGATGTTGGTCCAGCGCCGGATCGTCGCGGGGTTCGGGATGATCTCGACCATCTTGTCGAAATAGGATTTCGGGAAGATATGCGGAAAGATGTCGATTTTCTTCATGAGGCCGCCCCTGGGGTTTTTTGATCGTGGCGGGCCGCATCATAGGCGGCGACGCCGCCCGTGCAATCGCCGTTTTGCCCACACGATAAAGATAACCACCAAGACACCAAGGCACCAAGAAACGGGCTTGGTGCCTTTGTACCTTGGTGGTTCTCCTGCTAGCAATTGAAAATGCCGGAAACGACGCGCGATGCGCTCTTTGCCGAAATCCGCGGCTGCGCGGTCTGCGCGCCGCATCTGCCGCTGGGGCCGCGCCCGGTGCTGCGCGGCCAGGCTTCGGCGCGGCTTCTCATCACCAGCCAGGCGCCCGGAACCAAGGTGCACGAGACCGGTTTGTCCTTCGACGACCGCAGCGGCGACCGGTTGCGCCAATGGCTCGGCATCGATCGCGAAACTTTCTACGACGAGACGCGCATCGCCATCCTGCCGATGGGGCTGTGCTATCCCGGGCGCAGCGAGGGCGGAGGCGATTTGCCGCCGCGCCCGGAATGTGCGCCGCTCTGGCACGCGCGGGTGCTCGGCGTTCTGCCGCGGATCGAGCTGACCCTGCTCGTCGGCTCCTATGCGATCGCTTATTACCTCGCCGCGGCGAAACGGCGCAGCATGACAGAGACCGTCGCGGCGTGGCGCGATTTTCTGCCGCGTTACCTGCCGCTGCCGCATCCCTCCTGGCGGGCGATGATGTTCGAGCGGCGCAATCCCTGGTTCGAGGCGGAGCTTCTGCCGGAATTGCGTCGGCGTGTGAAGGCGTTGGTTTGAGTTTTGCTTCGCACGACGGAGCCGCGCTGGATTCGCGCGCGTCCCGTGCTACGCGCCGGTATTGCTTCGCACGACGGCTCGGCCCTACCGGCCTCGCCTGTGCTACGCCCTTTGGATTTTGCTTCGCACGACGGCTCGGCCCTACCGGCCTCGACTGTGCTACGCGCCTTCAATCCGCTCCATGTCCTCGTCGGAGAAACCGAAATGATGACCGATCTCGTGGATGAGAACGTGGCGCACCACGGCGTAAAGATCTTCTCCGGTCTCGCACCAATAGTCGAGAATGGGGCGCCGGTAGAGGAAGATCATGTCGATGCCGGCGCGCGGGCTCGACACGCTCTGATGCGGCAAGGCGACGCCGCGATAGAGACCGAGCAGCTCGAACGAGTCCTCGAGCCCCATCTCGCGCTCGGTCTCCTCGTCGGGAAACTCGTCAAGGCGGATGACGACCGGGCCCAAATGGCGCTTTAATTCCTCGGGTATGGTCGCCAGCGCCTGCTGCGCCAAGGCTTCGAGGTCGGCGAGTGAGGGTGGCGAGCGGATCATGATTGCGATGGAGGGACAAGATGGTTGAGAGGCTGGTCGGCGCAAAGCGCAAGGAAGCGGTCGCGGAGCTGAGGGGTTGGGCCGAGGTCGAGGACCGCGACGCCATCCGCAAGGTCTTTCATTTCGGCACCTTCAGCGAAGCCTGGGCCTTCATGGCGCGCGTCGCGCTGCTCGCGGAAAAGATGGATCATCATCCGGAATGGTTCAATGTCTATAACCGGGTCGAGATCCTGCTCGCGACCCATGACGTCGAGGGCTTGAGCGAGCGCGACATCAAGCTCGCCCGCGCCATCGACGAGATCGCCTCGCCGCGCGACCGCGGCTGAGCGGGCAGCGTCGCCGGCGGATTTTCCGCGCCGCGCCCGCGCGCGACCGGGTGGCGTGGGACGGGGCGGCGTGTTATGTCTCTGCGAGAGATAAAAGGGAGAGGCCTTAAATGGCGAACAAGGTCTATCCGACCGCGGAAGCCGCGCTCGCAGGGCTGTTGCGCGACGGGATGATGCTGATGTCGGGCGGATTTGGTCTCTGCGGCGTGCCCGACGCGCTGATCGAGGCGATCCGCAAATCGGGCGTCAAGAATCTGACGGTGGTGTCGAACAATGCCGGCACCGACGGCGCGGCGCTGGGGCTGCTGCTCGAGACGCGCCAGATCCGCAAGATGATTTCCTCCTATGTCGGCGAGAACAAGCTGTTCGCCCAGCTTTATCTCGAGGGCAAGCTCGAGCTCGAATTCAACCCGCAGGGAACCCTGGCCGAACGCATCCGTGCGGGCGGGGCCGGTATCCCGGCCTTCTTCACCAAGACGGGTTACGGCACGGTGATCGCCGAGGGCAAGGAGACGCGTGAGTTCAACGGCGCGAACTATGTGATGGAAGAGGGCCTCGTTGCCGATCTCGCAATCGTTCATGCCTGGAAGGGCGATCGCGAAGGCAATCTCGTCTATCGCAAGACCGCGCGGAACTTCAATCCGGTGATGGCGACCGCGGGCAAGATCACCGTCGCCGAGGTCGAACACCTGGTCGAGCCCGGCGAGATCGAGCCCGATCACATCATGACGCCGGGTATCTTCGTGCAGCGCATCGTGCACATCAAAGAGCCGGTGAAGCGCATCGAGGTGCGCACGGTGAGGAAAAGGGCGTAAGCGGTGATCGGCCGTTACCATTTTACGTCATCGCCGGGCTTGTCCCGGCGATCCACGTCTTCAAATCGTGGATGCCCGGAACACCCCCCGGGACGAAGTGCCCGGGGGCGGGCATGACGCTATCTCTTGATCAGGAGGCGTAACATGCCTTGGACACGCGATGAGATGGCGGCGCGCGCGGCGCTCGAGCTGCGCGACGGCTTCTATGTCAATCTCGGCATCGGCATTCCGACGCTCGTCTCGAATTACATCCCCAAGGGCATGCAGGTGCAGCTCCAGAGCGAGAACGGCATGCTGGGGATGGGACCCTTCCCCTATGAAGGCGAGGAGGATCCCGATCTCATCAATGCCGGCAAGCAGACCGTGACCGAGCTGCCGACCACGAGCTATTTCTCGAGCGCCGACAGCTTCGCGATGATCCGCGGCGGGCATATCGATCTCTCGATCCTCGGCGCCATGCAAGTGGCCGCGAATGGCGACCTCGCCAATTGGATGATCCCCGGCAAGGTCGTGAAGGGCATGGGCGGGGCCATGGACCTTGTCGCCGGCGTCAAGAAGGTTGTCGTGGTGATGGAACACACCGCGAAGGACGGGCCGAAATTGCTGAAGCGCTGCACCTTGCCTTTGACCGGCGCGCGGGTCGTCGACCTCGTCATCACCGATCTCGGCGTGTTCGAGATCGACAAGCACGGCCACAAGGAGATGCGGCTCCTGGAGCGCGCGCCCGGCGTCACGGTCGAGGAAATCCGCGAGAAGACCGAGGCCGCCTTCAGCGCGAACTGATCTAAACCACGGGTAGCTTCGCGACGGCTTTGGCGCGCCAGGCCGCCATCGGCTCGAAGCGCGGATTGTCCTTGTTCTCATCGAGGATCGCACGCCTGATCGCGTCCTCGCTCAAGGCGAGATCGACCGGCTTGGCAAAAGGCTGGCCGACATACCACGGCAGGTCCCAGCGGAACTCGATCTTGTTGCCCTCGGGGTCCTCCGAATAGAGCGAGAGCCAGGAGCCGTGGCTCACCGTCGTAATCCCGCGAACGCCGCGCTCCGCGAGCAGCCGGTGCCGGGCCTGCAAGGCCTCGTATGTTTCGAGGCGAAAGCAGACATGATTGAGCGCGCCCTCGCCCGGCTTGCCTTGGCGGCGTCCGGTCAGCGCCAGCTGATGATGCTCGGCTTCGGGATCGAAGGTGAGGAAGCAGAGATCGGTCTCGCCGATCCGCCCGATATCGGAGAGCGAGAAGCCCAGCACCCGGGTGTAGTAATCGACCATCGCCGGAAAATCGAAACAGCTAATGACGACGTGGCTGATAACGGCTCTGCCCTGTGTCATGCCCGGACCCCTTCCTCGGCCGTCCATCGGACAAGCATAAGTCGTCGCGGTCGCCACGTCACCGCCCGGCGTAAGCCGATTTTGTCTTGGAAACCATCAGGTGCCGAAACGCGTCATCGGGCGAGCGAGCCCGTGCAAGCTCGCATCCGATCCGAGCCCAGGGCAGGGCGGCATCGGTATACATCTCCGCCGTCAGCTTCAGCAGGCTCATGTCGTCAATCGTCCCACCGGCGAACGCCTGGCGTCCCGGGACGATATCCACGTGCCATCGCAGCGTCGTCCCGCAGTCGGGGCAGAATTCGTAATGAACTTTGTTTCTGCTGTCGCCGATCCGGGTGAAGGTCCGCGTCTTGCCCGAGAATTCCTTCACCGCTTGGTTTTCGACCATTACGGCCACGCCGTAAGCGCTTCCGGTTCTTTTCTTGCAAGCATCACAGTGGCATGCCAACACCCAAAGCGGATGACCCCCAAGCTCGAATCTGACGGAACCGCATGCGCATCCTCCCGTAAGGTTACCCATCTTCCCTCCTCTTCTCTGCTTGTCTGAGCACCGCCGGCTGCAGAATCCGCTCAATAGGGATCGTTGTCACTTTCTTATCGCTCCTTGATCGCCTCGAGCGCGGATTCGATCGTGCGGTGCTCGGGGCTGGCGGCTGGCAGGACGGTGAGAAGCTTTTGCCATTCGGCGCGTGCGCCGGCGAAATCGCTTTGCTGCGCGGCATAGAGGCCGAGATACCACAACGCCACGGGCTGTTTCGGATCGATGGCTTCGACGCGCTTCAACAGCACCACCACCGGGTCGGGGATCGGGTCGGCGACCCCGCGGCCGACCATCATCGCCTGCGCCTCGGCGAGGAGAACGTCCGGGTCGTTGGGTTTGAGGCGCTCGGCCGCGGCGAAGGCGCTGTCGGCTTGCGCGCGCTCGCCCAACACCGCGTAGGACCGGCCGAGCCGCAGCCAGCCATCGAGATCGTCGGGGTTGGATTTGAGATGATCGGCGAGCCGCGCGACCATGGCCTTGATCTGGGCCATTTCGGCTTGTGCTTCCGCGGCGCGCACGCGCTCGGGGCCGCGCGCCGCATAGGGATCGTCGGGCAGACCCGGCGCGCCGACATGGAGATAAAGTGCGCCGGCGCCGAGCGTGACGGCGACCGCCAGCACCGCCGCCAGAACCGGTCGGCGCGCTCCGGGTGCGGGCGCCGCCGCGCTGGCATCGGCGCCGA
>DATEKH010000155.1:0-31030 GCA_035277525.1 Allostellaceae bacterium
GGATCGGGCCCCATATAGACGAACAGCAAGCCGCCGAGTTCTTGGACTGGATAAGCCTTCGTCGCGAGATTGTCGGGCGTTTGCTTCTCGAACGGACGCTCGATGCATTTGCCCGCGCAATCGAACTTCCAGCCGTGATAGCAGCAGCGGATGCCGCCCGGCTCGATGAAGCCGTAGAACAGCGAGGCGCGGCGATGCAGGCAGTGCTCGGCGATACAATAGAGGACGCCGTCGTCGCCGCGATAGACCAGCAGATCCTCGCCGAGAAGGCGCACCCGCTTTTTCGGCTTGGCGGCGGTGATCTCGCCCAAGGGGCAGAGCACCTGCCAATACCGGCGCAGCAATTCGCCGCAGGGCGTGTTGGGCCCAACCCGCGTCAGCCGCTCGTTCTGCTCCGTGGTCAGCATGACAACGCCCCTCCCGGCGCGGCTCTATAAGCCGAAGAAGTCGCGGATGATCTTCGCCGTCTCGTCCGGCTTGTCGGTTTGCACCTGGTGACCCGCGCCGGGCACCCAATGAAATTTTGCCTCGGGCACAAATTCGCCGATTTTGCGGCCCGTCTCGGGCAGCGCGAATGTATCGCTGTCGCCCCAGATGAAGATTGTCGGAATCGTCTTCGCCAACAGAGGAAGCGAGCGCGTCATATCCATCTGGAGCGCGAAGAGCGGGCTCTGCCGCAGCGCCGCGCTGGCGCGGCCGAAAGCGCGGAAGGAGTCGAGCGCGCCCGGACGGATCGCCGCCGCCTGACGCTCGTCGATCAGCTTGTCCGTGATGCGCGCCGGATCGATGATCAGCGCCTGAAGGATGCGCCGCATGCCTTCGCGGGTTCCGTCGTAATCGTTGAGCGCCTTCAGCGCCTCGGTCGGCCGCTGTGGAATGTTGAGCGAGTTGGCGATGGTAAGCGAAGAGATCAGAACGAGCTTTTCGACGCGATCGGGATGGTGGATGGCATATTGCGCGGCCGTCCACGCGCCTTGCGAATTGCCGACGAGCGAGACTTTCGGCAGGCACAACGCGTCGATGACGTCGGCCGTATGCCGCACGCGCGTCAGCAGCCCGTGCGGCACCGGCGCGTAAGGGTCGGTGAGGCCGAATCCCCCGACCGAATCGGGCGCGATGCAGCGCGCGCGATCGCCGAGGCGTTCGAGCAGCGGCCCCATCCCCGCTAGGCCCGATGAACCGGCGCCGCCGCCATGGAGCGCCACGACGGTCGGCCCGCCATTCCCGGATTCCCAGTAGTGGGTGCGGACGCCGTTCGCTGCGATGAAGCGCGATCTGATCTCCTGCAGCATCTCAACCCCCTCGACAAACTTTACGGTATGAGAAAAATCTGTTACGCAATAGGTAACGCATTTCGTTAGGAGAACATGCTTTGGCAGTCGGTGTCAACGAGCTCGAGGTGATCGAGCGGCCGGCCAGCACCGGCATCCAATCGATCGAAAACGGCACGCCGGTGTTGCGGGCGCTGGTGCAGGCGAAGGGCGCGATGAACCTCACCGCCATCGCCGCGGCGACCGGCATGGCACCGGGCAAGGCGCACAAATACCTCGCGAGCTTTATCCGCGCCGGCCTCGTCGTGCAAAACGAGAGCGGCGGCCGTTACGACCTCGGTCCGTTTGCGCTCGAGCTCGGCATCGCCGCGATGCGCCGCATCAACATCATGGAGATCGCGCAGGCGGCGATGGACGATCTGCGCAACCTCCTCGGCCACACGATTTCACTGGCGATCTGGGCCAATCACGGGCCGACCATCATGCGCATCGCCGAGACGCCGGAAATCATGTCGCTGACCGTCCGATTCGGCACGGTGATGCCTCTCCTCACTTCGTCCTTCGGGCGGATTTTTGCAGCCTATCTCGATCGGCGGCTGACGCATGCTTCGATACAAGCCGAACTGGCGGACCCGAAGGGCATGGCCGCGCAGGCCGGGCTGAAGAGCTTTGCCGATGTCGAGCCGATGCTGGCGCGATTCCGCATGCACCGCCTGTCCTTCGCGGAAAATCTGAGCGCTCCGGGCCGCGCCGCGCTCGCCGCGCCGATCTTCGATCACAACAACCGCATCGTCGCCGCGATTGCCGTGGTGGGCGTGCAGGGAAGGCTCGATCTCGATTTCGATGGCCGCCCGGCGCGCGAACTGGCGAACACGGCGCGAAAGCTCTCGCAGCGTCTCGGTGCATCGCCAGACCAGATCGGATGACCGCTGTGCAATGAAAATCATCGACGTTCACTGCCATATCGTGCCGATGGACTTCCCCGCGCCGCCGCCGTCATGTGGTGCGGAAAAATGGCCCGCGATCGATCACCGCGCCGGCAATCAAGCGGCAGTCATGGTCGGCGGCAAGGAATTCCGCATTATCGACAGCCGCTGCTGGGATACGGCACGCCGCATCGCCGACATGAACGCGGAAGATGTTGGCAAGCAGGCGATCTCGCCGATGCCGGAGCTGCTGTCCTATTGGCTCGATGCAAAAGCGACGATGGCGATGGCGCGGCACATCAACGAGACGATTGCCGAGATGGTTCGATCGGCGCCCGATCGCTTCGTTGGCTTGGGCATGGTTGCATTGCAGGACCCCGAGATTGCGGCGCGAGAGCTGCGATTGTTGCGCGACTGGGGAATCGTCGGAATCGAGATCGGCAGCAACATCAATGGCAAGTCGCCCGGGGACCCGTTCTTCGATCCGTTCTTCGCCGAAGCGGAGCGGCAGGACCTCGCGATTTTCGTCCACGCCCTTCACCCGACCATGACTGACCGCCTTGTCGGCCCAAGCATGGTCGCGCCTTACGTCGCTTTCCCGACCGATATCGGCTTGGCCGGCGCGTCCTTCATCACCGGCCGCGTGCTCGATAAATTCCCTAAGCTGCGCATCGGCCTCAGTCATGGCGGCGGCACCCTCGCGGCCTTCCTGCCGCGGCTCGAAACCGGATGGCAGAAGGTCGCCGCGCTCAATCGCGCCTTCCCATCGCCCGCCGCCGCGGCTAGGCGGCTTTACTACGATAACATCGTCTTCGATCGGCGATTGCTGCACCATTTGATCGAGGTATACGGCGACACCCAGATCTTCGTCGGCTCGGATTACCCTTTCACCGCGGGGCAGAGACATTCGGCCGCGATGTTCGAGGGTCTGGGTCTGTCGGATGCGCAGCTCGCCGCGCTGAAGGGCGGCAACGCGGCGAGATTTTTGAAGTTGGACGTCACGAAAAACACCTAGCGGGAACGGGAGGGACCATGAGCGACGAGATCGAGAAAGCCGCCTTGCGGCTGCGCGAGGCCGCCGAGACGCATCGGCCTTGCGCGCCGATCCGCGATCTCATCGCGCCCGATGACGTGGCGAGCGCCTATGCGGTGCAGGAGATCAACACGAAATTCCGGCTCGGTCGCGGGCGGCGCCTCGTCGGGCGCAAGATCGGCCTCACGGCGACAGCGGTGCGAAAGCAGCTCGGCGTCGACCAGCCGGATTTCGGCATGCTGTTCGACGACATGCTCGCGAGCGAAGGGCGCGCCATCCCCCTTGCCGAGCTGATGCAGCCCAAGGTCGAGGCCGAGATCGCGATTGTCCTCAAGCGGCCGCTCAATCGCGAAAGCCACAGCATCGCCGATATCGCGGATGCGACCGACTATGTCTGTGCCGCGATCGAAATCGTCGGCAGCCGAATCGCGAACTGGGATATCAAGCTGGCGGATACGATTGCCGATAACGCGTCGAGCAGCCATTTTGTCCTCGGCGCAGGCAAGCGCAAGCTGAGCGAGGTCGATCTTGTTGCTTGCGCAATGACAATGACGCGGCGCGGCGAAACCGTCTCGACCGGCGCAGGCAGCGCCTGCATGGGCAATCCCGTGAACGCCGCGGTTTGGCTGGCAGACACCATGGTGAAGTGCGGCCGGCCTCTGCAGGCGGGCGACGTGATCATGACGGGTGCGCTCGGACCGATGGCCGCGGTTGAGCCCGGAGACGTTGTCGAGGCGCGCATCGAGGGTCTCGGCCAGGTACGCGTGACGTTCGGCCGTTGAACCGCGTTTCGTCAATCGGCTCACCCGTGTCGCGCCAGCGAAACACGGTGGCGGGCGCCGCTTTCGCTGCGCTGATCGCGGCCTTGACGCTCGCTCCGGTGATCTATGTCATCGCGGCGAGCTTCGACGTTGCGGATCTGGGCGCGCCGTTTCATCTCGGCTTCGCCGGCTGGCGCGACGTCTTCACCAGCGCGCGGACACTGACGGCGATCGGTTATTCCTTTCTCCTCGTCATCCGCGTGCCGATTGCCGTGGTTGTGGCATTCGGGATCGCGTGGCTTCTCGTCCGCGTGCGGCTGCCCGGACATCGCTTCATCGAGCTTGCCTTCTGGTTCGGCTTCCTCCTGCCCGTCTTTCCGATGATGCTCGGCTGGATTCTGCTGCTCGATTCCAACTACGGCCTGATCAACCTCGCGCTCGAGAGGCTTCCCTTCATCGACGGGCCGGTGTTCTCGATCTACTCCATCGGGGGCATCATCTGGGTCCATCTTGTCCTCACCACGGTTCCGATCATGGTGATACTGCTGGCGCCGATGCTTCGCCAGCTCGACGCGTCCTTCGAGGAAGCCGCAGACATGTCGGGCGCGACGACGGTCATGACCTTGCGGCGCGTGACGATCCCCCTGCTCCTCCCGGCAATCTTGACTGCCTTCGTTCTGTCGCTCATCCGCAGCCTCGAAGCCTTTGAGGTCGAGCGCGTCCTGGGCGCCCCGGTCAATATCGACGTCTATGCGACGCGCATCTACGATTTCGTCAATCTCGAGCCGCCGCTCTTTCCGCAGGCGATGGCGCTGAGCACCATGTTCCTGGCGATTCTCTTGCCGCTCGCGATCGTCTATCAGGCGTATATCGGGCGCGCGAGCAACCGTGCGACGCTAACCGGCCGCGGCGTCCGGCTGCAGGCACGCCCAAAGACCTGGTGGGCCTATGCCGCCTCTGCCATCATTATCGCTTATCTGTGCTTTTCGCTCCTCATGCCGCTGGTCGTGCTGATCCTCGGCTCCTTCACCAAGCTCTTCGGCTTCTTCTTCTTGCAGGATCCCTGGACGCTCGCGCATTGGCGCGGGGCCTTGCAAGACACGCGCTTCCTGCAGGCGGCTATCACCTCGCTCATCCTCGGGCTCAGTGTCGGCCTGATCGGCACGCTCGCCTTTTCGCTCGCGGCCTGGATTCTGGTGCGAACCCAGATCTGGGGCGCCCGATGGATCGGCCTCATGGTCTGGTTGCCGTGGGCGATTCCGGGCATCGTCCTCGGCCTCAGCCTCTTAAGCCTCGTGCTCGGGACGCCGGGGCTGTCGATGCTCTATGGCACAATCGTGCCGCTGATCCTGGCCTTGATCATCCAGCAGATGCCGATCGGCGTTCAGCTCTTGCGCGGCGCGATCGCGCAAGTCTCCGGACAGCTCGAGGAAGCCGCCACCATGTCGGGCGCCGGCTTCGCGATGATCTTCCGCCGCGTCACCTTGCCGCTGATTACGCCGATGCTGATCTCCGTGTTCCTTCTGGTGTTCGCCGCGACCCTCAAAGATGTCAGCACGCTGGTGCTGATCGCGGCGCCGGGAATTCGCACCATGTCGCTGCTGATGTTCGACTTCACCTTATCGGGCGAGCTTGAATCCGCATCGGTTGTCGGCGTGATCATCGCCCTCCTTTGCCTCTGCGTTACGGCGATTTCATTTCGGCTCGGCGACCGGATCGGCATCCGGAGCTAAGAGCGCATGCTGACGGTCAGGAACCTCTCCAAAACCTATGCTGTCGCCGGCGAGCGATCCGTTTTGGCGATCGACGAAGTCAGCCTCGACGTGCCGCAAGGCACGATTTTCACCTTGTTGGGGCCCAGCGGCTGCGGCAAGACCACGACGCTGCGCGCGATCGCAGGCCTCGAAGTGCCCGATAGCGGCGAGATCCTGGCCTCGGGCAAGCTCGTGTTCTCGAGCCGCGACCGCGTTCACGTGCCGGCGAACGCCCGCGGCTTTGGCATGGTGTTTCAGAACTACGCAATCTGGCCGCATATGACCGTGTTCGAGAACGTCGCGTTCCCGCTGCAGGTCCCCAAACGTCGCGCCCGCTATTCGCGCCGGCAGATGAGCGAGGAAGTCGCGCGCGTGCTCGATATCGTCGCGCTGACCGGGTTCGAGAGCAGGCCCGCGACGCAACTGAGCGGCGGCCAGCAGCAGCGGCTAGCACTGGCGCGCGCGCTGGTCGCCAAGCCCTCCCTGCTTCTGCTCGACGAGCCCTTAAGCAATCTCGACGCGAAGCTGCGCGAGAAGATGCGCTTCGAGCTGAAACGGCTTCAGCGGGAGCTCGGCATCACCTTCATCTACGTGACCCATGATCAGAGCGAGGCTCTCGGACTATCGCACCGCATCGCCGTGATGAACGGCGGCCGGATCGTGCAGATCGGCTCGCCCAAGGATATCTATGACCGGCCGAGCGACAATTTCGTCGCCGAATTCGTCGGGTCGACGAATTTCATCACCGGCCGCATCGCAGCGGCGACGACGAGCCCGGCCGGCTATACGCTTCAGACCGCTGAAGGCGCGCTCGTCATCGCCGCCACGGCGTCGCTCAAGCCCGGCGAATCGGCGACGGTGTCGGTGCGGCCGGAGCATGTCCGGGTCTCGCTCGACCGCCCGTCGGGACCGAATGTGTGGCCGGTCACGGTCGAGGGACAAATCTTCCTCGGCTTCTGCCAGGATTTGGAGCTGCGCTGCGGCGGGCTGCGGCTCGAGGCGCGCGCGCCGGTCTCGCTCGATCTCAGCCCCGGCCAATCCGCCTATATCGGCATTGACCCCGAACGCTGCGTCGTCTGCAAATAGGCTGCGCCAGCAACCGTCTCAGCGGCCGCCGATCGCCTTCATCACTTCTGCGATGATCTTCGCGCGCTGATTGAGCGCCCAATCCTCATTGTATTGATCGAGGTAGGTTATCCCCGGCTTTGGCTCGGTGAAAGGCAGCGCCGACGGATCGTGCACGTCGACGCGGCGGCTGAGCTGATGCTCGACATGCGAATAGACCTGCTGGCCGTTGCGACTCGCCGCCCAATTGAAGAACACGATCTGTGCGTTCGGATGCGGTGATCCCTTTGGCAAAAGGAAGACGCTGAAACCGCCCGAGAGCGTTCCATGTCCATCCGTCATCGCCGCCGGCACGAGATTGGTGATGCCCGCGCCGTGCAGCTTTACATAATCCGGCAGCAAAACGCCGAGGCCGACCCAATAGGTACCGCGACTGATCCATTCGGCCATCTGCCGGCTGTCTTGCGAGTAGACGACATCCTGTCCGACATAGAGCTGCTTCAGGAAATCGATGCCGAATTGTGCCCCGATATAGCCGATCATCTGCTGGCCGGGACCACCGGCGCGCGGATCATAGGCGACGATCTTGCCCTTGAATTTCGGCTCGAGGAGCTGGTGCCAGCTGGCCAGCGGCGGCTTGACGGCGTTGGAATCGTAAAATGGGATCGATTGCACGGTCGCCTGGGTGCGCAGCATGAATTTCTGGGTGTTGTCGACCCAGCTCAGCTTGCCGTCGGCCCAATGCTTCGGATCCGCGGTGCCGGGCAGCAACAACCGGGCTTTCTCGTCCTCGAAATAACCCTCCTTGACGAGCGGCAACTCGGCCGTGCCGGTGAACATGAAATCGACGGTGACATTGCCGGCACGCACCTCGCGTGCGACCCGGCTGGCGTTGACGCTCGCGACGCCGCCCAGATAGTCGACTTGGATGCCGGTGTCTTTCAGGAATCCCTCGGCAATCGGCACGGCGAGCTCGGACGGTCCGACCACCGCGACGTGACCTTCCTGCTTCGCGGCCGCGAGAATCTTCTGCCATTGCGGCGGCGCACCGGCTTGCCAATCTTGCGCCCGTGCCGGCGGGCCAAAGCTCGCCGCGAGCGCCGCAAGGCCGCCGGCGACCAGCAAGCGCCAATGATCGCGCATCATCGTTTCTGCTCCCTCTCCCTGTTCTCTTATTTCACCGGCTTGAGCCGCGGCCAGAGCCGATACGCGTTCTCGCATTCAATGGCGCGGATATCGGCCTCGCTGAACCCGCATTCTCTCAAGGCGCGCGCATCATGATCGGCGTGACCGAAAGGAAAATCGGTGCCGAACATGAGCTGTGTCAAAGCGATGAGCTTCGAGAATGAGGCCATCGCGTAGACGTTCGACGTGTTCGCGGTGTCGTAATAGAATTTGTTCAGAGCGGCGACGAAGCCCTCGGGCATCCACGCCTTCACCTCATCTCTCGCCCGGCTGAAATGGCGGACGAAGCGGAATGCCGAATAAGGCAGGCTGCCTCCGGCATGCGAGAAGATGAAGCGGATATTGGGATAACGCGCCGCCGAGCCGCTGTAGAGCACCTTGCCGATCGCACGCGAGGTGTCGGCGCCGTATTCGATCACCGAGTCGTTGAATTCCGGCAGCAGATCGCGGCAGCAGTTCGGCGCGACCGGATGAGTGTAGACGATGCTCCCGCGGCGATTCAGCTCCTCGAAGACCGGCGCATAATGCGCATCGCCCAGCCATTTGTCGCCGATATTGGTCATCAGCGCGACGCCATCGGCCTTCAGCGTATCGAGCGCGAACTCGATTTCCCTGAGGCTGCCTTCGATGTCGAGAATCGGCAGCGCAGCGAAGAGGCCGAAACGGCCGGGATG
Source organism: Allostellaceae bacterium (assembly GCA_035277525.1). Taxonomy (GTDB): domain Bacteria; phylum Pseudomonadota; class Alphaproteobacteria; order ATCC43930; family CGMCC-115725; genus CAIKMD01. Next base: position 8,670 of record DATEKH010000155.1, read on the forward strand.
GTCGGCCGCCATCTTCGCCATGAATTCGTTCCACTCGCGAGCGAGGCCGCGCGCTTCGTCATTGTTGCCGGGCCAGATTTGCACCGAATGCGGCAACGACAGGAGCGCGGTCGCCACCCCGCCGCGATCCATGTCGTCGAGCGATTTCGCGACGCTCCAGTCTCGCTGCGCCGCGTATTGCCTGTCGCGCTCAAAGCGCGAGCGAAGATAGCTGGGCGGCGAGGGGTGATGATGAACGTCGATACGGTGCGCTTGTGCCATCGCCTTTGCTTTTTCGACGCCTCTCCCTGTCAAACCAGTCTACCATTTCGTCCGACGATCGCAACGGCATTGCGGGCCGGCGCTATTCGCCGCGCGCATCGATCTCCATGGCGAGCGCCTCGAGCGCATGATCGAGGCTCGGGGTCACCGCATGCGCGAACCCCGCGCCGCGCAAGGCCAAGCGCTTCGCTTCGTGGCAGAGCTGGCGAAGCCGTGCGCCGGAAAATCCCTCGGTCCGCGCCGCCAGCGTCTCGATAATCGGCTCGACCGCCGCCGTATCCATGTTTCGGCCGCCCAGATGGATCCGCAGGATGGCGCGGCGAGCGGCGGTATCGGGCAACGGCACCTGGATGTGGACGCCGAACCGGCCAGGCCGCAGGATCGACGGATCGACGAGATCGATGCGATTGGTCGCGCCAACCACGATCACGCGCGAGAGCTGCTCCACCCCGTCGAGCTCGGCCAGCAATTGATTGACGACGCGCTCGGTGGTCATCGAGCCTTCATGCGCACCGCGTACCGGGGTGATCGAATCGAGCTGATCGAAGAAGATCAGCGTCGGGGCGACCTGCCGGGCGATGCGAAAGATCTGCCGCACGCCCTCTTCGGACTCGCCGAGCCACTTCGAGAAAATCTCCGGTCCGTCGACGGCGATGAAATTGACGCCGCACTCGTTGGCGAGCGCCTTGGCAAGGAGCGTCTTGCCCGTGCCCGGCGGGCCATAGAGCAGCGCGCCGACATGCGTCGCGAGCCCCATCTCGGCCAGCACCTGTGGATTGTGGAGCGGTTGCTCCATCAATTCCTTGAGCCGCTCTTTGACCGCATCAAGCCCGCCGATATCGTCCCATTTCACCTCGGGCACGCTGATGAGCGTCTCACGCATGGCCGATGGCCGCACGAGGCCGAGCGCGCTGTCGAAGTCCTGGCGATCGACGCGGAGGTTGGTCATGTCGATGCGAAACGCAGCCTTCGGATCTTCGAGGTTGAGCGTCGAGCGGCGAAGCGCGCTGAGGCCGGCGTTGCGGCAAAGCTCCATCAAATCGGCACCGACGAAGCCATGCGTACGCCGTGCCACGTCGTCGAGCCCCGCTTGCGCGTCGTCGGTCAGCGGCATTTCGCGCGTCTGGATTTCGAGAATCTCGCGGCGCCCCTGGACGTCCGGCGGGCCGACGAAAATCTCGCGATCGAAACGTCCCGGCCGGCGGAAGGCCGGATCGACGGAATCGACGCGATTCGTCGTCCCGATCACGATCACGGCATCGACCCGCGTCAGCCCGTCCATCAAAGACAGCAGCTGCGTCACCGCGCGGATATCGGAATGCGCGCCGGTCTCGCCGCGCTTCGGCGCCAGCGCGTCGAGCTCGTCGATGAAGACGATCGACGGCGCGTGATGCGCCGCTTCGCCAAAGATGCGGCGCAAATTGCCCTCGGTTTCGCCCGCATAGGTGCCAATGATCTCGGGGCCGTTGATGTAGTAGAACCGCGCCTCGATCTCATTGGCGACGGCACGCGCCAGATGCGTCTTTCCCGCTCCGGGCGGTCCGTAAAGGATGATGCCGCGCGGCGGGTTGATGCCGAGCTGACGATAGACGTGCGGGAATTTCAGCGGCAGCTGGACGAGCTCGCGCACGAGCTTGATTTGACGGCCCAGGCCGCCGACGTCCTCGAAGGTGACTTCGAACGCGCCTTCGGGAACATGCTCGTCATGGAAATGCAGCCGAACGTCGGTCGCATCGGTGACATAGCCGACGCCTTCCGGCAGGCGATGCACCTCATAGGTCGTTCCGGCCTGCGTCCCGGGAAAGGAAATATAGAGCACCGCGCCGATGCTCAGCGGCGTGCGGTTCTCGACCATCACCTTCTTCAGGTGCGGAACGAGATCATGCGCGGTCGACACGTCGATCGCCGGGTTGAGCTCGACAATCTTCGCCGGGCCGATCTCGGCGGGCTCGATCTCGACCGTCTCGTTGAGATGGGCCTTCAGCGCCTGGCGCAGGAAGCGGTCCATGCGCACGATGCCGCGCCCGGCATCGGCCGCCGAGGGCTTGTCCAAGCGAACGAGGACGCTGCGGCCACGCTCTGTCGCAACACGCACGATCTCGTCGGGCGAGAGCCCGTGGCCGTGCATCAGCGATTCATCGACGCTCACGAGCAACCGGCTGGCGGTCGCGTAATCATTGGCAAGGTGATCGACCGTCGCCTTGAAGCGGCGGCGCGGATGCGTGTGAACATGGCCGTGGTCGTGGCCGTGGCTGTGATCGTCGTGGGGCACTGTATCTTCCGCGATGGGGGATTAGAGGCCAGACGCCTCAGCGGCGATACTCTGGCGCGTCCTCGATCTGCTCGAAGCCGGAGCCGCGATCGACGCTCGTGCAAGCATAGAGGTTCGGTTCCGCGGCAACGAACTTCGCCGGCGCGTTAGGGTCCTCGTTGACATGTTGGATGATGACCCCCTGCTTGCGGAGCGGCAGGTTCACGACGTCGCCTGCTTCCCAATGATGCTTCACGCCATCGATCAGCGTGTAACCCTTGCCTTCGAGGATGTACATAACCTGCTCGCCTTGGAATTTGAGCATGCCCGAGCGGCTACCCGGTGGGATTTCCTGTTCGAAGAAGATGTGCGTGTTGAGGACCGTGTCCGTTATCGCGGGATGGAGATACCAGCGCATCAGCCCCTGGCGGTTGATTTCCTGCGGCAACTCGGAGCCTTTGATGACCATCAGCCCGTTCTTGCGCTGCTCGCGCTGCAGATCGCGCAGCTTCAGAATCTCGTCCCAGAAATTGACCGCCGCCAAGCGTTTCGTCCGCTCTTCCGACATCGCCGCCGCTCCTTGCCCAATTGGGTCCAGAATGTCACCGTCGGATGAAACCGTCAAACGATGCCACCCCTCGCGATTTCCTGGCTTGTCCGGCGCCCGCTCGTCTGGCATGAATCGGCCATGGCGACCAAGGCCTCGGCAGGGACCCGGACCGAAGAACCACGTGCGGCACTGGCCGCCAGCGAGACGAGTGTCTCCGCAGTCGACCAGGTCATGGACGCCGTCAAAGCCGGCATCCGCCACGCGCGCTACGTGCCCGGACAGCGGCTGGTCGAGCCCGACATGATGCGCGATTTCCAAGTAAGCCGCGGCACGGTGCGCGAAGCCTTGCGGCGCCTTGCAGCCGAAGGCTTCGTTCAGATCGAGCTTTATCGCGGCGCCAGCATCCGCAAGATGTCGCGCGACGAGTTTGTCGAGCTTAACGAGATCCGCGCGCTGCTCGAAGGCTACGCCGCCGCGCTCGCGGCCGAGCGGATCAGCAGGCTCGAACGCAAAAGGCTTCTGGACCTCGAGCAGCAATGGGATCGAGGGACGCAACACCTCGCCTACGCGCAATATAACGAGCAGTTCCACGCGCTGATTGTCGAGGCGAGCCGCCACAAACAGCTCCCGAATTTCGTCCAACAGGCGCAGCTCTCGATCTTCCGCCTCCAGTTCCATCGCATCCTGCAGACTCCGGTGGCGACGCGGCGATCGCGGCTCGAGCACCGCCGCATCGTCAAGGCGATCCTGAAGGGCGACGCCGACGCCGCCGAAATCGCGATGCGCCAGCATATCCGCAATTCCGCGGTCGTGATCATGGGCGCGCCGGACGAGTTCTTCTCGGCCTGAGGCCCGGTCCGTCCGATGAAATCGTCGGACGCTTCTTGGGATTTGCCTTGAAGGCCGGAAACGCCGTTTGATAGATTGCCTCGACCGCACCGTGTGAGGATTGGGAGCATGGCTGAATTCGAGCGGACGCGGGTCCGCGAGCGCGAAGCCCCGCCGCAGAGCTCCTACGAGCTCGCGATACAACAAGACAGGGATCGCGCGCAGCGGAACTTGACCGGCCGCATCGTGTGCAAGCTGGCGGACTGTCCGCAAACCCTTACGCGGCAAGGCCGACTGCGGAATTATCTCGGGCTCACCATTGAGGACACGCCGCTCCAGGACTGGATCGTCTTCACGCACGAAATTCGCACCGTCTCGGGTAAGCATCGCCATCAAGGCGGATTGATCATCTATGTCATCGACGGCACCGGTTACTCGGTCGTCGACGGCGTGCGCTACGATTGGGAAAAGGGCGATCTGGTGCTGCTTCCGCTGCGCGAGAAGGGCGTCGAGCATCAGCATTTCAACACCAGCCCCGATAAGCCGGCACTCTGGATGGCCTTCATTCATTCGCCGACGCGCGACTATGTCGCCTCGGAGATGACTCAGACGGAAGTGTCGCCCGAGTACAAGGCGGCGCAGGAGAGAGCGGGCCGCGGATAGAAGCAAAGCGCCGCGACGGCCCGCGAAGAGGCAAGCAGCGCTCTCGATGGGAGGAAGATCGGATGGAGTCCATGATCTCGCGCCGCGCGGCGCTGTTCGGCCTCGGTGGAATGCTCGCCGTGCTGCCGGCTTCGCGCGTGCGCGCCGCGGACTCCCTGCCGCTGGTGCGGGTGAGCATCGTCCCGATCTTCGCGGTCGCCGCGCATTTCGCGGCCGAGAAACAGGGTTATTTCACGCAGGCGGGCATCGCGGTCACCACCCACCCGGTCCAAGGCGGTGCGGTCGGCATACCGGGCCTCGTCAGCGGCAGCTTCGACGTGCTCTATGCGAATTCGATTTCCTGCCTCACGGCGCTCGAGCGCGGCATCGATCTGCGCTTCATCGCCGAAGGCGCGCCGATCCCGAAGCAGCCTCCCGATCCCGGCGCGCTTCTCATTCGCAAGGGCGAGAAGCTGCACAATGGCAAGGATTTCGAAGGCAAGATCATCGGCGTCAACGCCAAATACGACATCCAGTGGCTGGTAATGCAGGGCTGGGTCAAAAAGACGGGCGGCGATGTCTCGAAGATCACCTATCGCGAGGTGCCGCTGCCCTCGATGCTCGATGCGATCAAGGGGAAGCAGGTCGACGGCGCGTTGGTGCTCGATCCGTTCATGACGGCCGGCCTCTCCGATCCGGCGTTCGAGCGGGCCGGGTGGCCGCTCTCGACATCGATGCCCGGACTTCCGACGTCGTTCTGGATCGTCGCGGGGAAAGTCGCCGACACGAAAGCGCCGCTCATTCGCGCTTATCAGAAGGCTTTTCTCAAGGGCGGTCAGTGGATCAACGCCAACCTTCACAACGAGGCGTATGACGAGCTCGTCGCGAGCTATACGCGCACCGACCCAAAGCTCATCGCCAAGATGGTGGCTTCGCAACAACCCATGGGCATCGATGTCGAGGCGGCAAGGAAGCTCGCCGTGCTGATGAAAGACAACGGCCTGCTCAAGACCGATATCGACATTGGACCAAGACTCTTTGGCTAGAGTGAGCGGGACGTTGCGGCGAGGCGTTCCGCTGCCGATCGAGATCACGCGGTGAATGGAGGAACGGGATGGGCGAGAATGGTTTGGCCTTCAGCGGTTATCGTCGCACAGAACCGGGCAAGCCCGACCTGTTCTTGACGCAGGTCGGACCGGGAACGCCGGGCGGCGAATATCAGCGGCGATTTTGGCAGGCCGCGGCATGGGAAAGCGAGATCAAGGATCTGCCGAGCGTGCAGCGCGTACTGGGCGAAGATCTTGTCCTCTTCCGCGACAAGAGCGGGCGCTATGGTTGCATGCATCTCCATTGCTGCCATCGCAACACCTCGCTCGAATTCGGCCAGATCGAAGCGCGCGGCATCCGCTGCTGCTATCACGGACGGCTTTACGATATTGACGGCACGATCCTCGAAGCGCCCGGCGAGCCGGTCGAGGTGCTGCAGAGTCAAGTGGCGCAGCCCGCCTATCCGACTCATATCTTCTGCGGCATGGTGTTCGTCTATATGGGGCCGATCGAGAAGAAGCCGCCCTTCCCCAATTACGACCGCTTCAACGTGCCCGGCATCCGCATGGAGCCCGGCGACCGGCTGCCCTGGACCTGCAATTGGCTGCAGCTCAAGGAAAACGTCATGGACCCGGTGCATACGGCAACGCTGCACGTGCTGCCCGGCCAGCCCAATCCTTTCGGCGACGGTTTCGGCGTGATCCCGGAGATCGAATGGGCGGAAACGCCGGTTGGCAGCATCTATGTCGCCGTACGCCGCGTCGGCGACAATATCTGGGCGCGCTCGACCGACGCGCTGATGCCGAACATCCACAGCATCACCTCGGTGTTCGAGAGCGGGCGGCAGCGCAAGGACGCGGCGCCGCCCTGGCTGACGCTATGGACGACACCGGTCGATGACGAGAACTGCATCAACTTCACCTTTTTCCACTTGCGCGAGGATGAGTCGCGCGAGAAGCGGATCGCCGGGCAGTTCAACAATTTCGGCCAGAGCCCGAACCGTCCTTATGAGGAGCGGCAGCGCGTGCCCGGTGATTACGACGCGATGACGAGCCAGGGCGCGATCACGCCCCATAGCAAGGAGCATCTGGGCATCGGCGATACCGGCATCGCGCTGTTCCGCCGCAATCTGCGCCGCGGGATCGAAGCCGTGCGACGGGGAGACGATCCGCCGTTTCTCTACTATTTCGGCGGCAAGCCAACCCCGACCTATGGCAATGATCGCATCGTGCCGGTGTCGTCCGTCAATGGCGACCCCGACGACAAGCGCGTGCTGCGCCAATATGCGCGCTTCATCGTCAAGGATTATCTCGAGCATCCGCCGCTCTCAAAGCTTCTCGCCGGCCGCGAGGCGGCGCAGGCCTGAGGAGGCGGGCTTGGCTGAATTCGAGCGAACGCGATTGCGCGAGCGGGAAGCGCCGCAGCAGGATGTCTACGAGATCGTGCTGAAGCGCAGCCGCGAGCGGGCCGATCGCAACGCACTCGGCCGCATCGTCTGCAAGGTCGCCGAGTGTCCGCAGAAGCTGACGCGCCAGGGACGATTGCGCTACTACCTCGGCCCGACTATCGAGGACACGCCGCTCCAGGACTGGATCGTCTTCACGCACGAGATCCGCACCGTTTCGGGCAAGCACCGGCACCAGGGCGGCCTCGTCATCTACGTTCTCGACGGCAAGGGCTATTCCGTGGTCGATGGCGAGCGCTGCGACTGGGAAAAAGGCGACCTCGTTCTCTTGCCGCTGCGCGAGAAAGGCGTCGAGCCGCACCTCAATGCCGATCCACAGAAGCCGGCCCTGTGGATGGCCTTCATCCATGCGCCGACCCAGGAATCCGTCGCCTCGGAGATGACGCAGACGGAAGTTTCGCTCGAATACAAGCACGCAATGGAGCGCGGCGGCCAAGCCGCGCCGCAACCAGGGAGGAAGAGATGGGCTTGGTCATCTCGCGTCGCCAGGCGCTGGGCGCGATCGCCGGCTCGGCGGTCGCCTTTCGCGCGCCGCTTTTGCACGCGGCCGAAAAACCGCCGACGCTGCGTGTCGGCAAGGCCGTGGTCGAGAATATCGGCTTCATCCCGCTCGATGTCGGAATGGAGTACGGAATTTTCGCGAAGAACGGGCTCGCGATCGAGGAACTCAATTTCGCCGGCGGCGCGAAGATCGCGCAAGCGATGACCGCGGGCGCGCTCGATATCTCGCTCAGCGCCGGGCCCGATATGGCCTTCATCGCGAAAGGCGCTCCCGAGATCGCGATCGCCTCCATCGCGGAATCGCCGGCCTTCATGGCCTATGTCGTCGGCGCGCAATCGACGGCGCGCGGCATAGACGACCTCAAAGGCAAGAAAATCGGCATCACCAGCCCCGGCTCGCTCACCGATTGGCTTGCGGAGGACCTCAACCGGGTGAAAGGCTGGACAACCAATGGCGATCGCGTCACCACGGTTGCGATCGGCGGCTCGACGCCCGCCACGCTTGCCGCGCTCAAAACCGGTCAAGTGGAAGCCAGCATCGTCGCCCATCAGCTCGGCTTTCAGATGGAAGAGCGCAAGGAAGGACGGCTACTGTTCGACTGCTCGCGCTATGTGGGCACGATCGAGCTTTATACCATCTTCGCCAATACCGCCGTGACGCAGCAACATCCCGATCTGGTACGCCGCTTCCTGAAGGGTTGGCTCGAGGCGATCGCCTTCATGAAGGGCCATAAGGCCGAGACCGTGCGTGTCGCGGCCAAGGTCATGGGCAATTCGCCGGCGGTCGCATCGCGGACTTATGACAGCCTGATGCCGCAATTTTCGGCCGACGGAAAATTCTCGCCGCAGGCCATCAACACGCTTATCGACTCGTTCAACGACATGCACAAGTTAAGCGCGCCGGTCGATGTGACAAAGCTCTATACCGAGCAATTCCTGCCGACGAAGCTTTGAGCTTCGAATAGCCTCGGCAATCAGCCGGACAAGACCCGCGCAGAGTCCGCCGCCGCGGTTTTGCGGATGAGCGCATCGATTATCGCGGCGACGATTTCGGGCTGGTCGGTCTGGACCTGGTGACCGGCATTCTTCACCCAATGGAATTTCACTTCGGGCAGCAGCGCCTCGAGCTCGCGGCCGAGCGCCGGCACGGCGAAGATGTCGCTTTCGCCCCAAAGAAAGACCGTCGGGATCACTTTCGCCAGCGCCGGCAGAGACGTGCGCATATCGTAATTCGCGGCGAGCGGCGGGTTGCTGCGGATCGCGGCAATTGACTTCACGGAAGCGGAAAACGCCGCCATCGCACCTGGGCGGGTTGCGGCCGCCTGGCGGAGATCGACGAGCGCATCGGTAATGACCTCGGGCCGCGCCGCGAGGCCCTGCATCAACCGCACCATCGCGGGGCGCGTGCCGTCATAAGCGCGCAAGAGCTTGTGGCCCTCGCTGGGCGGCGCCTTCAAACCCATCGCCGTGGCGATCGTGATGCTGCTCAAGAGCACGGCATTATCGACGCGATCGGGATGCGTCATCGCATAGCGGGCGGCGCACCACCCGCCCTGCGAGTTGCCCATGATGGTGAAGCGATCGAGGCACAGCGCGTCGGCGAAATCGGCGGCATGGTCGACCCGGCTCTGCAGCCCGTAGCGCAGCGGGATTGTGTCGGTTTCGCCGTAACCGCCGATCGAATCGAGGCCGATGACGCGGTAGCGCTCGCCGAGCAGTTCGAGGAGACGGCCGAGCCCCGCCTCGCCCGAGGAGCCGTGACCGCCGCCATGCAAGGCGAGGATCACCGGGCCATCGCCGCCGCTTTCCGTGTAATGCGTCCTGACGCCGTTCGCCATCACAAAGCGAGACCGCCGACTCGTCGTCATAGGCTCATCCCTCCCATCGCTCAGAGCACAACGGCTCGGCCATCAGCGCGGTTCGAGGTTTGCTCGAACTTGGCGCAACAATCGATGCAGCGTCCGCGTTTCCGACGCCGTCAGGCCCGCTATCAGGGCCGCATTCACGGCACGCAGCTGGCGCAAGGTCGCTTGCGCCATCTTCTTTCCCGCCGGTGTCAAGTAAAGATCGATCCGTCGCCTGTCGCGGCGGCTCGGCTGGCGATAGACGAGGCGGTGCCGCTGCATCACGCCGACGATCACCCCGGCATGCGCGTCGCCATAGCCGAGCATGCGGCCGAGCTCGCGTTGCGTGATCCCCTCGTTCCTGTAGAGCGCGCGCAACGGGAACCAGAGGCGCAGCGGAATGCCCTGTCCCGCGATCCGGCTTTCGATGAATTTGTAGAGCCGCAGGCGCGTGTCTCGAATGAGAAAGTCGAGACTGTCCGCTAGCTCATCCGCAGCCTCGGTCGCGGCGTGCTTCATGATGGCGAATTTTGCTCAAAAAAAGGTCGTGAGGTTGCGCGACAGAAGGACACTTTGATCAAGATAGATCGTTCGACGGAGCACTTTCAATGCGCCGGCTTGGCGGCGCAGCACGTCAATGCGCTTGCCGATAAAGAGGTCGACATCGTGCTCGAGTCGGAAGGCGGCGACGACAAAGCGGCTTTTCGCCGTGACATCGGCGCCATCGAGCGCCTCGATACGAACATTTGCGACGAGATGAGTCGTGCGCGAGCGAGGTTCTTCCGCCCAGTGATCGCCGCCCTGGATCTGCAGGACGCGCTTCCTGAGCGTATCCTTGCCTTCGTCGAACCAGCTCGCCTCGCGGCGCTCGGTCGTATATTCGAGCTCAGGCTGATTGAAACGCACATTGCGCGCGATCGGCATCCAATAGCGGATATCGTCATGCAGCAGATCGAGCCACTCGTCGAAGCGGCGCTCGTCGAGAAGCTCCGCCTCGGCGCTGAGAAAACGTTCGACCTCGGCGTGGAGCAAAAGCGCATCGAGCGCGCGATCGCGAGCGCTCATGGCGCGTCGGCGACGAGGCGCGCCCAATGGGCGTAGAAAGCGCGCTGATTGTGCTCGGTCACGTCCTCGGTGATCGTCACGTCCTTGCCGAGCCACTCGCCGTCCCTTGCGCCCCGCTCCAGGCCCATCGCGAGCTGATAGTTGAACGGATAGCGGCGCGAGACGAGGCTTTCAGCACCGCGCTGCGCCGCCGTCCAATTCTCCATGTCGTCCTGCTCGACCATGCCGCTAGGGCCCGCATAGCGCAGATAATATTCGCGCAGCGTGTCTTTCACCGCCGCCGGAGCATTCCGCGGGACGAAGAGCCAGCGCCACACCTCGGTCCGTCCGGCGCTGAGCGGCAGCCACAGCCCGATCGTGGTTCGCCCGGCGCTGTTGAAATGCGTGTTCGGAAAGACCACGCCGCCATGAATCAGCAACCGCGCCTTGTCGCCCAGCCGCTTCTGCCGCTTCTCATGGCAGTGCTGATAATAATCGTTGACCTCGGCCGAGGCGCCTTCCTGGTCGTCATAGGATGGAAGATCCCGATAAATGCTCGCGCGGATCGTGTGACCCCGCTTCGGATCGGCGATGCTCATCGGTTGGCGCGGCGTCTTCACCGCCGCGAAATTGTGCCGCGAGGTCTTGCCGCTGAGGCCCACGGAGAGCCGCTCGACCGAAATATGGCTGTAGCCGTGATAATGATCGCCGGCGAAATTCTCAGCGCCGAATTTCCAGTTGCACGGCACCTGCCATTTGACGATGCCACCGATGACCTCATAGCCGTCATCTTCGCCATCCGGCCCCTGCAGGAGCGAGCGCAGATAAAAGTGCATATCGGCGCCGAGATAGTCCTCGAACGCCGGCAGCGCCTGGTCGAAGCTCGCCCAGATCGAGCCGTGGAACACGGCGACGCGCGCAGGAATGAGCCCCCATTTCTCGCGCTCGAGCCGGCCCTGATACCGTTCCTTGAATTTCGGCACGCCGTTGAGCGCGCCATCGAGCCCGTAGGACCAGCCGTGATACGAGCAGATGAAGCCCGATGCGTTCCCCGAATCATAGCGGCACGCGGGCATGCCGCGGTGCCGGCAGCTGTTGAGGAGAACACTGATCGCGCCCCGCTCGTCGCGCGCCACAATCACGGCCTCGGTGCCGCAACGCGAGAGGAAGAAATCGCCGTTGCGCGGCAACTGGCTGGTATGGCCGACAAAATTCCATGAGCGGGCTAAGACGCGCTCGCGCTCGCGCTGGAAAACCTCCTCGCTCGAGAAGCTCTCGCGGCTAAGCGTTCCGGCTTCGAGATCAATCAGATCGGATAGACGCATATGTTATGCAGTGTATAACGCCAGCCTTATTAAGTCCAGCAAACCGGGCTATTCTGATTGACAGTCGGATGGTCGGCGTCTAGCGTTCAAACAAAACAACAACCCGATCACAGCGGAGGATTCGGCCTTGAAGCACGTCCGAGGTTTGATCTTGCCGATCGTCGCCGCGGCCCTTATCGCCTCACCAGCGGCGCGCGCGGCCGAGCCCTACGAGATCAACACGATCCTGTCGCTCTCGGGGTATCTCGCCTTCGTCGGCGGAACGCAGCTCAAATCGCTGAAGGCGGTCGAGGCCTATGTCAATGAGCACGGCGGCATCAACGGCCGTCCGGTATCCTTCGTCGTTGCCGATGACGGATCGAGCCCGCAAACCGCGGTCCAGCTCGCGCAAGGGCTCATCGCCAAGAACGTGCCGCTGATCCTCGGCTCGTCGAGCCCCAATGCCTGCGGCGCGATCGCACCGCTGGTCGCGCAACGCGGTCCCGTGCTCTATTGCCTCGCCAATGGCGGGCTGGCGCCGCCCGGCGGCTACGAGTTCCTGACGCTGATGTCATACGATTCGCAGATGGCGGTCGCGATGCGGTATTTCCGCGAGCGCGGCCTTCATCGCCTCGCGACCATCTTCTCGACCGACGCCGGCGGCCAGGACGCGGAGCGCGCGTTGAAAGTCGCGCTCGCTTTGCCGGAGAACAAATCGATCGAGTTCGTCTCGCAGCAGCACTTCTCCCCGGGCGATGCGAGCACCTCGGCACAGATGGCGGTGATCAAAGGCGCCAATCCCGACTCCATGGTCGCGTGGGCGACCGGCGGCACGGCGGGCACCCTCTTCCGCGGCGCGCGCGATATCGGTCTCGACCTGCCGACCGTCACGTCGCCTGGCAATCTCACCGGCGCCTTCCTCAAGCAATATGCGCCGCTGCTGCCGCCGGAGCTGATCTTTCCGGCGGTCTCCTATTACGGGAGCGGCGCATCGACCGATGCGGCGACCCAGGCCGCGGTCGCGACCCTGACCCGATCCTTGACCGCAGGCGGCGCCGAACCTGATATGCTCACGATCAGCGCCTGGGATCCCGCAATGCTGCTGGTCGACGCGATCAAGAAGCTCGGGACCGACGTCACTGCCCCGAAGCTGCACGGCTACCTCGTGACGCTGCACGGCTGGACCGGGGTTGACGGGCCTTACGATTTCGTTGCCAATCCGCAGCGCGGCATCGGCGGCAAGAATGTCGTGATGGTGCGCTGGGACGTGGCGAAGGCGAAGGCCGAAGCCGTCAGCGACTACGGCGGCAAGCCCCTCGGCAAATAGGAGCGCTTCATGATCGCATGCCTCTCGCCGAACGGTCAGAACCTCAACCGTGGCGATGCTGCGCCGACACGCCTGCTGGTCGCCACCTTGCGCGGCATCAATCTCTTGGAGCGCAGCGCGCCGGGCATGGCCTGGGCCGATCGCGGCCGCGTGCTCGACGGCCATCATTGCGGCTCGATCATGGTCGAGCCGAAGCGGGGCGGCATTTTCGCAGGCATGCATTCGGGCGGCCTCTATTTCAGCGGTGACGGCGGGCTCACCTGGGAAAAGCGCGACGATGGCATCGCCATTAGTCAGGTATTCTCAGTCGGCTATGCGCATCACGGCGACGAGGTCGCACTCTATGCCGGAACCGAGCCGGCCTCGATGTTCCGCAGCGATGATTACGGCAAGAGCTGGGTCGAGCAGCCGGGCGTCAAAGAAACCAAGGGTCGCGATAAATGGTCCTTCCCCAGCCCGCCGCATCAGGCGCATGTGAAGACCATGACGATCGACCCGCGCAATCCGAATGTCATCTATGCCGGCGTCGAGCAGGGCGATCTGTTGAAGACGAATGACGGCGGCGCCCATTGGCGCGTGCTCGACGATTATTCGAAGCCGACGGATTGGACCTATCGCGACATCCACCTCGTCGTCATTCATCCGGCAAACTCGGCCGAGCTTTATATGACGACGGGAATGGGGCTCTATCGCAGCCTCAATGCCGGCGAGAGCTGGGTGCTCATCATCGACAACAATTTCCGCATCGGCTATCCCGATCATCTCATCGTCTCGCCGCGCGATGGCGACACGATGTTCATGGCCGGCGCCGGCGAAAACCCCGGCACCTGGCGCGCCTCGCACAAAGCTGCCGGGACCGTCATGCGCTCGCGCGATCGGGGCGTCAGCTGGACCGATGCAAGCCAAGGCCTGCCCGCGGACCGCCGCGCCAACATCGAGGCCATGAGCCTCGCTGCTTATCCAGGAGGCTTCACGCTCTTCGCCGGCGATACCGACGGCACGGTCTACGCCAGCGACGACGAAGCCCAGTCCTGGACGCGCATCGCCGGCGGCTTGGCTCCGGTCACGAAAGGCAATCATTACCGCGCGCTGCAGCCGGCATAACGAGGCCGCCGCGTGCCCGTCATCCTCGGCCTCGCCTCCTCTCATGCGCCGTCGATGTTCGTCGCGGCGGAGCACTGGCCGGTGGTGCATCGCGGACTTGCCGGCGACGTCCCGCAACCGCCGGAGTTCGCGCAGGAAACGCCCGAAGTGCTGGAAGACCAAGCGCGCCGCGTCGGGCAGGGCTTCGCGGCGCTGCGCGCCGAGCTCGAAGCGGTCAAGCCCGACGCCGTCTTCATCATCGGCGACGACCAGAACGAGGTCTTCTCCACGGCGCTCATTCCGAGCTTCGCGATGTTTGTGGGCGATGCCGCCGAGGGCACCTACAGCATCTCTTGGGTCGGCGAGAAGGCACAGGACAAGCGCATCACCCTGCCCTGCCACGCCGCAATCGCAAAGGTGGCGCTCGCTGGCCTTGTCGAGCGCGGCTTCGATCTCGGCTTCGTCGAGACGCTGACGCCGCTGGCGCGGCCGGAAATCGGTATCGGCCATGCCTTCACGCGGATCGGCCGCGCGATGCGGCTGGTCGAGAACGGCATTCCGATCATTCCGATCTTTACCAACGCCTATCACCCGCCGCTGCCGACCGCGGCACGCTGCTACGCGCTGGGCCAGGCGCTGCGCGAGATCTTTGCCGCAAGACCCGAGCGTGTGGCGATCTACGGCTCGGGCGGGCTGTCGCATGATCCGCGCGGGCCGCGCGCCGGTTGGGTGGACGAGCCGCTCGACCGCTTCGTGCTCGACCGCCTTGCGCAAGGCGACGGCGCGGCGCTGAAGCGCCTCTTCACGCCAGAGATCGCGAGCTTCGGCGCCGGCACTGGCGAGATCCGCAACTGGGTCGCGGTCGCGGGCGCCTATGAGGGAATGAAGGCGACAATCGTCGATTACATTCCCTCGCGCCACGCCGTGACGGGGCTCGGCTTCGCCTATTGGAAGAATTGACCGGCAGCCCATGCGCATCATCGCGATCGAGGAGCATTTCTCGGACCCGGCCTATCGCCGCAAGACCGGCGCCAATGAAAGCCGCAGCTTCTACATCGCCTCGCGCAGCGAGAAGCTCGGCCACGACATCGCCAAGGAGATCGACGATCTCGGCGAGAGCCGCCTCAAACAAATGGATGCGAACGGGATCGATGTTCAGATCCTGTCCTTCAACGCGCCGGTCGCGCATGGATTCAGCGCCGATGAGGCGATGGCCATGGCGAGAGGGCTGAACGACCGCGTCGGCGGCGCGGTGAAGACCCATCCCACACGCTTCGGCGCCTTCGCGGCCCTGCCAATGGCCGCGCCCCCCGAGGCCGCCGCCGACGAACTCGCGCGTTGCGTTGAGGAGCTGGGATTCGTCGGCGCGATGATCCACGGCCACAGCGACGGCCGCTTCCTCGATGACAAATCCTTCTGGCCAATCTTCGCCCGCGCCGAAGAACTCGGCGTGCCGATCTTTCTCCATCCGGCTTTGCCCAATCCCGGCGCGATGAAGGCCTATTTCGCGGGGTTCGAGGACGTGCTGGCGCGGCCGGGCTGGGGCTTCGCCGTCGATACGAGCATCCACTTCCTGCGCATCCTCTTTGCCGGCGTGTTCGACGCCTATCCGAAGCTTCAATTCATCATGGGCCATCTCGGCGAAGGCCTGCCTTTCGCCATGCACCGCCTCAACGATCACACGCATCTGGTGGCGAAAAGCCGCGGACTCCAGAAGACGCCGCTCGACTACATCCGCGATCACCTTTATGTCGCAACCAGCGGCAATTGGTATGAGCCGGCCTTCGTCTGCACGCTGCTCGCGATGGGCGCCGATCGCATTCTCTGGGCGATCGATTGGCCCTATGAAGCGAACCATGTTGGCATGGCGTTCTGGAACAAAATCGATCTCAGCGACGGCGATCGCGAAAAGATCGCTCATGGCAATGCCGAGAAACTGCTGAGGCTATAAGGCGAACAGGGAGTGGAGCGATGACGGAAGCGATCACGAGACGCGCGGCCCTCGCCGCCTTGGGCGGCGTGCTGACGGCATGGCCGCTCAACCGCGTCAGCGCGGCCGAGCCGCCGCTGCTGCGCGTCAGCATCGTCCCGATCTTCGTCGTGGCGCCGCATGTGGTCGCCGACCGTTTCGGCTACTTCAAGGAGGAAGGCATCGCCGTCACGACGCAGCGCGTGCAGGGCGGCACGGTCGGAATCCCCGGCCTGGTTGCCGGGAGCTTTGATATTCTCTACTCCAATTCGGTCGCGGTCCTGACCGCGCTCGAGCGCGGCATCGATCTGCGCATCATCGCCGAAGGCACTCGCATCCCGGTCAAGCCGCCCGATCCCGCCGCGCTGCTGCAACGCAAGGGCGGCGGGTTGCACACGGGCAAGGACCTCGAAGGCAAGACCATCGGCATCAATACGAAATTCGATATCCAGTGGCTGATCGCGCAGGAATGGGTCAAGAACACGGGCGGCGATCCGAGCAAGGTCAGCTATCGCGAAATGCCCCTGCCCTCGATGCTCGATGCGCTCGCCAACAAGCAAGTCGACGCTGTTGTCGCGGTCGACCCCTTCCTTGCGGTCGGTCTCGGCGATCCGCGCTTCGAGCTGCTCGACTGGGCGCAGTCGAAGGTGATGCCCGGCATGCCGAGCTCGCTGTGGGTGATTTCAGGCCAGACTGCCGCGAGCAAGCCCGACCTCATTCGCGCCTATCAACGCGGCTTCAACAAAGGCGCAGAATGGGTCGATCAGCATCTGGGCGACGCGGAATATTTGAAGCTCGTCGCGAGCTACACCAAGACCGACCCGGCGCTCCTCGCCAAGATGGCCCTCAATAAGCAGCCGCTCGACATCGACGTGGCCGGTATCGCGCGCGTCGCGGCGCTGATGACGGCCAATGGCCTGCTTCACACGCAGCTCGACATCCCGGCGAAGATCTTCAAGTAAGCGGCGCGGCTAAGCGGGAAGAACGATCTGCGCTCCGCCGCGCGCCGCTTCGCCGCGCGGATTAAGGACGAGAAGCTCAAGATCGAGGGCGCGCTCCACGGGTTCACGCCCGGTCACCCGGGCGCGGGCCGTGACGACATCCTCGGGATAAGAGCTGCCGGTCATGCGGAACGGACCGAGCCTTTTGATCCGCCCATCGAGGCCGATCCAGCGCCGCAGCAGCACTTCGAACAGCATCTCATAGCTGCGAGTGTTGAAAATGATATCCGCGAACCCGGCCGCGCGTGCCCGCTCGCGGTTGTGGTGGATGCCCGACCACATACGGTCCACTGCGACGCTCATGACGATACGCTGATAGGAGAGCCACATCGAATAGGAGGGCGCCTCGCTGCCGATCGCAACATCGGCAAAGCGCAGCTGGCGCGTCCAGTCGGCGGACTCTTCGGTCGGCTGATCCCCCGCGCTCGTCTCGGCGGCCGCCGGCTTCTCGCGTTTCTCAGCGCCGCCGCTCTTTTCGATATAGCGGTAGCCGGTGTTGCGGTTCTTCGCGACCAGCTCGCCCGACCGCTTGACGATCGTCGTCTCGACGGTGAGGAACACCCCGTCGCCCAACCGCGTTTGGCGGGGCTTGATTTCGACCAGCTTCCAATTGCCTTCGAGCGCATCGCCCGGATAGAGCGGCTCGAAATATTCCCATTCGGTCGCCGTGTTGACGCCGCGCGGATAGACGATCGGCAGATCGGTGCGGATGCCGCCAGGCTTCTCGCGCAGCCCCGGCGCATAGAAAATCGGCTCGCCCGGCGTCCAATAGGCCGGCATCGCCCAGAGCGGCGTCATCGCCACCGGCGCGACGAGACCGCGATAGCCATGCGCGCGGGCCACGGCATCCTCGTAGTGAAGCGGGCAATCGAAGCAATAGACCTCGAGCTTGCGCCGGATATCGTTGCGCGTCACCGCATCGGCGCCGGCAAAGCCGTGCTCGCGCCCGATCCAGGCCCGCAACTCGTCGAGCGTGGCGGTCTGCGCATCTTCGTCCATCGCGGCGCTCTCTCAGCGCGCCGTCGCGCCCGGCGCCGGCCGATTGCCGCGCGAGGAGACCGCGCCGGGCAGAAGCAGGCGGTAATGCTCGACTTTCGATACGGGCGCGAGGTCGCTGCCGATCAGCCGCCAGCTCTGCGCGCCGTCGGCGCTGACATAGACCTTGCCGTCCGTCGTCCCTGTGAAGAGATCGAACCCGCCGGGCCAGCCGTAGAGGCACATGGCTTCGAGATTGGCGCTGAGCGGGTCGGGCATGCCGGTCAAGGCGAGCGACCAGCTCTGGCCCGCGTCATGGCTGACCATCACGGCGGCATTAGCGGTATGGAGCTTGATCCAGGTGCCGGGATTGGCGTGCGAGCCGCAGATGAACATCGTACGATCATCCTGCGGCGAGAAGATCAGCTTGTCTGGATAGCCGATGCGGAAGGTGTTGCGATAGGTCAGATGGCCCCAGCTCTCGCCGCCATCCTTGCTGCAATAAAGCCCCATGCCGGTCGTCATGTAGAGCTCGTCCGGATGGTTGGGCCGAATCACGATCTGATGCACATCGCGATAGGATTCGTCGTCCGGCCGCGAATAGGAATCGAGCTCGCGCCAGCTCTGCCCGCCATCGACCGTCTTGAAGAGGCCGGCTTGCTCGACTCCGACATAAAAGATGCGCGGATCGCGCGGGTCGACCGCGATTGTCTTCGCATGCGGGATATGCGGCGGCATGGGAAAGAGCCATTTCTCCCTGCCGGGCATGTCGCGCCAGCCCGGCAGCTCGTCCCAGCTACGGCCCTCGTCGCGCGTCCGGAAGACGCCAGGCGGCTCGGTCCCCGCATAGATCGCCGGCTTGCCATGCTCAATGGCGTAGGCGAGCGAATAGACGTGCTCGATTGTGATGCCGCTGCCGCGCGCCTCCCAGCTCGCGCCGCGATCGCCGCTGAAGAACACGCCGCCGCGATGGACGCCGGCATAGATGCCGCCTTCGACCGGCTCCATCACCATCGAGCTGATGTGCTGCCCCTCGAGCATCGTCGCGGCGAGGCGCCAATCCCCTCCGGGCGCGCGCTCAAAGACCGCAATGCCTTTGCATGTCCCGACGAGAAGGCGCGTCGCCGGTTGATCGCCGCGATAGACATTCATGCCGTTCGGGGCTAGGCACGCGATCGTCATCCTGTTCCTCCGATCGTCCTGGCACGGCGCCCCTTTTCCAGGGCGACGTGCGGCTGAGCAATTCTATCCGACCATGACCACTCGGCAAAGAACCGCACCAAAGACCGACGCGGTTTCTCGATGGGAAAATGGCGTTTTCCTAATGCGTAAAAGGCAAGGCTCACGCTGGTGTCATGCATGCGGCAGAAATTCTTGCGTGTAGAGTTTTGACATGTCCGCCGCGCCGTCGAGAATTTTGAGATCGACAAAAGACGCGCGGAGCTTGTCGATCGCCGCGCGGTCGAATTTTCCCGTCGTCGAGAACTGTCCCCGCGTGCGGTCATAGCATCGCGCGGCGACGGCGGGGGACCAGCCCAAGGTCTGCGCCGCCAGCTCTATGGTCTCGCTTCGGTGGGTTTTCATAAATCCGACGGCCTCGTACCAGCATTTGAGAAAGCGGCGAAGGGCGGACGGATTCTGGCGCATGATCGCCGTGCTGGCGAAGATCACGAACAGCTCGAGCGATTTCACATAGTCCGAGATATCGACGAGCAGGCGCCCCTCATGCTGCTCCTCGAGCTGATAGCCGACCTGCAAGCCGCCGATGGCGGCGTCGACCTGGCCCGTTTTGATCGCCGCGAGCTGCGTCGGCGGCGCGCCGCCAATCGCGACCGGGATCGCGCGATCCTCGCCGCGCCAGTCTTTGACGCGATTCAGCTCATCGACCAGCCAATAGGTGAGCGAACCGGGGCTGGTGACCGCGATCTTCTTGCCTTTGAGATCGTCGCTGCCGCGCGCGCTCGATTGCGCGCCGACGGCGATGCCCATGAAAACGGGCGACGTCGTGATCGTGCCGATCGCGATCTCGGGCACGCCCTTTGCCGTGAACGCCATGTCGGGACCGCCGCTCAAGGTGATGTCGACGGCGCCCGCGGTCACCGCTTGCGCCGCTTTCGAGCCGCTGATGAAGCTCGTTTCCTCGATCGTGAGCCCCTCTTTCTGGAAGAAGCCGTGCTTCATGCCGATATCGAGCGGGATGTAGCCGAAGACCTGCGCCACCGCCTTGCCGACGCGCAGCTTCTCGGCGCCGATGGCCTCAGGCACGTGATGCGCGACGAGTGCGCCGCTCGCCATCGCCAAAACGGCACGACGCGAGATCGCGAGGGGCATGTCTTCGTCCTCCCTTGATGCCAGGAACCTTGTCGGCGAGCGCCGGTGTCGCGCTGTCCGAAGCTTGTTCTTCGCTCGGGTCAGGATGTCATCGTTCGATGAAATCGTCAAACGTTCGATGCCGTTTTGCTTGTCCGAAGGCGTCGCTTCTGGCAAGAATGACATGATAAAGGCGGCGAGTGTGCGAACGCCGGCAGCAACGCCTCAGGGAGGATCGATGGCCAAAACGATTTCGCGCCGTGACGCATTGACGGCTCTCGGTGGATCGCTCGCGCTCCTCGGCATGCCGGCAGCAAAGGCAGCCGAGAACACGCTGCCTGTTGTCCGTGTCGGCGTCATCCCGATCTTCGCCGTGGCGCCGCATTATGCCGCCATCCGTTTCGGCTATTACGCGGCCGAAGGCATCACGACGACATCGACGACCGTGCGAGGCGGCGCCGTCGGCATACCGGGCCTGGTCAGCGGCACCTTCGATATTCTCTATTCCAACTGCATCTCGACACTCACCGCGCTCGAGCGCGGGATCGATTTGCGCGTGGTCGCAGAGGCGACCACGATCCCGACGCATCCGCCCGATGTCGATGCTTTGTTCAAGCGCAAGGGCGAGAATCTTCACAGCGGCAAGGATCTCGAAGGCAAGGTCATCGCGATCAATGCGAAATACGATCTGATGTGGCTCGTCATGCAGGGCTGGATCCAGAAAACCGGCGGCGACGCGAATAAAGTCACTTATCGCGAAGTGCCGGTCCCGTCGATGATCGATGCCTTGAAGCATCGCGAGGTTGACGCCGCTCTGGTGCTCGATCCCTTCATGACGCTCGGCCTGGGCGATCCCGCGCTCGAAGTGCTGGGATGGCCGTCTTCGACCATCATGCCGGGCTTGCCGAGCTCGCTCTGGATCACCTCGGGACGGATGGCCGATGCCAAGCCTGACCTTATTCGCGCCTGGGCGCGCGGCTTTGCGAAAGGCGTCGCCTGGTTCAACGCGCATATCGGCGACGCCGATTTCATCGATTTGGTCGCGGGCTATTCGAAAACCGATCGCGGCTTGCTCGCCAAGATGTATACCGCGAAGCAGCCGACCCAAATCGACCTGCCGATCATGGAGAAGCTCGTCGGCGTGGTGAAAGACTACGGTCTCATCAAGACCGACATCGACATCGCGTCGAAAATCTTCAAAACCTGAGCCGCCCGCGCCGGGGCTCAGCCATAGGCGGCGCGGCCGCGCTCGCGTGCGCCCGCCACGAACGCGCGGTAATGCACGCTTTTCGAGATCGGCGGAAGGCCCTGCGCGATCAGCGTCCAAAGCTCGCCGCCATTCTCGCTCATATAGATCTCGCCTTTGGCCGTGGCGAAGCTCATCATCGCGCCCCCGGACCAGCGGTGACGGCTCATTGCCTCGATCCCGCCATCGATGCGCTCGCTCAAGCCTGCACGCAGCTCGCGCCATGTGCGTCCGCCATCATCGCTTTTGAGCACGGCCGAATTCGCGGTGCCGTCCGCTGGCCATTCCTTCGGGCTTTTCTCGGCGCCGGCGATATAGAGCGAGTCCGGATTTTCCGGATCGAGGAAGATGAAATCAGGATAGCCCAAGCGGCTGCCACGCCGCATCAGCGCGTGCCAATGTTGCCCGCCGTCATCGCTGCGATAGGAGCCGACCCCCGTCGTCAGATAGGCGATCGCCGGATGCTTCGGATGCAGCGCGATGCGATGCGTATCGCGATAGGTTGGATCATCCGGACGTGAATAGTCGTCGAGCTCCCGCCACGTCTCGCCATCGTCCTGCGAGGTCAGCAACGCGCCTTGCTCGACGCAGGCAAAGAGCGTGGTCGGCCGCGTCGGATGAATGGTGATGGATTTCACATGCGCGATATGCGGCGGCGGCGGGAAATGCCATTTATCGGTCCCCGGCACGTTGCGCAGCGCCGGCAGCTCGCG
>DATEKH010000156.1:0-36852 GCA_035277525.1 Allostellaceae bacterium
GTGCTGGGCCGGTATTTGCGCGCGAGCACGCGATAGGCGCTGCCCGGCTCGCTCATGACGCCTCCATCGCGAGAGAGGAAGGTTAAGGGTGGGAGACTGGACAACGACCCAGGCCGAAACTCGTTACGGCTGCTTCCTTCCGGACCTGACCGGGTTGGCGAGGGACCTGTCCATCGCCAGCCTCCCGAGGGGACTATATCAGTGCCGCGGGACTCAAACGCAAGCGCGATAGCCGTCGCAAGGCTTTGCCTCGCAGCGTATTCCGACCCCAATTCGAGATCATTGCCCGCACGCTTCGCACTACATATAGTTGCGGTGTGATAAGCATTTTCGGGGGATTGGCCATGGGCCGGATTCTGCTCTTCGCCGCTATCGCGGCGCTGCTAGTTGCGTGCGCGTCTGGTCCCGGATCGCCAGGCGCAAGTGACGGCCGGGCGAGTACGGCTCAGCAAATCGCCGAAGGAATTCAGGCGCGGGCGCAGGGCGATTACGCCCGCGCTTTCGCCATCTTTAGCCGCTATGCAGACATGGGGGACGCCGCTGCCGAGGTCAATCTCGGCTATCTATACGCCAACGGCCAAGGGGTCGCACAAGACCAAGCCGAGGCCATGCGGCTTTATCGCCTCGCGGCGGCTCAAGGCAATGCCGAGGGCATGAATGCCATCGGCTACAAATACGACCACGGCACTGGCGTGACACGCGACCCGGCTCAGGCCGTAGCTTGGTATCGCAAGGCGATCGCCGCCGGCAGCCCGATGGCCATGAACAATCTCGCCATCCTCTACAACGCCGGCGCACCCGGTCTCCCTCGCGATTGGGCAAAGGCCGTTGCGCTGTGGCGGGAAGCCTCCGAAAAAGGCGACGTCAACGCGACATTTGATCTCGGTTGGCATCTGATCAATGCGCCGCCACCGGATCAGAACGTGAAAGACGGACTGAGGCTGCTAAAGCTTGCCGCGTTTCGCGGTCAAACGGCGGCGATGACCGCGGTTGGCATGCTCTATGAGCGTGGCGAAGTGGTACCGCGAGACTATAGCGCAGCGATGCAGTGGTATCGTCGTGCCGCCGAACGCGGCGATCCCGTCGGTCTTTGCGACATCGGCGCGATGTATTATCACGGCAACGGAGTGCCTACCGATCACGCGAAGGCGCTCCAATGGTATCGCCAAGCCGCCGATCAAGGCTATCCGCAGGCATTGTGGGTGGTAGCAACCGCCTATCTGACCGGCGATGGCGAACCTCGCGACAAGCCCGAAGCCGTCAAATGGCTTCAAGCGGCTGTCGCCAAGGGCGTTGCCCCCGCGCAAAATCAACTCGGCGTCATGTATTTGCATGGCGACGGCGTTCCGCTCGATACCGTCGCCGCGGTCGGCTTGTTCCGGCAAGCGGCCAATTCTGGTTCGCCCGATGGCGAATTCAATCTCGGCGTCAGCTACGCCACTGGACAGGGCGTCCCAAAAGATTCTGTCGAGGCGGTTAAATGGTATCGGATAGCCGCGGAGCAAGGCCACGCAAACGCACAATTGGCTCTTGGCAACGCGTATTTCCATGGCGTCGGGCTGGACCAGGATACGAGTGCAGCCGTACTGTGGTTCCGCAAGGCGGCCGAGAAGGGTCTTGCGCCAGCGCAGGCTATGTTGGGCTTCGCCTATGGGACTGGGCGAGGCGTCGCAGCCGACCCCGCCACCGCCATTCACTGGTACCGCCTCGCCGCCGACCAAGGCGACATTTCTGCGCTGATCAATCTTGGCGATGTCTATCGGCTTGGGCGCGGCGTGGCACCCAATCCAGCGGCAGCCTATCGGCTCTATTACAGGGCAGCCGAAAAGGGCGAACCGCGCGCGATGAATGATGTCGGCGCTCAGCTCCTCAGCGGTTCGGGTGTAGACGCCAATCCGGTCGAAGGCGCGAAATGGCTGCAGCGTGCGGCCGAGCGCGGGCAACCCAACGCCATGCATACGCTCGGCTCGCTCTACGCAAAGGGGGTGGGCGTGCCCAAGGATTTCAGCCGCGCCTATTTCTGGCTGATCCTCGCGCTCAAGCACTATCCGCCCAAGGACCCTCATCGCTCGGGCGCTGCGACTATGGCCGGCATCGTCGCAATGGCTCTGCCTAAGCCCGAGATCGCTCGGATCGATAAACAGATCGCTTCCTGGGAGCCGCTGCCTGCCGACGCGCCGATCTAGAACCGCACACGGACGCGGCCGCAGCGGGCCGCTGGCACGATCGAGCGCGCTGCGCTTAGATGACGTGATGGATCAAAGAACGCCGCGGACACTGAATTTCTACGCCGGGGGCCTCGACCGCGTTTCGCATCTGAGGAAGAACGCGGCCTGGCTCGCCGAGCGGCGCGCGCACGCATCGAGCCGCTTCGTTCCGGTGTGGCGCGGCTTGAGCCTCATCGCAGGCGGCGCCGGCGCGGAGCCGCGCGCGGTCATGCTCGGCGCCGAAGCCGTGGCGGCCAATGTCGCCGCGACCATGCTGTTGGGCCTCCATGAGGATTGCGCCTATTTCGCCTGCGATCTGTCGGCGATCGAAGCGCCCTTGGCCGCGATCCGCTGCGAGGTGCCGGCCGAATTCATCGATCTGCGCCGCGTTGGGCCGCTGCTGCCGCGGGGCGAGGGCTCGCTCCTCGCTTACGCCCGCGGTCTCGCCTATTGGCATCAGCGCCACGGATTTTGCGGCGTGTGCGGCAGCCCGACCTTGGCCGAAGAGGCGGGCCATGTGCGACGCTGCACCAATCCAGCCTGCAACGCCGTCCATTTCCCGCGCACCGACCCGGCGGTGATCATGCTCGTCCATGATGGCGAGCGCTGTCTCCTGGGCCGCCAGAAGGTTTGGGCCAAGGGCATGTTTTCGACGCTTGCGGGTTTCGTCGAGCCGGGCGAGAGCCTTGAAGAAGCGGTAGCGCGCGAAGTCTACGAAGAGACCAAGATCACGCTCGGCGAGATTGTCTATCATTCGTCCCAGCCCTGGCCGTTCCCGGCCTCGCTCATGCTCGGCTTTCACGCGCGCGCCTCAAGCACGCGCATCGAGGTCGATCACAGCGAATTGGAAGATGCGCGCTGGTACGAGAAATCCTGGCTGCTCTCCCACCCGGACGACGAGGAATTCCGCCTGCCGCGGCGCGATTCCATCGCGCGCCGGCTGCTCGAGGACTGGCTGGGGCGGCAGGGCGGAGGCAGCGCCGAATCCGCTTGACTTTCGTTCTTGATTTGTTCTAAAGTCCGCAAAAATGCGGAGGCGGGGGATGAGCAGCGTCGCAGCATGCCTATCAGACATATCGCGCCCGTTCGCGGCGCGCTGTGAAGGCCGGCTCGTCGATGTAAACACGGGACGATTGCGGCGTGGCCATGTGCTGGTACAGCGCACGCCCGGTATCGAACTCTTTATCGGCCTCGGCGGCTCCGCCGCACAGGCAATGGATTTTGTCTTCGATGACGCTCGTTCCGGTGACTTTGCCGCGGCGGAACAGCGGAGCCAAATCGATCCGCTGGACGCGATCAAGGATCGGCATTTGCGGCGCCTCGCGCTGCTCGAAATTTTGCTCGAGAAAGCGGCGGTGGACGATCCGGTTCACCCCGGCTATCCGGCGGGAGCACCCGGCGACGAAGGCGGACAATTCCGTCCGAAGGACAGTTCCGCTGACGCGAAAGAAACCACCGAGCAGAAAATCAAGCGGCTCGATGCGCGGCGAAAATTCCGCATTCTTTCGATCGCCGCCCTCCGGGCCGGTGCGACGATAGCACTTAACGGGGTGCCGGGCGTTGGCGAAGCCGCCGATATCGAGGAACTGGCAAGTCTCGCTCAGACTGCGATTGAGCTCGGGAATGAAGCGAGTTCGGTGCATTCGGCGCTGGATTTCGTCAGAAACGGGCCGTACGCGGAGAGCGATTTGCGAGCAAGCCTCGATGATGAAGAATTCTCCTCGTTCGACGCATTCAAGAAACTTTCGCCTGCAATCGAGGCTCTTCTCAAAAGATTCGGCTCGGCCGGCAGCGGCAACGACTGGCACCACATCGTCGAGCAGGGCGGGGTCAACACAAAAAATATTCCGCCGGAATTGCTGCACAGCACCCGCAATGTGTGGAAAGTGCCGGAGCTGCTACACGAAGTCGTCAATGGTGAGTACTCGAAACAATCAAAAGAGGATCCGTCGAAGACGGTTCGCGCATGGCTGCGAACGAAATCCTTCGACGAGCAATATGAGTACGGGATCAAGACACTGAAAGATCTTGGCATTCTCAAGAAATGATAAACTGACGAACCTTCGGAGGTGTCGATGGCGAAGGACAAGCCCTTGAGCGCGCTGCGGGAAGCGATCGAGGACGACGAAACCGATCCGCGCATCATGACGAAGCTCGATCTGCTCGAAAATCTCTACGCCGCCGCCGAGACAAAGGACGGAAAGGCGATCATGGAGGCCGCGCGAAAGCTGAAGGCGCACCAGGACGACATGCTGGCGGAGGGAAAGAAGCTTCAGGCGGCCATGGCCGCGGCGCTCGACAAGGCCAAGGCCGTGGCCGATCCGGAGAAACGGACCACCGAGCTGCTCGCGGCCTTTGAGTTCAGCGCCAAAGTCCAGTTCGAGGCGTATGACGTGCTGGACGACAAAGAAACCGGGGATGCGGCGGTGGTTCAAGCGCATGCGATCGCGGAAGCGCTCGATGCGATCCCCCCGGGAAGGCGCGCGGCGCTCGCCAAATTTCTCGACAGTCCCGACGACGGTGTCCTCGTGATGGCCGCAATTCACCTCAAAAAGATCATGCTCGACCGGGTCACTCCGATCCTGCGCGAAATCGAGGAGCGTCAGAGCCCCAGCAGCATCGGCTTTGCCGCCATGTGGGCGCTTCCACCCGACCCGAGCATCGAAGTGCCGAAGCCGAAAGGGGGCGCCAAAGAGAAATCTTAGAATTACGAAACAAAGCCAATTTAGCGAGCGATATCAGCTCGCGGCGCTTTGCGTCGGATCGCGGCGGAAGGCATGGCCGGGATAGACGCCGAGGATCTTGAGCTCGGCGGTGAAGAATTTCAGCTCGTCGAGCGCG
Organism: Allostellaceae bacterium; assembly: GCA_035277525.1. Lineage (GTDB taxonomy): Bacteria > Pseudomonadota > Alphaproteobacteria > ATCC43930 > CGMCC-115725 > CAIKMD01. The sequence continues at coordinate 5,049 of DATEKH010000156.1, forward strand.
AGCTTGAGGCTGCGCTCGTCGGGATGGGCTTCGACATCGGCGTAGAATTGCGTCGCTGTGAAGCGGCCGCCGACCATGTAGCTCTCGAGCTTCGTCATGTTGACGCCGTTGGTGGCAAAGCCGCCCAAGGCCTTGTAGAGCGCGGCCGGCACGTTGCGCACGCGGAAGACGAAAGTTGTGACGACGAGGCCGTTGTTCGGCGCGCGCTTGGGCTTTTTCGCCATGATGAGAAAGCGCGTCGTGTTGTGGCCCGCATCCTCGATGTTCTTCTTCAAGGAGACGAGGCCATAGACCTCGCCAGCGAGCTCCGAGGCGATCGCCGCGACGTGTCGGTCGCCGCGCGCCGCGACCTCGGCGGCCGAGCCCGCGGTATCGGCGGCGATCTCGGGCTTGAGGCCCAGCTCGCGGATCAGCTTTCGACATTGCGAGAGCGCGTGCACATGGCTGCGCACGATCTTCAGGTCCCGGAGCCGCGCGCCCGGAACCGCGAGCAGGTGATGGTTCACGCGCTGATAATGCTCGCCGATGATGTGGAGGCCCGAATCCGGCAGGAGATGATGGATATCGGCGACGCGGCCGGCGACCGAATTCTCGATTGGCAGCATGGCGAGCGCCGCGCGCCCGCGCCTCACCGCGGCGATCGCATCCTCGAAGGCGCCGCAAGGCAGGCTCTTCCAGCGCGGGAAGACTTGGCGGCAGGCGAGATCGGAATAGGCGCCAGGCTCGCCCTGAAACGCGACGCGGCGCGGGGAAGATGCTGCGTTCATGCGGGGTTCGATGAGATGCGCGCCGCCATCAATTCGCGCGCGCGGGTGAGGTCGTCGGGAGTATCGACGCCCAAGGGAACGGTGTCAACGAGCGCCGCGTCGATGCGCATTCCGGCTTCGAGCGCGCGCAGCTGCTCGAGGCTTTCGCGTTGCTCCAGCACAGAAGGCGGCAGCGCCACGAAGCGCTCGAGCGCGGCGCGGCGATAGGCGTAAAGCCCGATGTGGTGATAATGCGCGCCCTTGCCCCAGGGCACCGGCGTGCGGCTGAAATAGAGCGCGCGCGCGACCCTCGCGCCCGGAGCAAACCCGGCGACGAGCTTCACGACGCTCGGCGCGTCGCGCTCGGCATCGCTCTCGATCGGCGCCGCAAGGGTGGCAATGTCGACCGCTTGCTCCGCGAGCGGCAAGAGGGCGGCACGGATCGCCGCCGGATCGATCAAGGGCAGATCGCCTTGCACGTTGATGACGATGTCGTGCCGGCGCGCGGGATCGAGCATCGCCGCCGCTTCGCTGATCCGGTCGGAGCCCGACGGCAGATCGGGGCGCGTCAGCACCGCCTTGCCGCCGGCCGCCTCGACCGCCGCCGCGATTTCGCGCTCGGCGGCGGCGACGATCACCGGCCCGAGCCCCGCTTCGCTCGCGCGGCGCCAGACATGAACGATCATCGGCGCGCCGCAAATCTCGGCCAGGGGCTTGCCGGGCAAGCGCGTCGAGGCGAGGCGGGCGGGTATGACGAGCAGCGGATTCACGTGAGCGAGACCCCGATCTTGAGCGCGAGCATAGAACTTTTCCGATTGCGGCGTTATGCCGCATGAATTCCGGCGCGTAACGCCGTTCTGGCCGGCATCCGACCCTGCGCATCAAACATATTTCGTTTGAGTTGTCAGCGAAAATTGGCTTTTCTCCGCCTCGAAACCAGGACCAGCGCAAGAGCCCGTGAATGTCGTTCGAAGCCAATAAGATCGCCGGCGCCATTCTGGCCGCCATGATTCTCGCCATGGTATCCGGCCTCGTCGCCAACATGCTCGTCCATCCCAAGCCGCTCGAAAAGCCGGCCTTCGCGGTTGCCGGCGGCGAGGAAACCGCCGAGGCCACGACGAGCAGCGCGCCCAAAGGGCCCGAGCCGATCGCGCCCTTGATCGCCGCCGCCGATGCGAAGGCCGGCGAGGAAAAGGCGAAGCTCTGCGTCACCTGCCATACCTTCACCAAGGGCGGCCCGAACAAGATCGGCCCCAACCTCTACGGCATCGTCGGCGACCAGATCGCGCATGACCGGAATGGCTTCGCCTTCTCGGAGGCGCTCGAGGACAAAGGCAAGGGTCAGACCTGGACGCTCGCGAATTTGAACCAGTGGCTCTACAAGCCGCAGAGTTTCGCGCGCGGCACCAAGATGACCTTCATCGGCCTGCCCAAGGCGCAAGACCGCGCGAACGTCGTTGCGTTCCTCAATTCGCTGAGCGACAGCCCGAAGCCGCTTGCAAGCCTCGCGCCGCCCGCCGCGCAAGCCGCCGGCGACAAGGCCGCCCCCGCCGCAGGCGGCGAGAACAAGCCGTCGCCAGCTGCTGCCAATGGGAGCAAGCCGGCCGCAGGTTCGAACCCCAATGCCGCGCCCGCCCCAAGCGCCAACGGCAAACCCCCGTCCGGCGGCGCCGCGCCGCCCAAGCCTTAAAGCCCCGTCGCGCGGCATGGCGGGAGACGTCAGCGCCGCGCATCTCGCGCTCGCCAATCGCCTCGCCGACGCGTCCGGCGCCATCATCCGGCGCCATTTCCGCCGCAGCATCCAGATCGACGAGAAGCCCGATCGCACGCCCGTCACGCTCGCCGACCGCGCCGCCGAGGCCGCGATGCGCCGCCTCATCGCCGCGCGCTTTCCCGCGCACGGCATTCTCGGCGAAGAACACGGCGGCGTCCGCACGAACGCCGATTATGTCTGGGTGCTCGATCCGATCGACGGGACCAAATCCTTCATCAGCGGCGTGCCGCTGTTCGGCACGCTCATCGCGCTCGTCCATCGCGGCCGGCCTGTGCTCGGAATCATCGATCAGCCGATTTCGCGCGAGCGCTGGATCGGCGCGCGCGGGCGCAAGACCACGCTCAATGGCAAGCCGGTCAAAAGCCGCGCCTGCCAGCGGCTCAACCGCGCGACGCTCTATGCGACCGCGCCCGAGATGTTTGGCAAGCGCGACGCGGCGGCTTTCGCGCGGCTCCGGCGCCGCGTCAAGCTCGCCCGCTTCGGCGCCGATTGCTACGCCTACGCGCTCCTCGCCAGCGGCTTCATCGATCTCGTCGTCGAGGCGGATTTGAAGCCTTACGATTTCTGCGCGCTCGTTCCAGTGATCGAAGGAGCGGGTGGCACGATCACCGACTGGCATGGCGAGAAGCTCGGGCTCGGCTCGGACGGCCGCGTCATCGCCGCCGGCGACACCAACCTCGCCCGGCGCGCCCGTGCGCTCCTCGCGCGATCCTGAACCGCCCATTAGAATCTGGCGATAGCTCGGCTGGGGCGTTTTCCTCTACACTCGCCGGCCAATGAAGCCTTGGACCGGAATCGCTCTCGCGCGCATTGGGCTGACGGCGCTGCTGGCCGGCGCGCTCGCTTGCGGCTCGGCCGCGGCGCAGCCGCGCCACGGCCTCTCGCTCTTCGGCGATCTCAAATATCCGCCGAACTTCCAGCATTTCGACTATGTCAATCCCGAGGCGCCCAAGGGCGGAACGGTCAAATACGCCGCGATCGGCACATTCGATTCGCTCAACCCGTTTCAGCTGAGGGGAACCGCGGCCGAGGGACTCGGATTGGTTTTCGACACGCTGATGGCGCCCGCCGCCGACGAGCCCGCCTCGGAATATGGCCTCGTCGCCGAAAGCGCGGAGGTGGCGCCCGATCGCAGCTGGGTCACCTATACGATCCGGCCGCAGGCGCGCTTTCAAGACGGCAGCCGGGTCACGCCCGCGGATGTGATCTGGACCTTCGACACGCTGAAGACCAAGGCCCATCCGCGCTACCGCCTCTATTACGCCGATGTGCTGAAAGCCGAGAAGGTCGGCGACAACGCGGTGAAATTCACGTTCCGCAACGGCAGCAATCGCGAGCTGCCGAGCATCGTCGGCGAGATGCCGGTGTTGTCGAAGGCGTGGTGGTCGAAGATCGATTTCGAGAAGCCGCTGACGCAGCCCCCGCTCGGCAGCGGACCCTACAAGATCGGGACCGTCGATATCGGCAACGCGATCACCTATCGGCGCGATCCGAACTATTGGGCCAAGGACCTGCCGGTCAATCGCGGGCGGTTCAATTTCGACACCATCCGCTACGATTATTATCGCGACACCTCGATCGCGCTCGAGGCGTTCAAGGCCGGGCAATACGACATCCGCGTCGAGAACGTCGCCAAGAACTGGGCGACCGGCTATGACAGCCCCGCGCTCGCGGCCGGGCTCATCAAGAAGGAGCAAATCCCCAATCAGGTGCCGCAGGGCATGCAGGGCTTCGCCTTCAACATCCGCCACCCGCTCTTTGCCGATCCCAAGGTGCGCGACGCCTTGACCTATCTGTTCGATTTCGAATGGACGAACAAAAACCTGTTCTACGGCGCCTATACGCGCAGCCGCAGCTTTTTCTCGAATTCCGAGCTTGCGGCCAAAGGCACGCCGAGCCCCGAGGAGCTGAAGCTCCTCGATCCCTGGAAGGCCCAGATCCCGGACGAGGTCTTCACCAAGGAATACGATCCGCCCAAGACCGACGGCAGCGGCGATATCCGCGAGAATTTGCGCAGCGCGCTGAAGCTCCTCCAGGAGGCCGGCTGGTCCTTGAAAGGCGGCAGGCTCGTCAACGCCCAGGGCCAGCCGTTTCAATTCGAGTTCCTCTTGACCCAGCCGCTGGCCGATTTCCAGCGCGTCGTTCTGCCCTTCGCGCAGAATCTGAAGCGCCTCGGCATCACGATGACGATCCGCATGGTCGATCCGGCGCAATACGAAAACCGGATGAAGAATTTCGACTACGACATGACGGTCATCAACATTGGTGAGTCGCCATCGCCGGGCAACGAGCAGCGCGATTACTGGAGCTCGGCGTCGGCGGACGAGCCCGGCAGCCAGAACTATATGGGCATCAAGAGCAAGGCGATCGACGCGCTGGTCGATGACGTGATCAACGCGCCCGACCGGGCCAGCCTCGTCACCGCGACGCATGCGCTCGATCGCGTGCTGTGCTGGGGCCACTATGTGATCCCGAACTGGTACATCTCGTACTTCCGCGTCGCGAGCTGGGATAAATTCGCGCACCCGAAAACCTCGCCGCCCTATGCGCTCGCGCTCGACACCTGGTGGGTCGTGCCGCAGCGCGCCAGCGACATCGAAGCGAAGAAGTCGCAGGTGGAGGGGAAATGAGCCGTGCCTGCCGCAGAAGGAGCACGCGCTGAGCGATGCTCGCCTACGCGCTCCGCCGCATCCTGCTCATCGTGCCGACGCTCTTTGCGATCATTCTGGTTAATTTCGTCATCGTGCAGGCGGCGCCCGGGGGGCCGGTCGATCAGCTGATCGCCCAGCTCAAAGGCACGGCCGGAACGGGTCTCGGCCAGGTGGCGGGCGGCGGCGGCGAGCTGCGCAACACCGCCACATCGGCGAACCAGACCCGCGGCGCGCGCGGGCTTGATCCCGCCTTCATCGCACAGCTGAACAAGCTCTACGGCTTCGACAAGCCGGCGCCGGAACGCTTCTGGATCATGATCAAGGATTATCTGCGCTTCGACTTCGGCACCAGCTTCTATCAAGGCGTTCCCGTCATCCAGCTGATCGAGCAGAAGCTCCCCGTGTCGATCTCGCTGGGCCTGTGGTCGACCCTCCTCGTCTATCTGATCTCGATTCCGCTCGGCATCCGCAAAGCGGTCAAGGACGGCAGCCCCTTCGATGTGTGGTCGAGCGCGGTGGTGATCGTCGGCTACGCGATCCCCAGCTTTCTCTTCGCCATCCTGCTCATCGTCATCTTCGCCGGCGGCAGCTATCTCTCCTGGTTCCCGTTGCGCGGCCTGGTCTCGGACGATTGGGCGAGCTTTTCCTGGCGTCACCAGATCGTCGATTATTTCTGGCACATGACGCTGCCGATCCTGTCGCTGGTGATCGGCGGCTTCGCCAGCCTCACCATGCTGACGAAGAACTGCTTCCTCGACGAGATCAACAAGCAATATGTCGTCACCGCCCGTGCCAAGGGACTGGGCGAGCGGCGCGTTCTCTACGGCCACGTCTTTCGCAACGCGATGCTGTTGGTGATCGCGGGCTTCCCGGCAGCGTTCATCGGTATTCTCTTCACCGGCGCGCTGCTGGTCGAGGTGATCTTCTCGCTCGACGGGCTCGGGCTTTTGGGCTTCCAGGCGGCGATCGGGCGCGATTACCCGGTGATGTTCGGCACGCTCTACATCTACACGCTGGTCGGGCTGGTCCTGAAGCTCATCAGCGACCTCTCCTATATGTTCGTCGATCCGCGGATCGATTTCGGCACGCGCGGCACATGACTCCGCTCACGCGACGGCGTCTCGCGAATTTTCGCGCCAACAAGCGCGGTTTCTGGTCGCTGTGGATTTTCCTCGCCTTGTTCGGCCTGAGCCTCATCGCCGAGTTCATCGCCAATGACCGCCCGCTGCTCGTGCGCTATGACGGGCGTTCCTATTTCCCGGTCTTCGCCGACTATCTTGAGACCGATTTCGGCGGCGATCTGCCGATCGCGGCGGATTACCGCGATCCCGTCCTCGCCAAGCGCATTGACGCGCATGGCGTCATGCTGTGGCCGCCGATCCCCTTTGCCGACAACACCATCAACTACAACCTGCCATCGCCCGCGCCTTCGCCGCCCGATAAGACCGATTGGCTCGGCACCGACGACCAAGGCCGCGACGTGCTGGCTCGGCTCATCTATGGCTTTCGCATTTCGGTGCTGTTCGGCCTGACGCTCACCATCTTGAGCTCGATCATCGGCGTCGCCGCGGGCGCGATCCAAGGCTATTACGGCGGGCTGGTCGATCTTTCCTTCCAACGCTTCATGGAGATCTGGTCCGGCCTGCCGGTACTCTTCCTGCTCATCATCCTCTCGAGCATCATCGCGCCGAATTTCTGGTGGCTGCTCGGCATCATGCTGCTGTTCTCGTGGATGTCGCTGGTCGACCTCGTGCGCGCCGAGTTCCTGCGCGCGCGGAATTTCGACTATGTGCGGGCGGCCCGCGCGCTCGGCGTTGGCAATCCGACGATCATCTGGCGCCACGTCCTGCCGAACGCCATGGTGGCGACCCTGACCTTCATGCCGTTCATCCTCAACGGCTCGATCACGACCCTGACCTCGCTCGATTTCCTCGGCTTCGGCCTGCCGCCAGGCTCGCCCTCGCTCGGCGAGTTGCTGGCCCAGGGCAAGGCCAATCTCCAGGCGCCGTGGCTCGGCCTCACTGCCTTTTTCGTGCTCGCGGTGATGCTAAGCCTTCTGATCTTCATCGGCGAGGCCGTGCGTGACGCGTTCGATCCGAGGAAGGTGAAATGAGGAGGAGCTCTAAGCTCTAAGCTCTAAGCTGTAAGCTATAAGCGGGCACAATCTGAGGCAACCGATGCAGGACTTTCGCGATCTCAAGGTTTGGCAAAAGGCGCACGAGATCGTGCTCGCGATCTATCGCGCGTCCACCAATTTTCCAAGCGATGAGCGGTTTGGCCTTACGAGTCAGTTGCGTCGAGCGGCGGTCTCGATTCCGGCGAATATCGCGGAGGGCACTCTGCGCTCCAGTGACGCGGATTTTGCCCACTTCCTTCACATCGCGCTCGGCTCTGCCGGTGAAGTCGATTACTACTTGCTGCTCGCACGCGATCTGAAATTCATCGAACCAGACAAGCACTCGGTCCTCGATGCCAGCCTGCAGGAAGTAAAGCGAATGCTCGCCGCCCTCACCGCGCGCGTCAAGCAAGACGCCAAATCGGCTTAGAGCTTACAGCTTAAAGCTTACAGCCAAGCCAATGCCTCTCCTCTCAGTCAAAGACCTCACCGTCACCTTCTCCAGCGGCGACACAACCGTACACGCCGTGCGCGGCGTCAGCTTCGCGATCGAGCGCGGCGAGACCGTTGCGCTCGTCGGCGAATCGGGCTCGGGCAAGTCGGTGACCGCGCTGTCGATCCTCCAGCTCCTGCCCTATCCCTCGGCCCGCCATGGCCCCGGCAGCAGCATCGTCTTCGACGGACAAGAGCTCATCGGCGCGGGCGAGCCGCTGTTGCGCCAGATTCGCGGCAACCGGATCGCGATGGTGTTCCAGGAGCCGATGACCTCGCTCAACCCGCTGCACACGGTCGAAAAGCAAGTCACCGAGACGCTGTTCCTGCACAAGCACATGGATCGCGCGGCGGCGCGCTCGCGCGCGATCGAGCTGCTGCATCTCGTCGGGCTGCCCGAGGCCGAGCGCCGGCTCGACGCCTATCCGCACCAGCTCTCGGGCGGGCAGCGCCAGCGCGTCATGATCGCCATGGCGCTCGCCAACGAGCCGGACATTCTGATTGCCGACGAGCCAACCACGGCGCTCGATGTGACCATCCAGGCTCAGATCCTGAAGCTCCTCAAAGAGCTGCAAGCGCGCTTCGGCATGGCGCTCTTTCTCATCACCCATGATCTGACCATCGTGCGCAAAGTGGCCGACCGCGTGCTCGTCATGACCGAGGGCGAGATCGTCGAGCGCGGCAAGGTGAAGGACATCTTCACCGCGCCGCAGCACGCTTATACACGCCGGCTCTTGGCCGCCGAACCCAAAGGCGAGCCGAGCCTGCCGACCCCGCGCCGGCCCGTGCTGATCTCGACGCAGGCGTTGCGCGTCTGGTTCCCGATCAAGACAGGCCTCATGCGACGCACCACCGGCCATGTGAAGGCGGTCGATGGCGTAAGCCTCGAGCTGCGCGCGGGCGAGACCTTGGGCGTCGTCGGCGAATCGGGATCGGGCAAGACAACGCTTGGGCTTGCCATGCTGCGCCTCATCGACAGCGCGGGCGAGATCCTGTTCGACGGCACGCGGCTCGACCGGATGAACGGCAAGGCGCTGCGCCCTTTGCGCCGCGAAATTCAGATCATGTTCCAGGATCCGTTCTCAAGCCTCTCGCCGCGGCTGTCGATCGGCCAAATTGTCGAAGAGGGGATGAAGGTCCACAAGCTTGGCGGCGATGGCGCCGCACGCCGCACGGAAATCGCCCGGGCACTGGCCGAGGTCGGGCTCGATCCCGGCGCCGCCGACCGCTATCCGCATGAATTCTCGGGCGGGCAGCGCCAGCGCGTCGCGCTCGCCCGCGCGCTCGTGCTGAAGCCGCGTTTCCTTCTGCTGGACGAGCCGACCTCGGCGCTCGACATGTCGGTTCAGGCGCAGATGGTCACGCTGTTGCGCGATCTTCAGCAGAAGCACGGTCTCGCCTATCTCTTCATCAGCCACGATCTGCGCGTCATCAAGGCGATGGCTCATGAGGTGCTGGTGATGAAGGACGGCAAGGTGGTCGAGAGCGGCGCGGCCGACGAGCTTTTTGCCGAGCCGCGCACGCCCTATACGCGCGCGCTGATGGCGGCCGCCTTCGACATCGAAGCGATCGAGACGCACGCGACCGCGTCGTGAGCGGCGCGCGAGGGCCGGGCGAAGCGGTCTAAGCCGCGAGCTTCCAGCGCTCGATCACCCGCCGGACGCCGAGATCGCCGGGCTGCTCGATGATCCAGCCACGGGTGAGATAGGCCTTGGCGGTCAGCCGATTGCCGATGAATCCCAAGAGCAGCTGCAGCGCGAGAAAGGCGCCGAAAAGGATGGCTTCGGCGAGGCGCGCATTGGCCGTGCTCACCGGAACCCGGCCGATGATGAGGTCGAGACACCAAAGCGCAAGGATCACCGCGCCCCAGGCATGAAGCCGTCGCCAGAACAGCGGCAGGCCGAAAACGCCGGCGAACAGAAACAGGTCCCAGGCAAAGCCGGTGGCAACGCGCTTCTCCTTGCCGCCCGGCCTGCGGCGCAGGCGGATCGCGGGCGGGATCGCCGCGCGCGACTCCTTGGCTTCGCGCTGGCCGCGGCGGGTGCTGCTAGCGCCGGCCACGGCCGAATCGCTTCTCGATCAGTGCATAAAGCGCGCGCAGGCCCAGCGCCTCGCCGCCTTCGGGCCGCCCCGGCCGGCTTTTCTGGTTCCAAGCATAGGTATCGATGTGCAGCCAGGGCGTTCCCGGCGCGACGAACGCTTCGAGATAGAGCGCCGCGGTGATCGCGCCGGCAAAACTCGATTCCGAGACATTGTTGAGATCGGCGATCGGCGAGACGATCATCTGCCGGTAAGGCCGCCACAGGGGCAGACGCCAGAGCGGGTCGCCCTCGGCCATTCCAGCGGCGAGCAGATCGGCCGCAAGCCCGTCGTCATGGGTGAAGAGCGCCGGCAATTCGGGCCCGAGCGCGGTGCGCGCCGCGCCGGTCAAGGTCGCCATGTCGACGAGCAGATCGGGCTTCTCGCTGCAGGCCTCGTGCAAGGCATCGCACAGGATGAGCCGGCCCTCGGCATCGGTATTGCCGACCTCGACCGTCATGCCCTTGCGCGTCTTGATGATGTCGAGCGGGCGAAAGGCGTTGCCCGCGACCGAATTCTCGACCGCCGGCACGAGGACGCGCAGCCGCACCGGCAGTTTCGCCTCCATCACCGCCGAGGCGAGGCCGAGCAGGGTCGCGGCGCCGCCCATATCCTTCTTCATGAGCCGCATGCCGCCCGCAGGCTTCAAATCGAGCCCCCCGGTATCGAAGCACACCCCCTTGCCGACCAGGGTGAGCTTGGGCGCCGCATCCTCGCCCCAGACGAGATCGATCAGGCAAGGCGGCTTGGCGGCGGCGCGACCGACCGCGTGGATGGTCGGATAGTTCTCCTTGAGGAGCTCGTCGCCGACGATCACCTCGCAGCGCGCGCCGTGGCGGGCCGCGAGGTCGCGCGCGGCGGCGGCGAGCTCGGGCGGCCCCATATCCTCGGCCGGCGTGTTGATGAGATCGCGGGCAAGCCCGATGCCGCGTGCCAGGCGCTCGACCAGGCCGCGATCGGTTTGGGCCGGCCAGACCAGCTTGGACCAGCCGCGGTCGCGCGGCTTGTAGCGGGTGAAGGCGTAGCAGCCGAGCGCCCAGCCCAGGGCGAAATTGCCGGCTGCGTCCGCCGGGAAGTCGCCTTCGAGCCGGTAGATATCGGAAGGCAGGCTGTCCGGCAATGCCGCCAAGGCCCAGAGCTCTTCGCCGGCGCGCATGCCGACAAGCACCTGCGCGAGGCGGCCGGCGCTGTCGGGCAGAAGCGCGACCTTGCCCGCCGCACCGATGAAGCCCGTCGCCGTGACCCAGCGCCGCTGCATCTCATCGAGCCGCGCGAGCGCATCGGGGAGGCTCTCCTCGGTCACGGGGCGAAGCGGCACGGGCGAGGCGCCCTCGGCGATCAAATACTCAAGCAAGCGAAGCCTCCTCGGGGGCGGGGTTGCGCCGATCCCCCGCGCTCGCCAGATTGGCGGGGGATCGACAGGGGTGGAGGATAGCCGATGGCCGAGTTCACCATCTATATCGGCAACAAGAACTATTCATCCTGGTCGCTGCGCGCCTGGCTGATGCTGAAACAGACGGGGGCGGCGTTTCGCGAAGTGGTGATCCCGATCGGGCGGCCGACGACGCGGGCGGAAATCCTGCGCCATTCGCCCTCGGGCAAGGTGCCGGCTCTCATTCATGGCGCGGTGACGGTGTGGGAATCGCTCGCTATCGGCGAGTACCTCGCCGAGCTCTTCCCCGAGGCCAAGCTGTGGCCGGAAGGCCGCGAGGCGCGCGCCGCCGCCCGCGCGGTCAGCCAGGAGATGCATGCCGGCTTCCTGCCGCTGCGCCAGCATTTCCCGATGAACATGCGCTCGGTCTTCGAGCGCGCGATCATTCCCGCGATTCAGGGCGACATCGACCGCATCACCGCGCTCTGGCACGATTGCCGCAAGCAATTCGGCGGCGGCGGCCCGTTCCTCTTCGGCAGCTTTACGATCGCCGATGCGATGTACGCGCCGGTCGTCAGCCGCTTCCGCACCTTCAAGGTGCCGCTCGACCCCGAGACCGATGCCTATGCTGCGGCCGTGACCGCTTGGCCCGCTTACCAGGAATGGCTCGCCGCCGCGCGCAACGAGCCGATGATCATCGAGCAGTGGGAATTCTAGCCCGGCGGTGGTAGAGTCTGCCTGCTCGAAAGCCTCGACAGAAGAGATCGGATTTCGGTCCGGCGCCGAAGGAGCAACCGCCCCGGAAACTCTCAGGCAAAAGGACTGTCGGGGAAGAGCACTCTGGAAAGCAAGCGCGCCGCGCTGATGCGCGCCGCGCTTCACCGAAGAGGTAAACCCGCTGCGGCGGGCGAATCTTTCAGGTCTCAGGACAGAGGGGGTGTGCCGCGTCCGTCTTGCGCGGTCGCGGACCCCTTTCGATCCGGAGGCCAGCGATGAACCCGCAAACCACCATCAAATCACGCGATGTCGAGATTCGCGCCGCCATCGCGCCCGAGCACGCCAGCATTCTCACGCCCAAGGCGATCGACTTCGTCGCCGCGCTCGAGCGCAACTTCGGCGCCGAGCGGCGCCGGCTTTTGGCCGAGCGGGCCGCGGTACAGGTAAAGCTCGACTCCGGCTGGCGTCCCGATTTCCCGGCCGAGACCGGCGCCATCCGCAACGCCGATTGGACGGTGGCGCCCTTGCCCAAGGATCTGCTCGACCGCCGCATCGAGATCACCGGTCCGACCGACCGCAAGATGGTGATCAACGCGCTCAATTCCGGCGCCAGCGTGTTCATGGCCGATTTCGAGGATGCGAACACGCCGAGCTGGCACAACCTGGTTGACGGCCAGCTCAATCTCCGCGACGCCGTGCGGCGCCGGATTGCCTTCGATGATCCGGCCAGCGGGCGCCATTACGCGCTCAATCCCAAGACCGCCGTTCTGCTGGTGCGGCCGCGCGGCTGGCATTTACCCGAGGCGCATCTCCTGGTCGATGGCGCGCCGATGTCGGGCTCGCTGTTCGATTTCGGCCTCTATCTTTTCCACAACGCCAAGGAGTTGCTGGCGCGCGGCACCGGGCCTTATTTCTATTTGCCGAAGCTCGAAAGCCGGCATGAAGCCAAGCTGTGGAACGACGTCTTCGTCGAAAGCCAGCGCATGCTCGGCCTGCCCATCGGCACGATCAAGGCGACGGTCTTGATCGAGACGATCATGGCGGCCTTCGAGATGGACGAGATTCTCCATGCGCTCAAGGATCATTCCGCGGGCCTCAATTGCGGCCGCTGGGACTACATTTACAGCTTTATCAAGAAATTCAGCGAGGACCCGACGGCCGTCATGCCGGACCGCGCGCAAGTGACGATGACCGCGCCGTTCCTGCGGTCTTACAGCCTTCATCTCATCAAGACCTGCCACCGCCGCAAGGTGCACGCCATGGGCGGGATGGCGGCGCAGATTCCGATCCGTGGCGATGCGGCGGCCAATGAAGCGGCGATGGAGAAGGTCCGCGCCGACAAGCTGCGCGAGGCGGGCGACGGCCATGACGGCACCTGGGTCGCGCATCCGGGCCTCGTCGGCATCGCCAAGGAGATTTTCGACAAGGCCATGCCCGAGGCCAACCAGATCGCGCGCAAACGCCAGGATGTGAACGTCACCGCCGCCGATCTGCTGCAAGTTCCGCAAGGCAGCATCACCGAAGCCGGATTGCGGCAGAACCTCAATGTCGGAATCGGCTATCTCGAGGCTTGGCTCAGGGGCACGGGTTGCGTTCCGCTCTATCATCTGATGGAAGACGCGGCGACCGCGGAGATCAGCCGCGCCCAGGTGTGGCAATGGATCCGGCACAAAGCGAAGCTCAGCGACGGACGCATCATCGATCTGGGGTTCTGCAACCGTCTGCTCGATGAGGAATTGGGCAAGCTCAAATCCGCGGCTCAGCCCGGAAACCGCTACGACGACGCGGCGCGGATTTTCCGCGATCTGATCGCGGCCGAGCGCTTCCCCGAGTTCCTGACGCTCCCGGCCTATGAGACGCTCATTGCCGAGGGTGCCTGAGCGCGGCGTCTCGGCGCCCTACTTCACGCGGACATAGCGCAGCGGGAAGCTGCCATCCGGCTGCTGCACGAGCTCGACGCTCTTGCGGGCGGCCCAGACGAGCTGCTGCTGGTGCAGCGGAATATAGGCGATGTCGTCCTTGACCAGGGCCAGCGCCTCGCCAAGCAACGCAAGCCGTTTGTTCTCGTCGGTTTCGCCGGCGATCTGCGCGATGAGCGCGTCGAGCTTGGGATTCGAATAGCCGCCGAAATTGGCATCGCCCCGATGCGCGTCCCTATCGCGCGTCGCCGCAAGATTGACGAGCGCGTTGAACGCATCCGCGGTCGCGGGCGTCCAACCCAGCAAAAAGAAATCGGACGAATAATCGAAGCTCAAAAGCTTGGCGAAGAACTTGCCGCGCGGCTCGGCATCGAGACGCAGCTTGACACCGATCTTCGCCAGCATCGCAACCACGGCCGTGCAAATCGCCTCGTCATTGACGTAGCGATCATTGGGACACAGCATGCCCGCCGAAAAGCCGCGCGGATAGCCGGCCTCGGCGAGCAGCGTCTTGGCCGCTGCCGGGTCGTAGGGCAGCCGGTGATTGAGCGCGGGATCGAAGCCCGCGACCCCAGGCCCGACCAGCAAACCCGCTTGCGTGGCAAAGCCGCGCATCACCTTCGTTTTGATCGCATTCTCGTCGATCGCCTGATAGAGAGCCTGGCGAACGCGCCGGTCGCGAAACGGGTTGCGGCCCTTCACATCGCTGTCCGCAAGCGCATCGCGCGCGACACCGAAGCCGAGAAATATCGTCCGCAGCTCCGGCCCTTGCACGAGGCGCGCGCCAGGCGAGCGCGCGATTCGATCGGTCAGCTCCGCCGGCACGGAATAGACCATATCGGCCGTTCCGGCGAGCAAGGCCTTGACCGCATCCGCGCCGCGCATCGGCCGGAAGATCACCCGATCGAGATTGTGCTCGGGACGATCCCACCAATCGCGATTGCGCACGAGGATCGTCTCCTTGTCGGGCACGCGGCTTTCGAGGGCGAAAGGGCCGGTGCCGTTGGCGTGATCGCTCGCGTAATTCTCCTCGCCCTTGAGCGCATCGGCGGTCTCTTCGGCGTCGTTCTCCACGCACCATTTGGCGCTCATGATGTCCCAATCGGCGATCTCGCCGGGCAGCAGCGGATCTGGACGGTAGGTCAGGATGTCGACCGTGAAATCGTCGATCTTTTTCACTTCGCGAATTGCCGCGAGCGCGCTCGCGATATTCGAGCCGGGGCCGCGCGCCCGCGCGAAGGAAAAGACCACATCGTCGCTGGTCAGCGGCGTTCCGTCCTGAAAGCGCACGCCGCGGCGCAGCGCGAACCGCCAGCGATCGGGCGCCGCCTGAAACCATCGGGTCGCGAGCGCGGGCTCGATCCGGAACTCCCTGCCACGGCGGACGAGCGGCTCGTAGATGTTCGAGTCGAAGGACAGCAGAAACGTCTCCTGCCGCGCATAGGGATCGAGCGAGAAAACATCGCGGTCGTTCGTCCAGCGCAAGCTCGCCGCGCCCGCGCTCTCGGCCAGCACGGCCGCGAGAGCGATCAGCGCCGCCGCCAGGACCGTCAGTCGTCGCATGCGATTTCTATCCTTCCGCCGATCCGCCTTTTCCGCGGCGGGCGCCAGAGTTTGTCGTCCATCTTGCGGTGTCAACGGCTTTTGGCGAAAACTGTCGCGAAACCGCCGGCAAGAGGATCGACATGGCCGTGATCTATGTGGCGCGCAGCGCCAAGCTCGCGAAATGGGCTTCGGATGTCGGGCTGAGCAAGCATGTCTTCAAGGTTGGCGTCGCCGAAGAGCCGGTGAAGGAGCTCGTGGCTGCCGGCTGGGCGGGAGAGACCGATTGGACGATCGTCAAGAAAGAGCCCGCCGATGACCTCGACGAGGCGACGGCGATCGAGCGCCTTGCGCGCCGCGAGACCATGATCGACCCCCGCTACTATCCGCGCATCCGGGAGACGCTCGGCCTCTTCAAAGTCGATCCGCATCATGTCGAAAGCCACATCATCGTTGGCCGCGCGCTCGAAGGGGGCGGCGAGCGCACCGAGCTGAAGCTCAAGCCCGGCGATTTCGCGTCCTACCTCATCACCAACGCGCGGCGCTAACGCGGCGCGAGCAAATCCCGCACAGAGGTCGCGGCGGCGACGAGCGCGGCATCCTGGTCGAGGAAACCCAAGAGTTGCAGCCCCACCGGCAGATCCTCGGCCGCGAGCACCGGCAGCGAGATCGCCGGCACCCCGAGGCAAGACCCCGCGACCACGAAGATCGGATCGCCGGTGCTTTGAAGCCCGAGCGGCGCGGGCCCGGTCGCCGACAAGGTGATCGCGGCGTCACACTCGCCCGCGAGCGCTCCATAGGCGGCGCGAATCTGGGCCCGCTCGGCAAGGCGCTCGCGATATTGCGCGAGGCTCATGCGCTCGGCATCGGCCAGACGGTCCAAGGCAAATTGCGTCAGCTTCGAGCGGTCGCGCGCGCGATAGCTATTGATCGGCCAGCGCGACTCCCAGGTGTTGATCTGCTGCGAGACGGGTAGCGCGCGCTCGAGCGCCGTCTCGACACGTGCGACCGCGGCGCTGTCGCCGCGTCGCAGCAGCTTGACGCCCGCTCGCGCGAGGGTCTCGATGGCAGCCGCGAAGGCGGCCTTGGCGGCGTCCGACGCCTTGACCCAGCCGGCGGTTTCGAGAACGGCGAGCCGTCGCGGCTTTTGCGCCGCGGGCGGCGCCGCCGGGCCGATCAGGCCGGGATAACCCGGGTCGCCGCCGGCGCGATCGGCAATCTCGCGCAGCATAACCCACGAATCTTCGATGCTCGCCGCGAGCGCGCCATGCACGCTTTGGCTCAGCGCGTCATGGCTGCCGCCGCGATTGATCGCGCCGAGGCTCGGCTTGAAGCCGACACAACCGCAAAAGCTCGCCGGGCGCAGGATCGAGCCCAGAACCTGGGTCCCGAGCCCCGCCGCAATCATGCCCGAGGCCGCGGCCGCGGCCGAGCCGCTCGAGGAGCCGCCAGGGGTGCGGCGCAAATCCCACGGGTTGTGGGTCGGGCCGGGCGGTTGGGTCGCGAATTCGGTCGTGACCGTCTTGCCGAGGATGATGGCGCCGGCCTCGCGCAGCGCCGTGACCGAGGCGGCGTCGCGGTTCGAGCGCCAGCCCTTGTAAAACGCCGCGCCCATCTCGGTCGGCAGGTCATAGGTTTCGATGATGTCCTTGACGCCCACCGGCATGCCGTCGATCGGCGAGAGCGGCTTGCCCTCGCGCCAGCGTGCGGTCGAGGCAGCGGCGGCGCCTCGCGCGCGCTCCTTGTCGGAATGGACGAAGGCGAGCACTTGCGGCTCGATCTCGTCCATGACGGCAAGGCAGCGTTCGAGGAACGCGCTCGGCGTGTCTCGGCCGGCTTTGAAATCGGCGAGAGATTGAAAGAACGGACGCGGTACGGGTTTGGGCATGGCGGAACCTCCGTGGTTCACGATAGCGTCAAACCGCGCGCGCGGCATGAATTTTCGGCAAAAGCCAGGCCTGCTCTCACCCCGATCGATTGTCAGCCCGGGGCGGCTTCTCTATTCTCTCAATGCAGCCCGAGCGACGCGACGGGCGAGCGAGGGAGGGGCAATGCCGACCGATCTTTACGACCGCAAGCCGCCTGGACCGGGCCATAACCAGCCCGAGGAGGAGAAACCCGTCGTTTGGGAGCGCTGGGACCGGAAGCGCGTCTTCGTGCGCGAGCTCTCCGGGACTTATAGCCATCTCTACAAGCAGCTGTTGGACCAGCCGCGCGTCTACTCCTCGCGCAACCTGCCCTGGAAGGGCGGACCCGGGCTTTACGGCAAGCAGGTCATCAATCCGCAGCACGCGATGGTGGCGCAGTCGATCGAGACGCATATCGAGGCCTATGGGCCGGGCGCGTTCGGGCAAAAGCACGGGCACATGAACAGCGCTGTGTTCTATGTCCTGAAAGGCTACGGCCACGACGTGCATGACGGACGCCGCATCGAGTGGAAGGCGGGCGACGTGATGATCGTCGAGAATGGCTGCGTCCATCAGCATTTCAACGACGATCCCGACAACGAGGCGATCCTCTTGGTGATGAAGGCGAAACCGCTCTTCCTCTTCATGCACCTGCTCTTCCAGAAGATCGTCTCCTACCCGCCGAACGAAAAGCCCAAGGGCCACGAAGACTGGACCCCGCCCGAGGATTTGTGAGGAGCATGCCCATGAAAGCCCCCGAAGAGCGCGATGTCGCGCATGCCGGAAGCGCGAGCTGCAGCTTTCGCGCCGACGCGATCGCGGAATCGGCCGAATTTCGCAAGCTCTACGATGCGCTCAAGAACGTGGTCCACGCCGAGGACATGCCATTCGAGCACTCGCCCGACGGCCTCTTGAAGCATCTTTGCCATGAAAAGCTCGGCACGCGCGAATGCTGCATCGAGGCCTATATGCAGTTTCTGCCCGGCGGCGGAAAATCCGGGCGTCACCGCCATATGTGGGAGGAGGTCGTCTTCGTCGCCGAAGGCAGCGGTTACGACCTTCATTGGGATTTGAAATTCGACTGTCTCGACGCCTTCAAATGGGACTGGGAGGCCGAGCCCAAGCGGTTCGAATGGGCGCGCGGCGATTTCCTCTATATCCCGCCCTTCACCGCGCACCAGCATGTCAACGCCGACGCGACGCAAGAGGCGCGGCTCATCGTCATCAGCAACCGCATCGTGCGCGAGATGGGCTTCGACTGGCTCGATCAACTTGAAAACGCGCCGGGATTCTAACCCGGCATTGCAGGGAGGATAGGATGGACATGTTAAAGATGACCGCGGCTGCGGGAACGATCCTGCTCGCCTCTTCGAGCGCCTTCGCCGCCGATGACGTGGCGAGTTTCTACAAAGGCCGCACCGTCACGATCGATATCGGCTACAGCGCCGGCGGCGGCTATGACCTTTACGCGCGGACGCTGGCACGGCATTTGGGCGACCACATCCCCGGCCATCCGAGCGTCATTCCGCAGAACATGCCCGGCGCCGGCAGCCTCAAGGTCGTCAATTACCTCTACAATGTTGCACCCAAGGATGGGACGGTGATTGCGACCTTCGCTCGCGGCATGGCGATGCAGCCACTGTTCGACAAGACCGGCATCGAGTTCGACGCGCAGAAGCTCAATTGGATCGGCAGCATCACCAACGAGGTCAGCATCTGCGCCTTTCGCAGCGATTCGGGCATCAAGACCTGGCAGGACATGCTGACCAAGTCCTACACCGTCGGCGGCACCGGCTCGGGCTCGGACACCGATGTCTTCCCCGACGTGCTGCGCCACATGTTCCATATGAAGATCAAGCTCGTGACCGGCTATCCCGGCGGCAAGGACGTTTTGCTCGCGATGCAGCGCGGCGAGGTCAATGGCCGCTGCGGCTGGTCGTGGTCGAGCGTCAAGAGCACGAGCTACGCGCTTTACCAGAAGAAAGAGATTTTCGTTCCCGTGCAGCTCGCCTTGAAAAAGCATCCCGATCTGCCCGATGTGCCGCTCATCATGGATCTGACGAAAGACCCTGAAGAGACCGCCGCGCTGAAGCTGATCTTTGCGCGCCAGAGCGTGGCGCGGCCCTACGCCGCGCCGCCGGGCGTGCCGGCGGAGCGGATCGCCGCGCTGCGCAAGGCCTTCGACGACACGATGAAGGACCCCGCCTTCGTCAGCGAAGCGGAGAAGACGGATCTCGAAGTCCAGCCGGTCTCGGGCGAAGAGGTGCAAGCCCTCGTCGCCGAGCTCTATCAATCCTCGCCCAAGGTGATAAAGATGGCCGCCGAAGCCGTAAAGGGCGGCGACTAAGAGGCCGTCGCGAAGAAGGAGGCGAGCTTTGCCGCCACCTCCTTCGGCCGCTCGGTATGGAGCGCGTGGCCGGTCTCGGCGAGCACGTAAAGCTCGGCGTTGCGGATCGGCTTCATATAGGGTTCGGCGCAGGCCAGGGGACAAATCTGATCGTCCTTGCCCCACACGAACAAGGTCGGCCGGTCGATACGGTGCAGCCAATAGGGCAGCTGCGGATTGTTGAGGCGCGGACTCCAGCCGAGCCGTGCGGCCGCCGCCCGGTTTTGCAGCTGAACATCGACATCGATTTGGCCAAGCTGCTTGATGCGCTCTTCGATGAGGCGGCGGTCGTGGAAGCTGCGTCTCGCATGCTCTTCCGGAGTCCAGAGGAAAATATCGCCGAAGGGAACCTGTGGCGAGCGCACGCCAGCGGGCGCCAGCAGACTCAAGCTCTTGATCCGCGCGGTGTTGCGAATGGCGATCTCGGCGCCGGTCCATCCGCCGAGCGAATGCCCGGCGAGATGGACGCGATCGAGATCGAGCGCATCGAGAAAATCGAGATAGAAATAGGCGAGATCGCCGACGCTCATCATCCAGTCGGGAATCTTCGAACGGCCGAAGCCCGGATGCTCGGGCGCAATCACGCGGTGCTTCTGAGCGAGCATCTCGAGCAACGGATACCAATTGGCGCCGCCGGCGCCATGGAGATAGAGCACCGTCTCGCCTTCGCCGCCCTCGAACAGGCGCAAATTGGTGCCGTTCACTTCGATTGATCGCTCGCGCATTCCCGCTTTCTCCCTCCGCCCGGCGCGACGATAGAGAGGGTGTCCACCCCCTGCAAGACCGCGCTTGAGCAGCCGCCGTGCTTGTCGCATACTCTCCGCGACCAGGAGGCCCCCATGCACAAAGTCGCCATTCCGCAGACCATCATCGAGCGCGTTATCGCGCGGCGCGGCAAGGAGCACGTGTTCGACGATCTCGACCCGGCGCGCACCGCGCTGATCGTCGTCGATCTGCAGAACGGCTTCATGATGCCGGGGGTCGCTTTCGCCGAAATCCCGGAGGCGCGCGAAATCGTGCCCAATGTCAATCGCCTCGCGACGGCGCTGCGCGCAGCCGGCGGCACGGTGGTGTGGATCGTGACAACCTATGAGCCCGCGGTCGATCGCGAATGGTCGACCTATTACCGGCTGTCGACGCCCGCGGTCGGCGCCAAGCGCAGCGCGGCGCTGACCAAAGGCGCCAAGGGCCACGAGATCTGGCCGGCGCTCGAGGTGAAGCCCGGAGACCCGATCGTCGAGAAGAAGCGCTTCTCGGCCTTCATCCAGGGATCGAGCGAATTGGACAAGGCGCTGAAGGCGCGCGGCATCGACAATCTTCTGATCACCGGCACGGTGACCGGCGTGTGCTGCGAATCGACCGCGCGCGATGCGATGATGCTGAACTACCAGGTGACGATGGTCACCGACGGCAACGCCTCCTACAGCGATGAAGAGCACAACCGCGCGCTAGCGGCGTTCTATTCCACCTTCGGCGACATCATGTCGACGGACGAACTCATCGCGCTGATCGCGAAGAACGCCGCGAAATCGCGGCAAGCTGCCGAGTAACCAAACCCTCTCCGCCCAACGGGGGGAGAGGGTGCGAACTCGGCGACAGCCGGGTGAGCGGGTGAGGTGGGTCTCGACTGCAAATACGATCGCCGCGGATAAACACCTCACCCTCCCGTTGCTTCGCAACGGGTCCCTCCCTCTCCCCACTTCGTGCGGAGAGGGAAATTATCCTTGAGGCTTATCCGGCCGGAACTTGGTCTCGGGCTTGACGCCCTTCCGCTTCTGCTGCGCGCTGATCCGGCCATTCTCGAGATAGCGGCCGGTCGCGGCACGCTCGGCCGCCTGATCCCATTCGGGCAGCCAATCGCCCAGCGAATAGCCGAACCACGGCGCTTCGGGGCGCAGCGCCGGCAGGCCGAGCTTCTCCCAGATCTTCTTCGCCCGCTCCATGTATTCGCGCTTCGGCAGCGCGAGCGGCGGCATGTCGCCTTTGGCCGTCGCGTCCATCAGCAGGGTCGAATCCTCGGCGGTCTCGGATTCGCGCTGCGGTCCGTGACCCATGCCGCGATGCGCGACCGTCTCGACATCCTCGACCGGGTTCATGCGATAGGCCATCGCCCAGAGAATCGCATCGGCATTGTCGGGGTCGATATCCTCGGAAACGGCGATGGTGATCTTGCCCATATCGCCTTTGAAAAAGGCCGCGCCCTGGAGCGCGCGCCAGATCTCGGTGCGCGAAGTGCCTTTCGCGACCGAAATCACGGTCACGCGCAAGAGCCCGGTCAGCTTCTCGTGCAATGAGACGCGCTTCACGCCCTTGATGCCGAGCGTGTCGCGCAAATGCGCGAGGAACAGCGGCTCGTAGGAAACGCGCTTGATGACGGAGGATTCCGACGGCGCCACCTGGCTGATATAGGAGGGAATGATCGCGTTGCGCCGATGCGTGATCGCGGTCACTCGCATCGGCATGTTGAATTCCTCGAGCGCCAGATGGCCGTGGCTTTCGCCGAAGGGCGCTTCGGGCTCGACATATTCGGTGTCGATCAAACCCTCGATCACCACCTCGGCCTCGGCCGGGACCAGCAGATCGACGGTACGCGCGCGCACGACATTGATCGGCGCGCCAGCAAGCCCACCCGCGACCTTGAACTCGTCCACATCGAGCGGCAGCTTCTGCGGTCCCATGAAAGCGACATAGGGCGGACAGCCGAGCACGATCGCGCAAGGCATGGTCTTGTCGCCGCGCTTCTGGTGCTTCAAATAATGCTGATAGCCGCCGGCGCCGCCGACCCGCGTCGCCATTCGCACCACCAGACGGTCGGGCGCCTTCAGCGCCGCGCGATAAGTGCCCATGTTCTGGACGCGCGTGTCGGGATCGCGCGTGATGACGTTGGTCGCGGTGAGCGTCGGCGCGGCATCGAAGCCGGGCGTCGAAACCGGGATCGGCAGCGCATCGAGCCCGTGCCCCTCGCCCTGGAGCCCCTCGCCTTCGATCACCACCTCATGGCACGGCGCGTCATTGACGATCCGCGGCTCGACCGGATGAGCGATGGCCCGCTCCCATTTGCGATCGATCTCCTCGACCGGCGCGCCCATGCCTGTCGAATAGATCGCACGATTGGCGGCGATCGCGCCGACCACGACCGGCATCGCATATTTGCGGCCGCGGCCATCGACGATGTTGGTGAAGAGGAACGCCTTGCGCTCCTCCTCCTTCATGCCGCCGACGAAGGCCCAGCGCACCAGCGGATGGAGCTCCGAATCCTTGTCGATCGTCTCGTCCACCGTGACAAGCAGATTCTTCGCCCTGAGCGCATCGAGATGAGCGTGGAGATCGGGATAGTTGCGCGTCGGCGCGCTCACGGGCTCGCCTCGCAGCTGCAATCGACCTTGAAGATGCGCGCCGCGGTCTCGCCGAGAATGGCGCGGCGCTCGGCGACGGTGAGCGGCGTGTCCTCAATCACCTTCACCGGGTCGGGATCGCCGATCGGGAAGGGGAAATCCGAGCCGAGGCAAACCTTGTCGCCGCCCGCGACGTCGACGAGATAGCGCAATGCCCGCGGCTCGAAGAGGACCGAGTCGAAATAGAGCTTCTTGAACTCGGCTTCGGCATCGGCGAATTCGCCTTTGTGAATCGTGTTGTTGCGCTTGAAGCGGCCGAGCGCGTAAGGGAGCGCCGCGCCGCCATGCGAGATTAGCAGGGTCATGTTCGGATAGCGCGTCAAATGCCCGGCGAACATCAGCCGTGCCAGCGCGATCGAGGTATCGGAGACACGCCCGACCGCGTTCATCAGATCATAGTCCTTCACCCGGTCGTCGCCGCAGACGAACATCGGATGGACCATCAGCGTGACCTTATGCGCGTGGCACGCCTCCCAAAACGGGTTTAGATCGGGGTCGTCGAGCCTGCCGAGCTGGCCCTTGGGCTGGGTCCCGATCATCACGCCGTGAAAGCCTTGCCCCAGCGCCTCTTCGAGCACGCGCGCGGCGAGCGCGCCGCTCTGCAGCGGCACGCAGGCCAAGGGCGCCAGCGCCGGCAGCGCCTTGATGTCTTTGAGCGTGCACTCGTTCATGAAGCGGCACCAATCGGCGCCTTCATCGGGCGGCAGCTCGTAGCCAAATATATCGAGCCAGCTGCCGACGAGCTGGCAATCGACGCGCGCCTTGCCGAGCCACTCCTTGCGCTTGGCGAGATCGACGAGGAGCGGCCCGACCGGGCGCGTCTGCGGCAGGCCGACGAAGCTGAAGCGCATGCCGGGCTTGTCGTTGATCACCTTGACCGAGGGAAAGAGCCGGCGCTGCGCGGCGAGGCCGTCGAGGAAAGAAGCCGGGACATAATGGCCATGCGTGTCGATGTTCAAATCCTGTTTCCTCCTCATGTGGTAAGCTCGCCGGCCAACACCCGCAGAATGTCAGCGCGGACTCCCTCGCGTGTGGCTTGGTTCATACTCGGATCGAGCGACGCCTCATAGGCGATACGGGCCGGCCGCTCGAACACCAGGATACGGCTGCCGAGCCGCAGCGCTTCCTCGATCGAGTGGGTGATGAAAATACTCGTGGCCCGGGTCTCGCGCAAGAGTTCCACCAGCTCGCTGCGCAGCGCGTTGCCCGTCACCTCGTCGAGCGCCGAAAACGGCTCGTCGCAGAGCAGTATGTCGGGACGCACCGCGAAAGCGCGGGCGATCGAGACCCGCTGGCGCATGCCGCCCGAGAGCGCATGCGGGTAGTCCTTGGAATGGCCTTCGAGGCCGAGCCGCTTCAGCCATGACGCGGCGAGATCGAGCCGCTCGGCGCGCGGCATCTTGTTGAGCTCGAGGCCCAGCGCGACATTGTCGATGGCGGTGCGCCACGGCATCAGCCGATCGTTCTGGAACACGATGCTGATCTTGCCGCGAAACCATTCGAATTCGGCGAAAGGATCGTGCCCCTGGACCCGCACCGAGCCCGAGCTTGGGCGCAAGAGACCGGACATCAGGTTGAAGGTGGTGGATTTTCCGCAGCCGGTCTTGCCCAGGATGATGACCAGCTCGCCGCGCTCAACGCGGAAGCTGAGATCGCGAACCGCTTCGAGCTCGGATTCGCCCGCGCGCTCGAAGATTTTTCCGACATGGTCGAAGACGATTTCGGGCCCAGCGCTCACAGGCTCCGCTCCGACGCCGGGCGGTAGCGCAGCACCCAATTCTCGAGAAGCGTCAGGAGCCGCTGCACCACCAGCACGAAGCAGACGAGCACCAGTGTCCAGGCGATCGCCCCGGCCATGTCGAAGAGCTGCTGCTGCTGCAACAGCTCGTAGCCAATGCCGCCGGTCGCGCCCACCAGCTCCGCCACCACGGCGACGCGCGAGGCATTGCCGAGATTGACCTTCCACGCGGTCAAAATGCCCGGCACCACCGTCGGCAGCACCAGAACGCGCAGAAGGTCGAGCTTGCGCGGCCGGAAGGACAAGGTCATCTCCAGCAAATCCTTGGACATCGAGCGATAGGCGTCGAGCACCTGGAAGCTGAAGGCCGGCAAGGTCGTCATGACGATGATGAAGAAGATGCGGAACTCGATGCCCTTGAACCAGATGATCGAGATGACAACCCAGGAGAGCGCGGGAATTCCCTGATCGAAATTCAAGAGCGGAAACGCATAGCGATAGAATCGCTCCGACCGCCCCATCAGAAATGCCAGCAACGCGCCGAGCAGGAAAGCGCCCGCCAAGCCGGCGAGAATGCGGGCGAAGGTTGCGGCGGCATCGCCGAGCGGGCCGGTCGCCGCGAAAATATCGGCGAAACGCGCCGCAATCGCTGGCAAAGGCGGGAACAGGAAAGGCGGGAAGAAATAGGAGGCGATCTGCCAAATGACCGCCAAACCTACAACCGCGACAGCGCCCTCGATCCGGATATCCGCGAAGCCGAGCCTCTGGCGGCGCACGGCCGGCTGGCCGGACATCAGTTCATCGTTCCCTTATAGATCGAATCGGCGCTGGGCTCCTTTGGCAGGTAATCGAGCGAGCGTCC
Organism: Allostellaceae bacterium; assembly: GCA_035277525.1. Classification (GTDB taxonomy): domain Bacteria; phylum Pseudomonadota; class Alphaproteobacteria; order ATCC43930; family CGMCC-115725; genus CAIKMD01. Next base: position 30,745 of record DATEKH010000156.1, read on the forward strand.
GGCGCGATAGACCGCTTTGATCTCGTTTTCGAGCTTGCCGGCCGGCTCGACATTCATGCCAAGGCGCCGATTGTCTTTGATGAGACTGGCAATTGCCTTGAGATCGGCTGGGCTCGCCTTGGGCGCGATCAGCGGCGCCGCTTCTGTCGGATGCGCGGCAATCCAGTCGCCGGCGGCTCTGTAGGTATGGTAGAGCTTCGCCACCAGATCCTCATGCTGATGGATCCAGTCGCGATGAGCGGCGACGCCGAGATAGGGTATATGCGTGCCGCCGGCGAATTTCTGCCATTGCGCGGTGATGTGGAGATCGAGCGTCCGAAGATCGGGCTTCTTTTCCATCAGCAGCGTGTAGGCCGGTTCCCAGAGCTGCACGGCATCGGCGCGGTTGGCGAGCGCATAGCCGACGAGCCCGGCCGTCGCCGTGTTGAGCACCTTGACGGTGCTGGGGTCGAGCCCCTGCTGCTTCGCCAGCCATTCGAACATGGCATAGTTGGTCGTGCCCTTGGCGGCCGCCATCTGCTTTCCACGCAAATCCGCGACGCTCTTGATCGCCGGATCCTGCGTCACCACCGCGCCCCAATAATCGAACAGATTGAACAGATAGGCGACCTTCACGCCGCGCGTGTCGGCAAGCCCGATCGTCAACAGCGCCGCGCTGCCGCCCAATTGGAATTCTCCCGAATTGAACTGAGCGGCGTAAGCGTCGGGCGTGCGCTCGGCGAAGGTGATGTCGAGCCCGCTCGCCTCATCCAGCTTCTGCTGCTTGATCACGCCGGGCAACACCGCCCCCAAAGAAGGCGGGCTGAAGATAACGATCGTGAGCGGCACGGGCGAAGCGGCATGAGCGAACGGCGCCACCGCCAAAGCCCAAAGGCTCATCGAAGCACCGAGAAAACATCGGAACGGCACGGCTTTCATCGAACGCTCCTCTCCCTGTTCTTGTAAGGTCTTTCTATCGCGTGTTTTTCGCCCCCGCGATCAGATCGCTTAAGAGCGCGGGGGTCATCGGCACTTCCGCGATCTTCAGTCCCAATGGCGCCAGCGCGTCGTTGACGGCGCAGGATATCGCAGCCGGCGCGCCCATATAACCCGCCTCGCCCGAGCCTTTCTGGCCGAAGGCGGTGAGCGGTGAGGGGGTGCAGTGATCCACCACCCGGATGTCCGGCACCTCATGCGCCGAGGGCAGGAGATAATCCATGAAGGTGCCGCTCAGGAATTGGCCGGTCTCATCGTAGCGGAAGCGCTCATAAAGCGCCGCGCCGATGCCATGAGCAACGCCGCCATAGATCATGCCGTGGACGATGTCGGGATTGATCATCACGCCGCAATCATGGCCGACGAGATAAGGCCCGAGCGCGACTTGCCCGGTGATGCGATCGATCTCGGCATAGACCACATGCGCCTCGAAGGCATAGCAGGGATACATCTGCACGCGGCCATCCGCGGTCGGCAAGGCACCGCCGGTCGGCACTTCGAGCACGTGCGTCGATTGCAGGCCGGGCTCCATGCCCTCCGGCAATTCGTGGAATTTGCGGTGCGCGATCTCGACGATCTCTTCCCATGAGACTTTTTGTACGGGATCGCGGCGCAACCGCACCGCGCCATCGGCGTAGTCGACCTCGTCGGGCACGGCGCCGAGTTTCTTCGCGCCGATGGCGATCGCGGCGGCTTTGAGCTTCTTGGCCGCACCCGCTGCAGCGCCGCCCAGCATGATCGCCATCCGGCTGCCGACCGCGCTGTTCGACGGCAGAGCGCCGAGCGAATCCGCCCGGACGACGCGGATGGTCTCGGGATCGCGCTCGAGGATCTCGCCGACCACGGTCGAAGCGAGCGTCTCATGCCCCTGCCCAGACGAGTTTGTGTTCATCGTGACGACAATGGCGCCGTAGAGATCGACTTTGATCGAGCAGGACTCCATCCAGGTCGTGGTCTGGTTCTTCGGGTTGAACAGCGGCTCGAAAGCCGAGTTGCCGCCCGAAGGCTCGAGGCAGCAGGCAATGCCGATGCCGGCGAGTTTGCCCGCGGCGCGCGCCGCGGCGCGGCGCTTCAAGAGCGCCGGGTAGTCCGCTCCGGCGAGCGCCTTTTCCAGCACCGCGTGATAGTCGCCGCTGTCATAGGTGCTGCCCGAGGGAATGGTATAGGGAAACTCCTCGGCGCGGATGAGATTGGCGCGGCGCAAAGCGATGCGATCGATCCCGAGCCGCGCCGCGATGCGGTCGATTGTGGTCTCGAGCGCAAAATTCGTCGGCGCCTGGCCGAAGCCGCGCACCGCCTCTTGCGGCGTCTTGTTGGTGGTGACGCTGATCGCCTCGTACTCGACGCTGTTGACACGATAGGGACCGCAGATCGCGCCGACGGGCTTGCCCAATTGCAGCGGCGCGCGCCCGGCATGCGCGCCGCAATCATCGAGCGCGCGGATCTTGAGCGAGCGCACGATGCCGTCCTTGGTGAAGGCCGCCTCGATATCGAAGATGCGGTCGGGACCCTGAGCGTCGCCGCCGCGCATATTCTCGAGCCGGTCTTCCATCAGCCGCACCGGCTCGCCGAGACGCCGTGCCAGATAGCCGACAAGAATCGAGTGCTTCAAGCCGCGCTTGACGCCATAGGAGCCGCCGACATCGACATCGAAATGGACTCGCAGCGCGTTGCCGGGCATGCGCAGCGCACGCGCGAGCTGATCCGGGTATTTGGGCATCTGGACCGAAGCCCACACATCGAGCAGCTGGCTCGCCGGGTTCCAATTCGCGACGACACCGAAGGTCTCGATCGGCACGGTCGAGCTGCGATGCCATCGCGCGCGCAGCTTGATCCGGTCATCGGCCGCGGAAAAATCCTCGGCGACCGATCCCCAGGTCCATTTGTGGCGGAAGAGCACGTTGGAGCCGTGATCGGGATGCACCACCGGCGCGTCCGGGCGAATCGCCGCTTCAGGATCGATCACCGGCGTAAGCGGCTCGTAATCGACCTCGACCAGCTCGGCAGCATCCTCGGCGAGCGCGCGGCTCTCGGCGACCACGGCCGCCACCCACTCGCCGACATAGCGCGCCATGCCATGCGCCAGCGGATAGCGGCGCAATTTCGGCGCATCGAGGCCGCTCATCATCGGCTCGGTCGCGGCGGCGAGATCGGCGCCGATCGCGACCGCGCGCACGCCGGGCAGCGCGAGCGCGGCTTTCGCGTCGATGTTACGGATGCGCGCGAAGGGATAGGGGCTCGCCACCAGCGCGACATGCAGCATATCGGGCAGCGCGACATCGGCGACGAAGCGCCCCGAGCCTGCGAGGAAGCGGCGATCCTCCTTGGCCCGTCGCTTCTTCGCGATATAGCGGAATTGGGGCTCAGCCACGGCGCGGCTCCGGCCGGTTGAGGCCGCTCATGCGTTCGGCGGCGAGCTTCACCGCTTCGACGATCTGCTTGTACCCGGTGCAGCGGCAGAGATTGCCGCCGATCGCCTCGCGAATATCTTCCTCCGACGGCGCCGCCTCTTTCATCAACAGCGCGTGCGCGGCGATCAGCATGCCCGGCGTACAGAAGCCGCATTGCAAGGCGTGCACCTCCCAGAAGCAATCCTGCAGCACGCTCAAGGCGCCCGGCTCGGGCGCCAAGCCCTCGACCGTGGTGATCGTGGCGCCATCCGCCTGCACGGCGAAGATCAGGCACGAGCGGATCGCCCGGCCATCGAGCAGCACCGAGCAGGCACCGCAGACGCCGTGCTCGCAACCGGTATGCGTCCCTGTGAGGCGCAGCTCGTCGCGCAGGAAATCAACCAGCGTCTGGCGCGCGGCAACGCGGCCTCGCCGCTTGCGGCCATTGACGGTGAGCGCGATCTCGTGCTGCGACATGGTCAGGCTCTCGCCGTCAGTGCTTCATCGCGCGCCGCTTCGATCGCGCGCACGGCGAGCGCGCCGGCGACGCGGCGGCGGTAATCGGCGGAGGCATGCGCGTCGGTGATCGGATCGAGCGCTGCTTCGACGGCGCGCGACGTGGCGGCGAGGTCGCCCGGCTCGAGCCGCGTGCCGAGCAGCCGCGCTTCCACCGCCTCGAGGCGCTTCGGAGCAGGCTCGGCGCCGCCGATGGCGAGCGCGAGCCGGCGGCAGACCCGATCCGCATCGAGCACCAGTTGACACGAGGCCGCGACCAGCGCGAAGTCGCTACGCCTCAAACTCATCTCCTCGAATCCGGTGCCGAGCCGGCCCTTGTCGCGCCACACCGGGAAGCGCACGCGCGTCAAGCAATCCTCCGGCGCCAGCACGGTGGTCATGGCGCCGAGGAAGAACGCGGTGATCGGGATCACGCGCTCGCCCGTCGTCGAGCGCACGACAAGCTCGGCGTCGAGTGTGCGCGCGACGAGGCCAATCTCGGCCGCGGGATCGGCGTTGCAGAGGCTGCCGCCGATCGTGCCGCGATTGCGCGTCTGGGGATGGCCGACCATCTTCAGCGCCTTGACGAGAAGCGGCAGGCGGCGCGCGAGAACGGCATCGCCAAGCGCGTCGGCCTGGCGCGTGGCTGCGCCGATGGCGACGCCGTCTGTCTCATCGGCGATGCCCTGGATTTCTTCGATGCGCGCGATATCGACGATCAGCGCCGGGCGCGCGAGCCGCATGACCAGCAGCGGTACGAGCGTCTGCCCGCCCGCAATGAGCTTGCCGTCGCCCGATGCGCCATCGAGCAGCCGGCAGGCCTCGGCGACCGTCGCGGCGCGCGCATAGTCGAAATCGGCGGCTTTCATGACGTCGCCCCGGCAAGGGCCGCCGAAGGCGGCTCCGGCCAGGTCAAAAGACCGGATTTGTTCATCACGACAAACCGTTATTGCACGCCGAGGGGACCCGCTCAACCCTTGTCGGGCCAGCGCGGTTGAAGGCGAACATGCTCGGGCCGGATGCCGACGCCGAGCAGCCGCGCGGTCAGCCGGCGCAGCAGCGGAAAGCGCTGAACGAGCCGCACGAAAAGCGGCAGTTTGAGCGCTCCCGGCGAGCCCAGCGCACGCGAGAGGACGCGGTTCTGTACCGCGATCTGGAAGGCTTGCGTCACGCGCATCGGAAAGACGCGCCGCCGCTCGACGCGCGCGAGATCGCTCTCGCCGACCTGACGCGCGGAGAGCGGCCCGGCCAGCAGATTGGCGGCGGCGACGGCATCCTGGATCGCGAGATTGACGCCAACCCCGCCCACCGGCGACATGGCATGCGCCGCATCGCCGATGCATAAGAGGCCGGGACGATGCCAGCGCTTCAAGCGGTTGACCTGAACGGTCAGCAGCTTGACCTTGTCCCAATCGTCGAGCCCGCCGACACGATCGGCCACATAAGGCGCGAGCCCGGCGATGCGGGCGCGGAATTCCGCAATTCCCTTCGCATGCACGGCATCGAGCGTGCCCTTCGGGATCACGTAGCCGAATTGCCATTGCGTGCCGCGATCGATGGCGATGAGAACGCGTCCCGCATCGAAACGCCCCATCGTCTCGTCCGGATCGGTGGGACGGCGCGGCAGGTCGAACCACAACACGTCCATGGGTGCGCCGATCTCTTCGACGGGAAGGCCCGCTCGCGCGCGCATCAGCGAGGTGCGGCCATCGGCGGCGATGACGAGATCGGTGCGGATTTCGAGCGGTCCGCGCGGGCCTTGCGCCGTCACCCCGGCGATGCGGCCGTCGTCTTCGATCACGCCCGTCGCCTCGGTCCGCATCTTGAGCGCGAAGGTCGGATAGCGCGCGCCGTGCTGCGCCAGGAAATCGAGGAAATCCCATTGCGGCATGAAGGCGATGAAGGGAATGCGCAGCTTCGCTCGGTCGAAGTCGGCGACCACGCCTTTGAGCGCGCCGAACTGGAAGGCAAGGCGATGTGCCTCCTCATGCGGCAGCCTTAAGAGCTCCTCGAAGCTGCCGAGCTCCTGCATCAGCTCGAGGGTCGACGGGTGGATCGTGTCGCCGCGGAAATCGCGGAAGAAGTCGGCGTGCTTTTCCAGCACCACGACGTCGACGCCGGCGCGCGCCAGCAGCAATCCCGCCATCACCCCGGCCGGCCCGCCGCCGGCGACGCAGCATCGCACCGCTACTTTTTGCATGGGAATTCCCCGCCTGCCCCCTGTTCAACTTTATATCAGCAAAGCAGC
>DATEKH010000157.1:0-22288 GCA_035277525.1 Allostellaceae bacterium
TTCGGCAATCAGAGCAGCGTCAGATCCATCCTTCGGGACGCAGCTCATCCGCAGATGATGAATGGCCGCTTGCTCTACATCGATGAACCCTACAAGCGACAAACCGGACGTTGGCATTGCAATGCCTCATCTCTGGTCGAATCCCGGCAGCGCCGAGAAACGGCATTAGGTGGACTTGTTAAGCGCTGTATGGGATAATGCGGCGCGTCACTTGGCTAGTGGGCTAGGCTAACCAAGCGACGGAGCCGCAAGCGCTAATAACGCGCGAGCGATACGCACTGAGCACCTGCCTTTCTCCGGTCTGCCAACCGGGCTTGAGTTAGTGGTAGCCAGCCACTGAAGCGATACACGGGCCGCGGAGCAATTCGCGGCCCGAACTCATCAATGGTCTCAGTTATCGCCGTCTGGTCTTTCGTTACGGACAGGTTCGCCACCAAAATTATCGGCCGTAACAAGCAGGCCGCCTTCAAACAAATACTGCCCGTACCCTACGCGCTTGAGATGTTTGCCGCGCGTAAGATAGCCAACGGCGTTGTAAACCTCCTTATCCGACGCCTCGATGCCCTGACCGGCGACCTCGCTTTTGATTTCCGAAATCGTCCACTTCCTGCGTGCCGGCACCAACCGGACAACCGCGCCTAGAACATCACCGGCGCGTGGAGCGTGAATTGGTTGAAGAAGAGCTTTGATTTGATTCAGAGCTTGCTTGCGCTCGTCAGGAGACAAATCCTGGAGCAGCGTCCGAATCTCGTCTATGGTCGCATGAACGCGCGGGGTGGGCTGGCTGCCATCGGCTGCAACCGCCGCCCGAGCAAGTCGGGTCGCCTCTACCATGGGGCGAGAGTATGCGCCATCAGCATACTCTGAGTCACGCGGATTCTTAGCCGCTAAACTATTGATCCAGAAAGAAAACGAGTCAAAACGTTATTCCCGCTATTCGTCGCGGTGGATAAGTCGTCAAGGCACAATTAGTCGCTACCTGCGTCGAGGGATAATTGCGATTTTCTGGGATTTCACTACGCCTTCGTCGTCGGCATGACCTGCCAGGTATCCGACGTTCAAATCACCTCGCGCGCCATGCGGAAATTGACTTTGGCGCACGGCGTTTTCGCTTTCTTCTTCAATGCCGGCGTGCTCGCGCTCGCGGTAAATATTCTCGCCACCGCGCTCTGAGCCGGCGGCGTTGCCGGCCGGCGCGATCGAAATTGCCCGGCGCCAGCCAGCGCTCGAAGGCTTGCCGCAACCGCGGCCAATCGCGATCGGTGATCGCGTACCAGGCGGTGTCGCGGCTTTCGCTCTTCACCACCATGTGCTGGCGAAACAGCCCCTCGAAGCGAAAGCCGAAGCGCAGCGCGGCGCGGCGCGAGCGCCGGTTGCGCGAATCGCATTTCCACTCGACGCGGCGATAGCCGAGGCGATCGAAGGCTTGGCGCAGCATCAGGAAGATCGCCTCGGTCGCCTCGCGCTGGCGCTGCAGATTGGCGGCGAAAAACACATTGCCGATCTCGATCACGCCATGGCCGGGGCTGATGCGCATGAAGCTCGCAAGCCCGGCCGCGCCCCGCCGCCGGTCGAGGATCGCGAAAAACAGCGGGTCCTCCGAGCGCGCGCAGGCGGCGAGCCACAGCCTGAAATCCTCGCGCGAGGCAAAGGGCCCCATGAACATGAATTCCCACAGCGACGGATCGTGGCCCGGACCATGGGTGGCGCTGTAGAGCGAGGCGGCGTGGCGGCGCGGATCGAGCGGCTCGAGCCGCGTCCAGCGGCCGGGCATCGCCTTGCGCTGCGGCGGACGTGCGGGCCGCCAATCGAGAAGCCTCGTCATTGCGGCGATTTTGCGGCTCCGCGGCGCGGTTGCAAGCAGCGAAGAAACCCCTTGCCACCTCGGGGTCGAGGCGCTTCAATCCGTTTGAGAAGGCTGGGGTGCCGGCGGATCGGCCGGCTGAGATCACACCCAACGAACCTGTCTGGGTAATGCCAGCGAAGGGAGCCCATGCAACATCAAGCCTCTCTGAAACGCCCGAAAACCGCAATCATTGGCGGCGGCGTCATCGGTCTGGGGATCGGCTGGCGCCTGGCGCAGGCGGGCTGCGCGGTCGAGATTTTCGAGCGCGGCGAGGCCGGCAAGGGCGCGAGCTGGGCGGCGGCGGGCATGCTCGCCGCGGGCGTCGAGACCGAGCCCGGCGAGTTGGCGCTGCATGCGCTCAACCGCGCGAGCCAGCTCGCCTGGCCTGATTTCGCCGCCGAGCTCGAAGCCGCGACCGGCCAGAGCGTCGAGCTCCGCCGCGAGGGCACGCTGATGGTCGCCCTCAATCGCGATGACGCGGCGCAGCTGCGCTACACCTACGACTTTCAGCGCGCCAACGGCATCGCGCTCGATTGGCTGAACGGCGCGCAAACGCGCGCGCGCGAGCCGTTCCTTCATCCCAATCTCACCGCCGCCGTGTTCTCGGCCGCCGATCACCAGGTCGAGAACCGCAAGCTCGTGCGTGCGCTGCGCGCCGCGTTTCTCGCCGCCGGCGGCCAGCTGCACGAGCATGCGCCGGTCTCGGCGCTCGAGACCGCATCGGGCAGAGTGACCGGTGTGGCGCTCGCCGACCGGCGCGTCGCCGCCGACGTGGTCGTGCTCGCAGCCGGCGCCTGGTCGGGCGAAATCGCCGGGCTGCCGCCGCGCGCGAAGCCGGCGGTGCGTCCGATCAAGGGCCAGATGCTGTCGCTGCGTATGGACCCGGCGGCGCCGCTCCTGCGTCACGTGGTGTGGACGCCGCGGGTCTATCTCGTGCCGCGCAGCGACGGCCGCCTGATCGTCGGCGGCACGACCGAAGAACGCGGTTTCGACAGCGCTCTCACCGCGGGCGGCGTCTTCGCCTTGCTCGAAGGCGCGTGGCGCGCCTTGCCGTCGGTCGAAGAGCTGCCGATCGAGGAAATGTGGGTTGGGTTCCGCCCGGGGTCGCGCGACGACGCGCCGGTGTTGGGGCCGGCGAATTTTCCCGGCGCTGCGGTCGAAGGGCTCTATTACGCGACGGGGCATCATCGCAACGGCATTCTGCTCACCCCCGTCACCGCGAATGCCGTGGCTGAGTCAATCCTTTCCGGCGAGATCGCCGCGGAAATCCGGCCATTCTCGATCGCACGCTTCGCCAAGGCCGAGACGGCGGCGGCCAAGGAGACGGCATGAGCGCGCGTATCCACATCAACGGCAAGGAAGAGCAGGTGGAGGTGGCGACGATCGCAGAGCTTCTCGCGCAACGCGGCATCAAGCGCGCGAAAGGCGTCGCGGTGGCCGTGAACGGCGCCGTCGTGCCGCAAAGCGCCTGGGAAAAGGCGCGGCTCGACGCGGGCGATCGCGTCGAGATCGTCAAGCCTTTCGGCGGCGGTTGAGTATGGCACCCGACATGCATCAAGACGCCAAGAGCGGCGGGCTCGTCATCGCGGGCCGCACCTTTGACTCGCGGCTGCTGATGGGAAGCGGCGGTTATCCCAATCAGCAAGTGCTGCTCGATTCCTTGAAAGCGGCCGAGCCCGCCATGGTCACAGTCGCCTTGCGTCGCATCAGTCTCGAACCCTATGCCGAAAGCCTCGTCGATCTGCTCGATGATTTCGTGCTCCTGCCCAATACCGCGGGCTGCGCCACGGTCAAGGATGCGGTGCTGACCGCGCAGCTCGGGCGCGAGGCGCTCGAGACCGATTGGGTGAAGCTCGAGCTGATCGGCGATCGCGAGACGCTCTATCCCGATGTCGAGCAATTGCTGCGCGCGACCGAGGAACTGGTCAAGGACGGCTTCACCGTGCTGCCCTATTGCAACGACGATCCGGTGAGCTGCCGCAAGCTCGCCGATGCGGGCGCGGCGGCGGTCATGCCGCTTGGCTCGCCGATCGGAACCGGGCTCGGCATCATCAACCCGTTCGCGATCGAGCGTATCTGCGTGACGAGCCCGGTGCCGGTCATTCTCGATGCCGGCATCGGCACGGCGTCGGACGCGGCGCAAGCGATGGAGCTCGGCTGCGACGGCGTTCTCCTCAATACGGCGGTGGCGAAAGCGCGCGATCCCAAGCGCATGGCGGCGGCGATGCGCCACGCGATTCTCGCCGGGCGCGACGCGCGGCTCGCCGGCCGCATCCCCAAGCGCAGCCAGGCCGAGCCTTCGAGCCCGCAATTGGGGCTCGTTGGCGGTTGAGGCCGCCCGAACCGCCGCTGCTCGTCATCACGGATCGCCGTCAGGCGCGCGCGCCGCTGGAAGAGGTGGCTGCCGCGCTTTTTGCCGGCGGCTGCCGCTGGCTCAGCCTGCGCGAGAAGGATTTGCCCGCAGCCGAGCGGCTCGCGCTGCTGCGGCGTCTGGCCGCGCTCGGCAAGCGCTTCGGCGCCGCCGTCATGGTGCATGACGATGTTGCGGCGGCGGAGGAGGCTGGCGCAGCCGGGGTTCATCTTCCCACGGGCGCGTCGCCGCGTGCAGCCCGCGCCCGCCTTGGCGCCGGCGCGCTGATCGGCGTCTCGGCGCATGACGCGACGGAAATCGCGGCGGCCGCGGGTGAAGGCGCCGACTATGTCACCTTGAGCCCGATTTTTTTGAGCGCGAGCAAGCCCGGCTACGGCCCGGCCTTGGGCCTGGGCGTATTGCGCCGCGCTCATCCTCTGCCGGTGCTGGGCTTGGGCGGCATCGATCTCGACACTGTCGCCGGTTGCATCGCGGCCGGGGCCGCGGGCGTTGCGGTCATGGGTGCGGCAATGCGCGCGGCCGACCCCGAACGCTATATGAGGGACTTGCTCACCGCGGCGGGGCCCGCGCTTGCCGCAAGGGGAAGCCGCACGCATAGTCACGGCGAGGCAGCAGGAAGGAGGGTGTGACGTGATCGATCTTTATTACTGGCCGACGCCCAATGGCCACAAGATTACGATCTTTTGCGAGGAAGCCGGCATCGCCTACAAGGTCCACCCGGTGAACATCCAGCAAGGCGATCAGTTCAAGCCCGATTTTCTCAAAATCTCGCCCAACAACCGGATGCCGGCGATCGTCGATTCCGAGCCTGCCGATAAGGGCGCGCCGCTCGCCGTTTTCGAGTCCGGTGCGATCCTCACCTACCTCGCCGAAAAGACTGGCAAATTCCTGCCCAAGGATCTGCGCGGCCGGTTCGAGACCCTGCAATGGCTGTTCTGGCAGATGGGCGGGCTCGGGCCCATGGCCGGCCAGAACAATCATTTCGCCCATTACGCGCCGGAGAAGCTCCCTTACGCCATCGATCGCTATATCAAGGAGACCAGCCGGCTTTACGCCGTGATGGATAACCGGCTGAAGGATCGGGAGTATTTGGCCGGCGCTTATTCCATCGCCGATATGGCGTGCTACCCCTGGACGGCGATCTGGGAAAGGCAAGGGCAGAAGCTCGAGAACTTTCCCAATCTCAAGCGCTGGCTCGACGCCATCCGCGAAAGGCCGGCGGTGAAGCGCGCCTTCGAGGTCGGCAAGGCCTACCAGTCCAACCGATCGAACACCGATCCGGAGGTGCGCAAGATCCTGTTCGGGCAATCCGCCGAGACGCTGCGCGGCCGAGCCTGATCGCGGGAGCGGCGTCGCAGCCGCGGGCTGGATGCGCCGTCACGCCCTGCGAATTGGTTGCATTCGAGTCTCGATGGGCGCGCGCAGGGAGATGTTGATGCTCTGCAACACCTCGCGCGGATATACCGAAATGCGGCGATTTTGCGCGCGAAGCCTATCGCCACCGCGAACAAACATGATACTATTCCGCGCGATATTGCGTGGGCCGATGGTTCGGCCAGGACAGAAGCGGCGCGACTGGCGCTATGTCCACTCCAAGCAATAACGATCAGGAGTTCCTCGCATGAAGGCGCTTATCTCCGCACTCGCCCTCTTGTCCTTCGTCGGCGCGACGACGGTGCCGCTCTACACGGCCTCGGCACAAACCGAGACGACCACGCCGGCCCCGGCCAAGAAGGCGCCCGCCAAGAAGAAGACCGCGTCTAAGAAGAAGACCACCAAGAAGAAGACCGCTTCCAAAAAGAAGAAGACACCGGCGAAGTCTCCATCGGCTTCGTAACATTATTTATTTCGTGACGGCGAAATCCCCCGGAGCGGCGCTCCGGGGGTTTTCGTTTGGAGGGTCTCTCGCGGCGCGAAGGCGCGATCAGGGCGCCGCGTTGCAGGCGAAGACGGCGTGGCTCGGCGTCATCAGCGGACAAGCGTTGAGGTCGATATCCTGGCTCACCACTTGCGGCGCGCTCTTCTTGCCGCAGGCGAGCGCTGCCGCGCTCCGCACTGCGTCGGCCGAGTTCCAGACCCGGTTGTAGCAGATCGCGACTTGGCTGGCGGCGGCGGGCGTGGCGGGCGGGTTGGCGGCGGGCTGAGCCGGCGGCGGCGTTGGCGTGGCCGGCGTCTGCATCTCGCCGAAATCCAATTCGTTCTCGGGCGTCGTCGTGGTGGCACCGGTGACGGTCAGCGCGTCGGGAGGCCGCGTTGGCGGCGCCGCCGGCGTTGACGGCGGATAGGTTTCGTAGGGGTCGGGCAGGCCGCATCCCGCGACCAGCCATGCCACTGCAACAAGGACGGCGATCGAGCGCAAAGACATGCGCGCGAGGCTGGCGCAACGCCGCGCCGCGCGCAACCTTTCTTTCGAGCTTCGACCTGCTTTAAGATGGCCCCATGCAGGCGAAGGACCCCGCCCGGATCGAGGGCTATCACGCCCATGTCTATTACGATGCGGACAGCCGGGCCGCGGGCGAGAGGCTGCGCCGCGCGGTGGGCGAGCGTTTCGCGGCCGTGCTCGGGCGCTGGCATGACGAGCCGGTGGGCCCGCATCCGATCTCGATGTACCAGATCGCCTTCGCGTCCGAGGAATTCGCCCGCATCGTGCCGTTCCTGATGCTCAACCGCGAGGGGCTGCGCATCCTCGTCCATCCCGAAACCGGCAACGCCTATCGCGACCACGCGATCAACGCGCTGTGGCTGGGCGAGCCGGTCAAGCTCAAGCTCGAGACCTTGCCGGGCGAGCGGTAAATCCCGATATCTCGTCGGTCCGATGATGCCGCGCGGCCGAAGGGCTGCGCGCATCAAGTATTTGGGGCAGCCGCCGCCGAAGAGGCTTCCGTGCGGTTGGGTTTACTCGTAATGCTTTGTCTTGGGCTTGGCGGCTGCGGCGTTGCGGCCGCGCCCTGCCGGATCGCTTCGGGCGCTCTCAAAGCCGTTCCTCTTGTCGGGCACGCCGCCGCCGCATCGAGCGATGCCAGCGCCGATGTGATCGATCCGGACTCGATTTCGAACTCCTGAGGGGTTTGGCGAGACCGCTTGACGGCGTGACCCTTCTCTCCGAATACTAGGGACGATTCCAAGGGGAGCCCCGGAAAAGGGGCTGAGACACCGCTAGGCAAAAGCGACGCGGAAACCCTTCGAACCTGATCCGGCTCGTACCGGCGTAGGGACAGGAACGACGCTCTTTCGAGAGTTCCCGCCTTCCGCCCAAACCGGGTCAGCCTCTGTCTCTCGTAGCGGGAAGGAGCTCGACCATGCCCGAAGGCGCTCTCGGCCAGAAATTCCAAGTCTCGACCGGTCCGTTGCCGGCCTCGCGCAAAGTCTTCCTGCCGGGCAAGCAATTTGCCGATTTGCGCGTGGCGATGCGCGAGATCGACCTGACGGCCTCATCGAAGGAACCGCCGATCCGGGCCTATGATCCGTCGGGTCCCTACACCGATCCGGCGGCGGCAATCGACATCCGCACGGGCCTCAATCCGCTGCGCACCAAATGGATCCTCGAGCGCGGCGATGTCGAGACCTATGCCGGCCGCGAGGTGCGGCCCGAAGACAACGGCCTCGGCGACAACGAAGCGAGCGCGGTGCCGCTTTTCAATCGCGCCGGCCGCCAGCCCTTGCGCGCGAAGAACGGCAGATCGGTGTCGCAGCTCGCCTATGCCCGCGCCGGCATCGTCACGCGCGAGATGGAATACATTGCCATCCGCGAGAATCTGGGCCGCGAGAATCTGAAGAAGCAGGCCGACGGCGAGAGCTTCGGCGCCGCCATTCCGGATTACGTGACGCCGGAATTCGTGCGCGACGAGGTGGCGCGCGGCCGCGCCATCATTCCGGCCAACGTCAATCATCCCGAAAGCGAGCCGATGATCATCGGCCGCAATTTCCTCGTCAAGATCAATGCCAATATCGGCAATTCGATCGTCACCTCCTCGGTCGCCGAGGAAGTCGACAAGCTGGTCTGGGCGATCCGCTGGGGCGGCGACACGGTGATGGATCTCTCGACCGGCAAGAACATTCATACCATCCGCGAATGGATCATCCGCAATGCGCCCGTGCCGATCGGCACCGTGCCGATCTATCAGGCGCTCGAGAAGGTCAACGGCAAGGCGGAGGACCTGACCTGGGAGGTGTTCCGCGACACCCTCATCGAGCAATGCGAGCAGGGGGTCGACTATTTCACCATCCATGCCGGCGTGCGGCTGCCCTACATTCCGCTGACGGCCAAGCGCGTCACCGGCATTGTCTCGCGCGGCGGCTCGATCATGGCGAAGTGGTGCCTCGCGCATCACAAGGAGAATTTCCTCTACACGCGGTTTGAGGAAATTTGCGAGATCATGAAGGCCTATGATGTGAGCTTCTCCTTGGGCGACGGGCTGCGCCCGGGCTCCACGGCCGACGCCAATGACGAGGCGCAATTCGCCGAGCTGAAGACCCTGGGCGAACTCACCAAGATCGCCTGGAAGCACGACGTGCAGGTGATGATCGAGGGCCCCGGCCATGTGCCGATGCACAAGATCAAGGAGAACATGGACCTGCAGCTGGAGCATTGCCACGAGGCGCCGTTCTACACGCTCGGGCCCTTGGTCACCGATATCGCGCCGGGCTACGACCACATCACCTCGGCGATCGGCGCGGCGATGATCGGCTGGTTCGGCACGGCGATGCTGTGCTACGTCACGCCCAAGGAGCATCTGGGCCTGCCCGACCGTAACGACGTCAAGGACGGCGTTGTCGCCTACAAGATCGCCGCGCACGCCGCCGACCTCGCCAAGGGCCACCCGACGGCGCGTGAGCGCGACGACGCGCTGTCGCGTGCGCGCTTCGAGTTCCGCTGGCGCGACCAGTTCAACCTCGCGCTCGATCCGGAAACCGCGGAGAAGTTCCACGACCAGACGCTGCCGGCCGAGGGCGCCAAGCTCGCGCATTTCTGCTCGATGTGCGGGCCGAAATTCTGCTCGATGAAAATCTCGCAGGAGGTGCGCGACTATGCCGAGAAGGGCATGGCCGAGAAGTCGCAGGATTTCCTGAAGGAAGGCGGCGAGATCTACAAGGTGCTCGAGGGCAAGGCCGTGGCGATCGAATAGACATGGCCGAGGCGATCAACCGCGACTATCCGAATCGGCCTTTCGCGGCGGCGCTGGCGATTTGCCGGCGGGGCGGAAAGCTGCTCCTGGCCCGGCGCGCCAAGGGACCGAGCACGGCGGTCGGGCGTTGGGGCTTCCCCGGCGGCATGCACGAGGTCGGCGAAACCATTCTCGCCGCCGCCGCGCGCGAGCTTCAGGAGGAGACCGGCATCGAGGCCGAGCCCAAGCGCGTCATCGATGCCTTTGACGTCATCGGCAAGGACGCCGAGGGCCGGTATCGCGCGCATTTCGTTCTCGTCTGCGTCGTGCTCGACTGGAAAGCGGGCGAGGGCGCACCGATCGAGGACGCCTCGGCGGTCGGCTGGTATACGCCCGAGGAGGCGCTGCAAAAGCTCGAACTCCTGCCCGATACGCTGCGGTTGATGAAGGCGGCGCTGAGCTGATCCCGGCGCCGCGCTTGTCGCGGCCTCAGGGCTTTGGCAATGCGCGCGGCGAGGAATGGTGGTGGGCGATCCGCCATTCGGTGCCGCGCTTCGTCACCAGCATGGTGAAACGCGAGGGCGAAGGCGTCGGCGTTCCATCCTTCATCCGCGTGAATTCGTAAAATCCCGTGATGAGCACGGCGCTGTCGTCGATCACGATCGCATGACGCTCTTGAATCGCGTTCTTGTTGCCGCTGCCCCTGAGGTGAAGATCGGTGAAATATTTGCCGATCGCAGCGGCGCCCTGCGAGATGATCGGACTGTTGGTCCCGAGGAGGATGGCATCCGGCCAGTAGCTATTCACGACCGCATCCGGATCATTCGCCGTATAGGCCGCAGAAAAGCGATCGATCGCCGCATTTGCGTCCTCAACCGGCCCGGCCCATGCCGCGCATGATAGAGACAGAACCATCGCCAGGACTACGACTCCGAAGATTCGTTTCATACCAACCTCCCCCTTCATTGCATGAAGACGCTGTCAGACTCTAATCTACTCCTGCTTCGCGTGCAGCCGATGGTGCTCGCGGTGCGATGGAGGCGTAGCTAACAAAGTGTGCGCTCGGCCGGTTTTCTATGCTAAATAGACGAGGTCAGCGCCCGCGCATCTGAACGCCGGCCGCACAATGTTCGGGGAGGACCTCATGGGCAAGTTTGTTTTATCGACTGCGATTGGCACCCTCGCGATTGCGCTGCTCTGCGGCGGCAATGCCGGCGCTCAGACTTTGCGCGCCTCGCATCAATTCCCCGGCGGCAAGGGCGATATACGCGCCGATATGGTGGACATGATCGCCAAGGAGGTGAAGGCGGCCAATGTCGGCCTCACCATGCAGGTCTATCCCGGCGCTTCGCTGTTCAAACCCAATGATCAGTGGGACGCGCTCGTCAATGGCACGCTCGATGTCTCGCTGTTCCCGCTCGATTATGCCAGCGGCAAAGTGCCGACTTTCAGCGCCACTTTGATGCCCGGCCTCATCGGCAGCAACGCGCGCGCCAAGCGCATCAACCAGTCGCAATTCATGACCGATATGCGCAAGGCGATCGCCGATCAGGGTGTGATCGTCCTGTCCGACGCCTGGTTCGGTGGCGGCATGGCGTCGAAGAACGGCTGTATCGTCAAGCCAGCCGACGTAAAGGGCCTCAAAATGCGCGCGGCGGGCCCGACCTTCGCCGCGATGTGGGAGGCGGCCGGCGCCAATATCGTCACGCCGCCTTCGAACGAGGTTTACAACGCCTTCCAAACCGGCGTCATCCAGGCGACCGATACCAGTCTCGGCACTTTCGCCTCGACCCGGCTTTACGAGCAGGTCAAATGCCTGACCGCACCAGGCGACCACGCGCTGTGGATGATGTACGAGCCGGTGCTGATGTCGAAGAAAAACTTCGAGAAGCTCAACAAGACGCAGCAGGACGCGGTCATCAAGGCCGGCAGGGATGCCCAGGCCTATTACGAGTCGAAGGCGCCGGCCGAGGACGAAGCGGCGATCAAGGCCTTCAGAGACCACAAGGACGAGGTCGTCACCCTGACCGCCGCGCAGTTCAACGTCTGGCTCGATCTCGCCAAGAAGACGGCGTACGCGGAATATGCCAAAGACGTACCGAACGGGCAGAAGCTGCTCGACGAGGCGCTGGCGGTGAAATAGGGGCGGGGCCGCGAGCGCGCACGCCCGACGAGGCGACCAAGCATGGACGGGCTCATCAAGGCCGTGCGAACGGTCTCGCAGGCTTGCGGGGTCGTTGCTGCCTTCCTCATCGTGCTCGGCGTCTTCATCGTGTGCGAGATGGTGTTCGAGCGTTCGGTGCTTGGGACCAACACCATCTGGCAGGGCGATTTCACCACCAATTGCCTCGTCGTCGCGACTTTCATCGGCAGCCCTTATGTTTTGATGACGCGCGGCCACGTCAATGTCGACGTGCTGCCGCTTCATGCGGGGCCGCGCTTTCGCTTTTGGCTGGCGCTGGTCTCGATCGTCATCGGCTTCGCTTTCGTCGTCGTGCTGGCGGCGCTCGGCTATAATTTCTGGCACGAAGCCTGGGTGCATAACTGGCGCTCGAATACGATTTGGCGCGAGCGTCTCTGGATCCCCTACGCGGCGATGCCCGTCGGGCTCATCCTTCTCGCCCTGCAATACGTCATTGAGTTCATCTGCCTTGTGACGGGGCGCGAGCCGCCTTTCGGGATGAGAGCCGACGCCGCGCCCGGCCGCGAGTTCCAATCGTGAGCCCGACCACATCGGGACTTCTCGTGTTGACGGTGACCCTCGTCGTTTTGATCGCGGGCGTGCCGGTCGCTTTCGGCATCGGCGCGGTATCGCTCGTCTTCATTGTCGTCTTCCAAGGGTTCGATAGCCTCCACGTCGTCGCCCAAACTTTCTATTCGGGGCTCGACGATTTCACGCTCGTTTCCATCCCGATGTTCGTGATGATGGGCGCCGCGATCGGCTCCTCGCCCGCGGGCAAGGATCTCTACGAGGCGCTCGATCGCTGGCTCTATCGCTTGCCCGGCGGCTTGGTGCTGTCGAATTTGGGAGCCTGCGCGATCTTCGCCGCCTTGACCGGCTCGTCGCCCGCCTGCTGTGCTGCGATCGGCAAGATGGGAATTCCCGAGATGCGGCGCCGCGGCTATCCCGACGGTGTCGCGACCGGCTCGATCTGCGCCGGCGGCACGCTCGGCATTCTGATTCCGCCCTCGATCACCTTCATTCTCTATGGCATTGCCACGGAGAATTCGATCGGCCGGCTGTTTCTCGCCGGAGTCGTTCCCGGCATCATGCTGACCGGCCTCTTCATGGTGTGGACGCTGATCACGATCTCGCGCAGCGGGTTTCGCGCTTATGCGGCCGATTTTCGCTATTCGTGGCGACAGAAATTCAACGCCGTCCCCAAGATCTCGCCGTTCATCGCCATCATCGTCGGCGTGATGTATGCGCTCTATGGCGGGCTGGCGACGCCATCCGAGGCCGCGGGCGTCGGCGCCGCGCTGTGCCTCGTGCTGGCGATCTCGATCTACCGCATGTGGCGCCCCGAGGCATGGTGGCAAATTCTGCGCGACACCACGCGCGAATCGATCATGATCCTGACCATCATCGCCGCGGCGGTGCTGTTCGGCTACATGCTGACCTCGCTCTACCTGACCCAGACTCTGGCGCAGGGGATCGCGGACATGCACGCCAATCGCTGGGTGTTGATGCTCATGATCAACATCTTTCTTCTGGTTTGCGGATTTTTCATTCCGCCGGCTGCGATCATTCTGATGACCAGCCCGATCCTGCTGCCGATCATCACCGCGGCCGGTTTCGATCCGGTCTGGTTCGGCGTCATCCTCACCATCAACATGGAAATCGGACTGATCCATCCGCCGGTCGGACTCAACATCTACATCGTCGGCGCGATCGCGCCCGACGTACCGATTGCGCGGGTCATGTGGGGCACCTTGCCGTATGTGCTGTGCATGATGCTGGCGATCGTTCTCCTCTGCATCGAGCCGGGCATTGCGACCTGGCTGCCCGACCAGCTGATGGGTAAGTGACGCCTTCGCCGGGGTCCGCCGGGCCCGGAGCGGCAGATTAAAAACGTGCACAAAGTCCCTGGAAACCCTTGAACATCCTGCGATCCACCGCTACATTCAGCACTCCCGCAACTTATGAAAGGAGGTGATCCCGTGTCTCATTGTCAAAGACAGCGGATGGAGTTTGCCGCAATCGGGATCGCTGCCTCGGCAGGTTTTGCTGTCGCGTAGCGATGACATCCGCGGCGAATTCCTGCCGCTGTTGTACTGACAAGGGGAAGGGCCGCGCCGCGAGGCGCGGCCCTTCTGTTTCGCCGCCGCGCGGGGTGCCTGGCTTGCGGCGGCCGGCGCGGTAAATTAGACGCCTGCCATGCTGTCGAAGATCGGTCCGCTCGCGGGGGTGCGCAAAGTCGACGAGCTGCGTCGCGTCGTCGCGCAGTGGCATCGCGCCGGCGACATCGTGGCGCTCGTCCCCACCATGGGCGCGCTGCATCGCGGCCACTTGACCTTGGTTGCCCAGGCCAAGGCGCTTGCCGATCGAGTCATTGCCAGCATCTTCGTCAATCCGACGCAATTCGGTCCGAATGAGGATTTCGCCCGCTATCCGCGCGACGAGGCGGCCGATGCGGAAAAGCTCGCCGCCGCGCATTGCGATCTGCTCTATGCGCCGGATATCGGCGAAATCTATCCCGCCGGCTTCGTCACCACGGTTTCGGCCGGGCCGCTCGCCGAGCCGCTATGCGGCCGATTCAGGCCCGGGCATTTCGCCGGCGTCGCCACCGTCGTAACGAAGCTGCTGCTGCAATCGCGCGCCGATCTCGCCTGCTTCGGCGAGAAGGACTATCAGCAACTGCAGATCATCCGGCGCGTCGTTCGCGACCTCGACATACCGGTGCGGATCGAAGGCGTGCCGACGGTGCGCGAGGAAGACGGGCTCGCTCTTTCGTCGCGCAACGCCTATCTCTCGCCCGAGGAACGCCGCATCGCGCCGGCGCTCCATCGCGTCTTGACCGAGGTCGCGGCCCGCGCGGCGGGCGCGCCGCCCGACGAAGCCGCGGCTTGGGGTGCGGCGGCGCTGATCGAGGCCGGCTTCACGAAGCTTGATTATCTCGAGATCCGCGATGCCGAGACTTTGGCGCCGTTGACGGCGCTCGCGCGGCCGGGCCGCGCTTTCGCCGCGGCCTGGCTCGGCCGAACGCGGCTTATCGACAATGTGCCGCTGCCGCCGCGCGGCCCCGAGACGCAAGCGGGCGGCAAAGCATGATGCGGCTTGCGGTGCTCGCGTTCGCGCTCTTGGCCCTATCCTCGCCGGCGTGGGCCGAGGCGGATAGCGATGCGCTCATTCAGTTCGGCCTCATCGGCAGCTGGGCGCTCGATTGCCATGCGCCGCCGAGCCTCGCCAACCCGTTCGAGACGCTCATTCCCTCGAAAACCGGCGAGCCGACGCGCCATCTCAGCACCGGCAATCCCGCGCTCGACCGCGCGGAGCCGATTCACGACGTGATTCTGATCACCGCCGATCGCCTTCGCCTCTCTTATCCGCAGAACAGCGTCACCGTCACCGTCGTCTTCCTGAAGCAGGACGGCCGTATCCGCGTCCTCGAATCGACCACCAGCAACGGGCTGACGGTGGTGAGCGGCGGCGTCGTCCAACGCAACGGGCAGCAGACGGCTTGGCTCGAAAAATGCCCCGACTGAGCGCGTACGGAGCGATGTGCTAGGATCGAGCGTTCGGGTCTCGGCCGCCATGCGACCCCCCTCGGCTGCAAGAAGGAAGCAAGACGCTTGAAGATTCTCGTCACCGGCGGCGCCGGTTTCATCGGCACCTCGGTCGTCCGCCAGCTGCTCGGCGATGGCGACAGCGTCGTTAATCTCGACAAGCTCACCTATGCCGGCTCGAACCCGCCGCTGGGCGCGCTCGCGGGCGGCGGCCGTTATGCGCTCGAAGTGGCCGACGTCGCCGATGGCGCCGCGGTCGCGCGCATCTTCGCGCAGCACCGGCCGGACGCGGTGATGCATCTCGCCGCCGAAACGCATGTCGACCGCTCGATCGACCGCCCGGCCGATTTCGTCCACTCGAACATCGTCGGCACCTTCACGGTGCTCGAAGCCGCGCGCCGCCATTGGCAAGGCCTCGATCCCGAAAGCCGCGCGCGGTTTCGCTTCCATCTGATCTCGACCGACGAGGTGTTCGGCTCGCTCGATGACGGCGCGAGCGCCGACGAGGCAGCGCGCTATCAACCGAACAGCCCCTACGCCGCCTCCAAGGCCGGCGCCGATCATCTCGCGCGCGCCTGGCACAAGACCTTCGGCCTGCCCGTCATCGCCACCAACTGCTCGAACAATTACGGGCCGTGGCAATTTCCGGAAAAGCTCATCCCGCTGATGATTCTGAACGCGATCGAGGGCAAGAAGCTGCCGATCTACGGCGCCGGCGCCAATATCCGCGACTGGCTCTATGTCGGCGATCACGCGGCGGCGTTGGCGCTGGTGCTGCGCCGCGGCCGCGTCGGCGAGACCTACAACATCGCGGGCGGCGAAGCGCGCAGCAATCTCGACATTGTCGAGGCGCTGTGCGCGATTCTCGACGAGGAATTGCCGTCATCGGCCCATCGCCCGCATCGCCAGCTCATCGAATTCGTGGCCGACCGCCCGGGGCACGATTTGCGCTACGCGGTCGATGATCGCAAGCTTCGGCGCGAGCTTGGCTGGAGGCCGGCCGAGAGCCTTTCGACCGGCCTCAGGCGGACGGTGCGCTGGTATCTCGACAACCGCGCCTGGTGGGAGCCGATCCGCAGCGGCGTCTATCGCGGCGAGCGGCTGGGGCGCGCGTCATGAAAGGCATCATTCTCGCCGGCGGTTCGGGCACGCGTCTTTATCCGATGACGCGCGCGATCTCGAAGCAGCTCTTGCCGGTCTACGACAAGCCAATGGTCTATTATCCGCTCTCGACGCTGATGTTCGGCGGCATCCGCGACATTCTCGTGATCTCGACGCCAAGCGACCTGCCGCATTTCGAGGCGCTGCTCGGCGATGGGCGGCAATGGGGCATTACGCTGCGCTATGCGCCGCAAGCAAAGCCCGAGGGCATCGCCCAGGCCTTTCTCATCGCCCGCGACTTCATCGCCGGCGAAAGCTGCGCGCTCGCGCTTGGCGACAATCTCATCTATGGCGACG
This sequence comes from Allostellaceae bacterium, assembly GCA_035277525.1. Taxonomy (GTDB): domain Bacteria; phylum Pseudomonadota; class Alphaproteobacteria; order ATCC43930; family CGMCC-115725; genus CAIKMD01. The sequence continues at coordinate 16,508 of DATEKH010000157.1, forward strand.
GGCTCGGCGCGATGATGCGCCGCGCCGCCGCGCGGCCCCAGGGCGCAACGGTCTTCGCCTATCGCGTCGGCGATCCCGAGCGCTACGGCGTGGTTGCGTTCGACCGCGGCGGCAAGGCGCTGGCGATCGAAGAGAAGCCGCAACAGCCGCGCTCCGACTGGGCGGTGATCGGGCTTTATTTCTACGACCGCGAGGTGGTCGAGATCGCCCAGCGCTTGAAACCCTCGGCGCGTGGGGAGCTCGAGATCACCGATGTCAATCGCGAATATCTGCGCCGCGGCGCGCTTGAGGTCGAGCGGCTCGGGCGCGGCTATGCCTGGCTCGATACCGGGACGCCCGAAGCCCTGATCGAAGGCTCGGAATTCGTGCGCACGCTCGAGCGCCGGACCGGACAGAAGATCGGCTGCGTCGAGGAGGTGGCGTTCCGCGAAGGCTTCATCGACAAGACGCAGCTGGTGGCGCTCGCCAAGCGGAACGAAACCTCCACCTATGGCCGCTATCTGCTGCGCTTGGCCGAGGAGGAGACGGGCGCCTGAGGCGGCGCCGAGGAGGAGGGATGATCAAGACCAAGGGCGTGGTTCATTTCACCATTCCGGTGACCGACACCGATCGCAGCCGCAAGTTCTATTGCCAGCTTCTCGGCATGAGGCTGCTGCGCGACACCGGCCATGGCATGGTGTTTCTCGATTCCGGCGGCGACTGCATCATCCTCGCGAAGGTCGACAAGCCGATCTCGACCGCGGGCGCGCGCGACATCCACCATTCCTTCCTCGTCGCGCATGAGGATTACGCGCCCGCCTTGGCCGAGCTCAGATCGAGCGGCGTCAATTTCCTCTATGACGAGGACCGCCGCGATGGCGTGATCGACGGTCCGCGCGCCTATTTCGAGGATCCCGATGGCAATGTGCTCGAGATCATCGATCTCGCGGCCTATTCGGGCGCCAAGGCCTGAACGCCGGCCTTATCTCGCAGACGGTAAAAAATCTGCCGGTTGCGCTGATCGGCCTTGGAATCCCGGGAATGTCGGCTAAGGTTGCGGGCGTCAAAAGGCGAAAGAGAGAGGAACATGGCGGCAGAACCCGAAAACTGGACGAGCGTGCCCGCGGATTATCGCGGCGATGCGGTTGTGGCATCGATGGCGATGGGCGGCGTCGATCACCTGTTCTTCACCTCCGGGTCGGAACTTGCCTTCTATCAGGAATCGGTGGCAAAGGCGCGCCATCACAACCGCCCGGTGCCCCGCATCGTCACCGTGACGCATGAGCATGTGAGCCTCAACGCCGCGCTCGGCTACGCCGCGGTGAGCGGCAAATGCGCGGCGACGGCGGCGCATGTCGATTGCGGAACCCAGCATCACGGCGGCGCCATCCACACGGCCTGGCGCAGCGGGCTTCCCGTCATGATCACGGCGGGCGGCGCGCCCTCGGCCTATACCGGCTCGATGCCCGGCTCGCGCGAGGAAGGCGCTCATCTCTGGTCGCAGCAGGTCTACGACCAGGGCGGCATCCTGCGGCAATACACGAAATGGGACAAACGGCTCGAATACCAGGACAACCCCGGCCTGTTGGTGAGCCGCGCCCTGCAGGTGGCGCGGACCGAGCCGATGGGCCCGGTCTATATGAGCTTCCCGCGCGAGATCATCCTTCTCCCGATGAGCGGCGAGGCGAAATTTCCGACCGCGGATCAGCTCGGCATTGCCCGCCCCAACGCGATCGACGCGGATAGCGCCAAGGAGATCGCGCAGCGTCTCATCAAGGCGAGGAACCCTGTGGTCGTGGTCTCGGCCTCGGGCAAATACAAGGAGACCGTGCCCGAGCTCACGGCGCTGTGCGAGCTTCTGGGCCTCGCGGTCGTCGACGGCGCGGCGCGGCATTTCCTCTCCTTCCCCATGAACCATCCGCTCTACCAGAACACCATGTCCTTGAAGGATTGCGACGTGGTGCTGGTGCTCGAGGCGACGGTGCCGTGGATGCCGGGGCCGCACGCGCCCGGCCCCAAGGCGTGGATCGCGGCGATCGAGCAGGATCCGGCCAAGAACCGTTTCCCGACTTATGAGTTCACCGCCGATCTGCGCCTCAATGCAAGCCCGCTTGCCGCTATCCGCGGAATTCGCGCCGAGGCGGAGAAGCTTTTGGGCGCGAGCGACCGCAGCGCCGCGGCCGATCGCAGCCACCGCTTTGCCGAGATGTCGGCGGCACGGCGCAAGAAGCTCGAAGCCGAGGCCATGGCCAAGGCCAGGTCAACGCCGGCCGATCCGCTGTTCGTCAGCCACACGATTGCGCAGAGCATGGACGACAATTGCATCGTGCTCGACGAATCGCTACGCAGCCCGCGCTTCCCCGAATTCGTCAACAATTCGAAGCCCGGCTCCTACATCCACAATCCGGGCTCGAGCGGCGGCTGGGGCCCGGGCGCCGCGCTCGGCGCCAAGATCGCCGCTCCCGACAAGGATGTCGTGCTGGTGACGGGCGACGGGTTCTGGCAATTCGCGGTGCCCGATGCGGCGCTGTGGGCGGCGAACCACCACCACGCGCCGTTCCTCTCGATCATCCATCAGAACCGCAGCTTTTCGACCGGCACGACCGGCACGAAGCAGGCCTTCGGCGAGAACTACGCGCACAAGGCGGACTATCCCGGCGGCTATTTCGATCCGCCGATCGATTACGCCAAGGCGGCTGAGGCCTGCGGCGCCTATGGCGAGAATGTGCGCGATCCGGCCGAGCTCGGCGCCGCCATCAAGCGCGGGCTCGCGCAGATCCGCCGCGGTGCGCCCGCCGTCATCGCGGTGTGGGAAGCCCGCCTCAATCACACCGACTGAAGCCAGGCGCCGGCGCTCTCCAGCTCATTGAGCGGGAGGGCGCGTGGGGCCGCGCGTCGCGGGGGGGTGCCGACGGGTTTCGGCAAGCCATCGACACGCTCCGGCCGGTCGAACCGCGTCGAATCAGCTCAGCAGCCGTAGCGGCGAGAGCAAGACATAACGTCATCTCGCCCAGCCTCAACGCGATGGGGGAAGGAAGCGCGTCGTCAGGAATTTCATCATGTCGGGCTCGGTCTTCAGCATGCCGAGATCGACCATCGAGCGCGCCGTCGCGGCGAGGGCGTCGGGCGGGAACTTGCCGTCGCGCGATAGCGACGGCATCACCATGTCGTATTGCTTCTCGTTGACCGTGTCCGAGAATTTGTCGATCGATTTTTCGAACTGGACGGTCTCGGCACGGTGGGTCGCCATGAAATTCACCGTCTCGTACCAACCTTTGAGGAACCCGCGCACCGCGTCCGGGTGCTGCTTGATGAAGTCGTCCCGGGCATAGATCGCGTTGAGGAGGAAGGGCCCGACGAAGTCGGACGCCGATGCGAGCAGCCGGCCCTTCTTCTGCTGCTCCAGGTTCCAGCCCAGCGCGACCGCGCTCACCTGCGCGTCGACCTGTCCCGTCTCGAGCGCCGCAATTTGCGGCGCCGTCGTCGATCCGTCGGTGACTCCGGTGATGTCATTCGGAGTGAGCCCCGCCTTGTGCACCGCCGCGAACGCAACCCATTGGGTGAGCGAGCCCACGGTCGAGAAGCCGACCTTCTTGCCCTTGAGGTCGGCGAGGCTGTGAATCGGCGAGTTCCAGGGCACGACGATGCCGAGAAGCGCCGGCGTGATCGCGATGGCGCCAACCCCGGTTTCCGGCACGCCCTTCATGATGAAGGGAATGTCGGTGCCGGCCGCCAAGGACATGTCGATGCTCCCCGCGATCATCGCCTGATAGATTTTGGAGGCGCCGCCGAGATCGACGACCTGGACATCGAGGCCGTTCTTGGCGAAGGTGCCCCGCTCGATGCCGAGCGCGAGAGGCATGAAGTTGAACGCGGTCGCGGAGCTGTTCCCGACGCGGATGGTGGTCGCGGCATCCGCTTCCCCGGCGATGCACGCGATCGCGGCGATTGCAAGCCAAAGGCGCAGATGTCGAGCGTTGTTATGCATGGCGGCGCCTCCCGAACGATTTATGCTGTGCTTGGCGCAAAGCTAACGCGACCACCGCATCGAGTCCATGCCGGCGCTTACAAGAGAAGGGGCCCCCCGTGTCCTGCTGCAGGCCTTGTCCGGGGCCGCGGCCGGGCTTGCGCAAAAGCTCAAGCCGGCGAGAGCTGCTCCAGCACTTTCGCGCGGGTCTCGATGGCGAAGAAGACCGAGACCACTGCGCCCATGAGCGCGAACAGGCCGAACATCACGAAGACCGCGTTTATGCCCCAATAGGGCAACACGAAACCGACTGCGGTCGTGCCGACCATCGATGCGCCGCGCTGCCAAGCGCTGGCGACGCCGCCGCCGAGTGCGCGCAAATGCGTCGGATAAATTTCCGCGGTGTAGGTCGCGAGGCTGAGCAGCGATTCGCCGAGAAAAAAGAAGCCCGCGGTGGTGACGATCAGCGTGCCGACTGCCGAAAGCTGCGGCAGAAACGCAAAGGACAGCAGGAACACGCAACTGCCGCTGAGGCTCATGATGAGCAGCGGCCGGCGGCCGATCGCCTCGATCAGGTAGATGGTGAGCGCGGCGCTGCACAGGCCGACCGCGCTCGTGATGAGGCCGAAGGTGAGGGAGGTCTGGACCGGGAGATGATAAACCGTGCGATAGAGCGACGGTGCCCAGGCGTTGAGACCGTAAGAGACGAAATAGGCGGCAATCCAGATGAGCCACACCGAGATCGTGCGCCGCAGATAAATCCCCTTGAAGAGATCGGCGATGCGCGGCTTGACTTCGGCGATCGCGGGTAGGGTTGCGGGGAGAGGCGCGGCCTCCTTGCCCTCGCGCGCCGCGATCGTCTCGATACCCGTCAACGCCTTGTCGGCTTCCTCGAATCGGCCCTGGCTCGCGAGCCAGCGCGGCGATTCCGGCAGGATCGTGCGCAGCGGGATGGCGAGCAGCGCCGGCACCGCGCCGATGATGAACATCCATTGCCAGCCGAGATGCGGAACCACCCACACGCCGGTCAGCGCGACCACGAACAACGCGATCGCAAACAGGACCTGAATGGAGAGCGAGAATCGGCCGCGGCCTTTGGCCTTGGCAAACTCGTTCACATAGGCCGCCATCAGCGGCACCTCGCCGCCGAGGCCGATGCCCTGCATGAAGCGCAGCGCGAAGAGCGTGTCGTAGCTGGTGGCAAAGACGCAGGCGAGCGAGCCGAGCGTGAACAGCAGCAGAGTGATCAGCATCGAATTGCGTCGCCCCCAACGTTCGGCGATCCAGCCGAAGCCGAGCGCGCCGATGAGTTGGCCACCAAAGCCGATACCGATGAGCGAGCCGATCTGCTCGGGCCTCAGATGCCATTGCCCGATCAGCGGCGGCAGCACATAGGCGATCGCGACCGAATCGAAGGCGTCGAAAAACCAGGCGGTGCATATGATCAGCCGCATTTTGAAATGCCACGAGCAGTAGGGCAGCCGCTCGAGACGCGCCACGATGTGGCGCATGTCGCCGCGAGACGGTGTCGACGCGAGACTGACCATCGCGTGCCTCCCATGTTCCGCGCTGTCCGCCTGTTGCTGCGGCGGATCCGCGCCTCGTGACTAAACGATATCGTAAAGCGCCGCCGCCAAGCCATAAGATTCGCAGCGAGCGCCCGGACATCGCTCAACTGGAGCACGATTGTCACGGGCCTCGGGTCCGCGTAAGCTGCGTCCGCGCGCATCCATAGGGTTCGGGGGGACCGCCGTGCGACACCTATGCATTCTCTTCGTCTCGCTGCTCGTGCTCATCGGCATTGTCGCGCAACCGGCCACGGCCCAGAGCAAAAA
>DATEKH010000158.1:0-2632 GCA_035277525.1 Allostellaceae bacterium
CTCGGCAACGCGGTGTTCAACCGCTATCTCGACCGCGCGCCCGACGAGGCCGGGCTCGAGGCCTTGCCATTGATGCTGTCGATCCGCGCCGGCATACGCGCCAAGGTCGCCGTCGCGGCGTCGGACACGGGAGCCACCAGCCCCGCGCAGGCCGCCGAGACCGGCGCTTATCTCGCACTCGCGCGCGATTTGCTGAAAATGGAACCGCCCTTGCTCATCGCCGTCGGCGGGCTCAGCGGCTCGGGCAAATCGACGGTTGCGGCGGGCCTTGCGCCGGGTTTCGCGCCGGCGCCCGGCGCGCGGCATTTGCGCAGCGATGTGGTGCGCAAGACGCTGATGGGCGTGGCGCCCGAGGCGCGGCTTCCGGCCGAGGCCTATTCCGCGGAGATGAATGCGAAGGTCTATGCGGCCTTGCGCGCTCGCGCCGTCGCGGCGGTGAACGGCGGCTATACCGCGCTGGTCGACGCGACCTTTATCGACGAAGCCCAGCGCAGCGATATCGAGGCGGCGGCGCGCGACGCCGGCGCGCCCTTCCGCGGGCTTTGGCTCACGGCTCCCGACGCAGTGCTGTTGGGCCGCGTTGAGGCGCGCCGCGGCGATGCGTCGGACGCCGACCGCTCCGTGGTGAGGCAGCAATTATCCGCGCCAACCGGTCCGATCGCCTGGGCGTGCGTCGATGCCTCCGGCACCAGCGCGCAGTCGCTCGCCGCTGCGGCGGCGGCGCTGCGGAATTGACCGAAATCTCGGCCGGCGGATCAACCACCATCAATGGTTTGCGGAGGGATGGGGATTCGAGCGGAGCGCGCTCAATAGCCGGCCACGGCTGGGTTCGTGGCTGCCAGCGTGGTCGTCTCGGCGTCGATTGCCTGCTGGTAAAAATCGGGGATGCGAAGGCTCAACTCGGCGGCAACGAGAACCGCCAGAACGAGTGCTACCGCCGCCAACCCCGCATTGAGCCGGGCACAAAACCCATCGATGCTCTTGAGCAAACCTTCCATCTCAAATCTCCGCCACCTTCTCGTCACAAAAAAGCAATTTTCCCCTGCGGACCCAAATAGATACCGCAACGCACAAAATTTGGGTTGAGATGTAGGACGGTGCCAATGACTTATTGGCGGAGGTGGTATGAAACGCTCGCAAGGCGGGCTTTCCGCAGCGAGCGCCCCGCGAGTTTGGGGGAAGGAAAGCCGCCGACGGACGGGGCCGGCGGCGGCGAAGCCAGCTTCGTCCCTTAGTGCGACAACAGCAGCGGCAGCAGGCTCACGCCGACCACCTCGCGGGTGGCGCCGCCGAACAGGAACTCGCGCCACGGCAGATGGCCATAGCCGCCCATGACCAACAGATCGGCGCTCTCTTCGCGCGCGGCCGAGAGCAATTGCTGGCCGGGCCCGACGCCGCTCACCGCCGGCACGTGGCGATGCTTCGCCTTGATGTCATGCCAGCCAAGATACTCGATGAGCGCGGCGGAGCTTTCCTGGTGCTTTTCGCCGATCGTGACGATGGTGACTGCCTGGGCGGCGCCGAGGAAAGGCAGGGCTGCCGCCAGCGCTCGGGTGGCTTCGGCCGATCCGTTCCAGCCCGCGACAATATTATCGCCGAACGCTTCGGGTGTCTTGGCCGGCGCCAGCAGCACGGGCCGGCCGGAATGCACCAGCGTCTGCTCCACGACGTCGGTATGGGGCTGATCGACGACACGCTCGGATCGGCCGAGCACCGTCAGATCGAAGAACCGTGCCCGACGCGATACCAAGGTCGGCCCGTAGCCGGTTTCCTCATGCCAAGTCGCGGTCGCGGCGATCTTTCCTGGCAGTTGTTGCGACGGCATGCTGCCGACGGCGATTTGATGACGCTTGGCAATGGTCTCGAAGCTCGATTTGGTCTTGCTCGCGATCTCCTCGGCGTCCTTGACGAAGCGGTCGACGAATTCGCCCGACATCGACATGCCGAAGCCGTCGCCCGAATAGGCGAAGAGGTCGCGCGGATCGGGACGGGCGTGAAAGCCCTCGACATGGGCGCCGAAACGCCGCGCGAAGCGGCAGGCAAGCTCGATCGCGCCCGCGCTGGCGCTGCCGCCGCTCGCCGCAGCCAGGATCGTTTTGATCGTCATGATGCTCTCCTCGCCCCTTTTGCGTTCACTATAACGCCCTCCATACCATCTCGGCAGCCCGGATTCTTTGACCTGGATCAGTGGGAGGTGGCGCGGCGCCGGCCTATCGACCGCCAAGACAAGCACTTATCCCTCGGTTAGCATGCGGAGCCAACCTAAGGGGGATAGATGCGAACTCGGATAATCGTCGCCGCGCTCTGCGCGGTCCTCGCAGCCGGCGGACCGGCCAGGGCCGCGACGAAATTCACCTTCCTCTATACGCCGGTGAATAGCTGGATCGGGATTTTCGTCGCCAAGGACGAGGGCTATCTCGCCAAGCACGGGCTCGAGGCGGATCTCGCCATCGCGCAGAACGGCTCGGTCATCTCGGCGGCGCTCGTTGCCGATTCGGCGCAGATCGGCGGTCCGACGCCGACCGTGCTGTTGCAGGCCAACGAGCAGGGCCTCGATCTCGTCGAGATCGCCGGGACCGGCACCTATCCGCTGACGACGCGCAGCGGCATCGTCGCCGGCGCGGCAAGTGGC
>DATEKH010000159.1:0-4184 GCA_035277525.1 Allostellaceae bacterium
GTCGTGACGGCGCTCGCGGCGATGTTGTTCATGTTCTTGACATTGACGTCGGGGATGCCGGCGCTTGCGGGCGCGGCCACGGCGCTGCCATTCCATTGCGCGACATTCGCCGGCAGCGTGTCGCCCATGACGTTGGCCGCGACCTGATCGACGAAATCCGTCGGGTCGGCGCCCGTCGCGGTGCAATGGAAGGCGAGATCGCCGAGCGTGCCGGTATCCGTCGTGGTCAGCGCGATTTTGTAAAAACCGTTACCGATCTCGCTCACCGTGCCGCCCGCCGCCGCGAACGCGGCGCCGGCTTTCGACAGCGCGACCGACACGCTCGCACCGGTGAGGCCCGTCACATGATCGCTCGACTGCACCATCAGGAAGCTGCGGGTATAGGCCGTCGATTGCTTCAAGAGCGCCATTAATTCACCTGTCGAGAATCGATGCGTGTGCCGAGCGCCGAGCGCGTGCGGCGAAACTTTATCCCGCTGATCGCGGCGGCCGGGCTGAAGCTCATGCCAACCGTAATGCAGGGCGTGTTGCTCGCGACTTTGAAGGTCGCGTCGGCGGCGCCGGCTGCGACCATGTATTCGCTCGCGAGCGAAACCTGCCCGGTCCCGCCGGGGGTATTGTTTTGATCCGTCGCATAGCCGGTGCCGCTGGTGACGGCGACGCTGCCCGTATCATCGGTCGTCATTCCGCCCGTGCGCAAATCGCCGGAAGCGCCGAAGCTCGTGCCGGTCTTGACCGCATCGGCCGCCGTGCCGGGCGAGCGCTGAACCTGGCCGCCATGGCCGGTCAGCGCGGTCGAGGCGTCGTTTCCGGAAAACTCGCTCCATTCGATGCCGACGAACGGCACGGATGTGCTGAAATTCGCGGTGATCGTCGTCGGCGCGTTGGCGATGCTGTTGAGCCAGAAGCTGGCAATGCACTGGGGTTCCGTGGTGTCGGCAATCTTATCGATGATCGAATAGCTGTTGCCCTTTTCGTCGGTGACGCTGCTCAGATGGCCGACCGTCGCGTCGCCCCAGGTCACCGTGCCGCGCACCATATGGCCGGAACCGACGGCGGCGCCGGCAACGCCAAAGCTCGTCCGCGCGGTCGAGCCCCCGGAAGCAATGCCGCCGGAGCCGGCGATCTTCGACCAGCTCATGGGCCATGTCCGAAGAACACGCTGTCGAAGCCCTGGAAAGCGACACTGCCTGCGCCGCCGCGGCCCGTGCCGAGACTCACCGTCAGCGTGATCGGCAAGGTGATTTCGGTATCGGTTCCAGGCGGGAAAGATTGTGTGAAGGTCTGGCCGTTGATGACGAAGCTCGAAACCAAAGGGAGGGCCGCCGCGCCGACATGGACATGCGCCGTCGAGCAGGTCAGCGCCACATCGTCATAGACCAGCTCGGCATAGCTGTCCTCGGCGGGGCTTTCGTAGAGTCGAATCGCCTGCTGCGTCACGCTGCGTTCCTTCAGTCGCATATGAGGTAGAAGAGAAAGAGCAGCGCAGCCCAGGGCAGAACGGCGCCGGCCGTCCATGCCGCGAGCATCGAGAGCCGAAAGCCGCGCGCGCGGCCGAGCCTCGGAAACGCCGCGCGGGTCGCGGCACGCTGGTGTAGACCGGACATGATGAGATCCTTTCCCGCAAGCGGGCGGCGATCAGGCGATCACTCCCGCCCAGGCCGGCGCTTCATCGCCGCTATAGATCACGGGTTGCGTGCTGGTCACGACGAGATCGGCCGTCGCAATCCCGGGCGAGAGCTGGCCGGCGATGTCACGCGCCCTGATGCCGAAGGTCCAGCTCCCGCGCGGCACATCGGCGTTGGTCATCTCGGTGCCGGCCGAGGCCTCGGTGAGCATCCGGAAGAGGCTCCAATCGCTCGTGCCTTGCGGCGCGTAGCCGATGTCATAGCCCTTGATCGCCGGACCATCTGCGGTGATCGCGTTCCAGGCGAAAACCACGACATTGCCGTTCTGCTGCGCGATGAAGCCGGTGACTTCAGGCGGCGGTGGCGGGCCCTGGAGCTTGTAAGCGATCGCCGCGACTTCGCCGAGCGATTGCAGCCCGCCGCCCCAGAGATTGAAGGAGGCGAGCTTGATGAAGATGGTCCGTCCGATCTGATCCTTGCTGTAGGGGACGGTGAAGATCCCGGGATCGAGCCGCGCGAAGCCCGCGCCCGCCGCATGCGCCGCGATGACCGTGCCATAGGCGCCGCGGCGGAGATATCCGGGCGCGCCGCCGCTGGCGCCGAGGTCGTAGCGATAAGGCGCGGTGAGCGTCGCTTGCTGATAGGCGATCAGCTCGCCGCCCGCGCCGCCATCGCCCGCGATCCAGCACAGCGTGTGCATCGCATCGGCGTCGGCCTCAGTGCCGGCAAGAAGCTGCCCGAAGCCTTCGCTCAGATCGACGCTGCAGCTATTCGCGAGGTCGGGATCGAGACCCGCCGGCAAGGCAGCGGTGAGCACGCCTTGGCGCGACGGCCCGCGTTTCTGTCCGATCAGGCGATAGGTGTCGCCATCCGACGACACATAGACATTGCAGCCGCCCCACTCCGCGCCGCCCGAAATCGCCAGCCAGATCTCGAGGCCGGTATCGGTGATCTCGGGCGGTGGCTCGAAGATGAGCGGCGGGTTGGCGTCGCCCGGATCGGTGTTGTAATCGGCCGCATAGCCGGCGCCGGTGCCGAAGGAATAGGTCGCGGCCGAGCCCGTGCCGGCGAGATAGTCCTCCGCGGTGATCGAGAGGCTGCCATCGTCGTTCTCGGTGATCTCGGTGATGCGGACCCATTGCCGGTCGAGGCCCAGGCGCGCATCGCTCAAACTCACGATGTCCGTCGGATCGAGCAGGATGTAGCGCTGATCGAGCGTGAACTGATAGGTGTTGCGCACCGCTTGGCGTTGGAGCAGAAGCTGCGCCGATTGGCGCGCGGCGTTGACATCGGCAAAAAGATGCGCGTTGCGTCCCGCATCGCTCCGTTTGCCGTAGAGATCGATCATCGCCTGATCCGACGCCTCGACCGTGCTCGCGCTGTACTGGTTGGCGCGATCGAGAAATTCGAGCGTCAGGTCGTTGACCGCATCCGACGGCCGCTTGCGCGTGACCAGGACCGGATCGCTGCTCGCCGCCGCCGAACCTGCCGCCGCATTGGCGAGAAAATCGTCATCGCCCAGGTCGTAAAGCGGCGCCGCGGGCGGCGCATAGCTATAGCCGTTGCCCGTCAACGCGGCGTCGCCATAAGGCACGAGAGTGAGCGTTCCACCCGACCAGACGAAGGCGCTGTTGGTGTAAGAGGCGATGTCTTCCAGAAGCTGCGAGGCTTGCGCCTGCTCCGTGTAGGCGGGCGAGACCCACAAGCCCGCGGCAAGCGCATAGGCTTGGTAGGTCGAGAGATCGCCGAGCCGCGCGGCCGGAAACCCGGCGCCGTAGAACGGATTGGTCAACAGATCGGCGACCACGCGGCTTGGATCCGCATCGGGCCGGCCGGGCGCCGTACCCGCGAAAAATCCCTGCACCTCGAAATTATGGTTGGGCAGCTGCCCGTTCTCGTCGAGCTGATAGGCGGCGCCGGCGACATAGGCCGTGCCGCTATAGCCCAGCGCCTCAGCGGGGTGCGCGGTGCCGAGATAGCCCCACGGCGCTTGCGCATAGGCACCGGCGAAAAGCCCGAGGCCCAGCGCCGCGAGCGAGGTCTCGGTCTTCGAGGCCCAAACCGAACCGATGCCGCTGATCGGCCCTTCGCACAGGCCGAGCGCGACCGAGGCCTGATAGGTATAGGTAATGGAGCCCCCGCCCTTGCCGCCCCCACCGGCGACGCCGCCCTTGCCGCCGCCTCCGCTCGGATTCGATTGATGCGCGATTGCCTGAAAATCGCCGTACCAGATGAGGTTCGGCGCGATCCGGGCGGTGCCGTAGACCAGCGGAATGACCTTGCCATAGACCGAGCTCTGGATCTGCAAGCCCGCGACTGAGGGCTGGTGCTTTGCCTGAACCTTGCTGGCGCTGCCGAAGATCGCGGCCATTCACCTATTCTCCCTGGCGCGCCTGCGCCCAGCGTTTCAGCGTGAAGAATTTCACCGGCCGTTTCTGCCGCGCGTCGCCGCGCCGGCCGCCGAGATAGGCCAGCCAATGCGCTTTCGATGCGTCTTCGAGCACGCAACCGCGCCCGGCATAGGCGTGAATGACGAGCGGCCAATCGATCGCGATC
>DATEKH010000160.1:0-9890 GCA_035277525.1 Allostellaceae bacterium
CGATCGTGCCGAGCGCGAAGATCAGGGCGCCGAGCGCATAGCCGCGGCGCGCGCCGAAATGACTCCAGACCGGCCCGGTCGACGAGGCGCCGATGATCGAGCCGATCGTGTAGAGCATCGCCGCCCAGGTGTAATAGGCGGCGCCGCCGATATCGGTGACGATGGTCGGCATGATGATGGCGATGACGAGGACCTGGGTCGCGTGCAGCGCGATGCCGCCGATGATCAGCGTCGAGTAGAGCGCGTGCCCGCCGCGGAACAGCTCGGCCCAGGAGCCCTTCTCGGAAGCCTCGTCTGCGCGCCCGGCCCGTTGGGGCGCGGCCTCGCCCGCGGTCGTGTCGCCCATGCGCAGTCTTGGGTCTGTTGTTGCGCCCGATGGCGCGATCTTATCCGCCGCGGCTCGCCCCGCGCCAGCTTTCCGGGGGCGTGACATGGCAGCTCTGCGCCCGTTAGAGCATGATCTACTAGGGTTGAAGCGCAGACGATTCCATCCCAGGAGATCATGCTCTAGGGTCGCGCATGAGCTCCAGCCGATGCGAGGATTTCGATGACTGACATGGCCGAGCCCGCGGTTCTCGTCAGCGAGAGCGGCAACGGGCCTTATGCGCAATTCGTCACCATTGGCCATCATGTCTTCGGCGCCGACGAGCCCTTGAACGCCGGCGGGCGCGACACCGGCCCGTCGCCTTACGAGCTGCTGATGGCGGCGCTCGGCGCGTGCACGGCGATGACCGTGCGCATCTATGCCCAGCGCCACAACTGGCCGCTCGAGAAAGTCTCGGTGGCATTGAGCCACGAAAAAGTGGCGGGGCCCGAGGGCGCGGGCAAGATCGACCGCTTCAGCCGCGCGGTCACGCTTTCGGGCGCGCTCGATGACGCGCAGCGCCAGCGCCTGCTCGAGATCGCCACGCGCTGTCCGGTGAGCCAGACCCTGCAGCGCCCCTCGCTGGTGGAGACGCGGCTGACCTAGGGCCCAGTTGCAAGAGGCTGCAAGTCGATCGCGCGTCCTTCGACTGCGCGCTTCGCGCGCGCTCAGGGGTGAGGGAAAATTTTTGTGGCATCAAAAGTAGATGCCATTCGCCAAATCCACCTCATCCCGAGCGAAGTCGAGGCACGAGCGGCTCTGCAGCGGCGCCTCAGCCGCGCAATGGTCGATCAGTCCGCCGCTGCCTTCGCCATCTCGCGCGTGAAGACCGGCAAATCGGTCTCGGGCGGGCGCGCCGGCACCTGAAAGAAGAGATCGCATACCCAGCCGCGGTGATAGGTCGAGTGGTTGACGACGTGCAGCAGAATCTCGCCGCGCGTCATCACCCCCTTATTCCCGGTGGTGAGGGTGAAGGCGACCGGCTCATCGAGGCTCGCCTCGCTCTGACGCGCGGCCCAGTCGAGATACCATTTGTCGATATCTTGCTGCGCGCGCCAGAGCTCGGCGAGCTCGGGATGGAGCACATCGTCGCGCCGCGTGAAGCCGTGCGGCCGGCCTTCCAAGTGCGCCTGCCACATCAGATCGATCACATAGAGGTGATTGAGCGTGCCGATCATGGTCTTGAAGAGGCTCGGGCGCTCTTTCTTGGCTTCGCCCGGCGGCAGCGCGGCCACCGCGTCGAACAGCACCTTGTTGGCCCAAGCGTTGTAACGCGCGAGCTTCTTCGCATCGCTGAGGGTGGTCATGGCGGGGCTCCCGGGTGGCGCGGCCGGCCTCGGCCGCGCGTTCATCCTAAGCCCAAGCCAAACAGCAAGGAAAGCGCAAGGGCGTCGGCGAAGGGCGATTGGCAATCTCACGCCGAGGCGTATAGTGGGCGCCAATGCCGATGGGACGAGCAAGCAGCGCCCGCGGCACCCGGGGGAGGAACAGCATGCCGCAACACTCAATCGCCGCATCCGCGCGCGGGCACTTGGCCGCCGCGCTCGGCCTCTGCGTGATCGCGTTTCATCCATCGGCCGCCGCGGCGGCCGATTTCGTGATGAAGTTCGGCACCGCGACCATGAACGAGACGCAGCATCAATACATCAAGTTCTACAAGGAGGCGCTCGAGCAGGCCTCCAAGGGCCGCATCGAGGTCCAGATCTATCCCAACAGCCAGCTCGGCCCGATTCCGCGCGAGATCGAGGGCGTGCAGCTCGGCAGCATCCAGGCCTATATCGGCCCGGTCGATTTCTTCGTCGGCGTCGATCCGCGCTACGGCGTCTTCAGCGCGCCGATGGTGTTCAAGGACGACGCCAACGCGGCGGCGACGATCCACGATCCGGCGCTGCGCCAGGAAATGCTCGCGATCGTTTCCGCCAAGAACATGATGGGCATGGCCACCTTGAGCCTCGGCGCCTCCGATTACGCCGCGCGCAAGCCGATCCTGCGGCTCGCCGATTTCGCGGGCAAGAAGCTCCGCATCAACGGCACCGATCTCGAGCGCGCGAAGATGAGCCGGCTGGGCGCGACCGGGATCGCCATGCCCTTGTCGGAGGTCATGCCCGCGCTCGATCAGGGCACGATCGACGGCACGATCAGCGGCCTCTCCGTCTTCGTCGCCTTCAAGATGACCGATCTCGTCAAGGTGGTGTCGGTGACGAACGACACCTTCATCATCTCGATCGCGGTGGTGAGCAAGCCCTGGCTTTCGACCTTGCCGCCCGATCTGCAAAAGCTGGTGGTCGAGACCGGCGGCGCGATCGAGGCCAAGTCGCAGGCCTGGGAAGTCGAGTTCTCGAAGAAGCTCGAGAAGGATTGGGAAGGCATGGGCGGGCAGGTTCATCTCCTCCCGGCCGAGGACGTCGCCAAGATGCGCACGCTGCTGCCGGGCGCGGCCGACGAGGTGGTGAAGGACAAGCCGGCGGTGCGCGACATGCTGGCGCAGGTGCGCGCGGTCGCGGCCAAACATTGAGGCGGGCGCGCGCGGCGGCGCAGCGTCCCTCCCGGCCGCGCCGATGATCGAGACGCTTGCCCGCGGCGCCAGGGCGGCGATGGTGCTTTTGCGCTGGGCGTCGGGGCTTCTGCTGCTGGCGAGCGTCGGCATCAACTTCGCCAACATCATCGGCCGCTATTTCTTCTCGGTCTCGCTGCAATGGGCCGAGGAGATGATGCTGTTCCTCATGGTCGGCTGCGTCTTTCTCGGCATCGGCCTCGTCGGCTGGTCGGGCCGCCACATCCGCATGGACGTGATCGTGTCGCTGCTGCCGCCGCGCGGCCGCCGCGCGATGGAGCTCTTCGCCGACCTCGTCGTGATCGCGACGAGCCTCGCCCTCGCGGTCATTGCGCTGCCGGCCATCCGCATGCTCGCCGTCTTCGATCAGCGCAGCCAGGCGGCGAACATTCCGCTGGCGATCCCGCAGGCGATGGTGCCGCTGGGCTTGACCCTCATGGCGCTGCTCGTCGCCATCCGTCTCATCGCCGGCGCGCGCAAAAACGGCGCGCCGGGCGCAACGCCGCCGGAGCGCTGAGGGCGCGGAGCGGGGCGGCATGTCGGCCGAAATGTTCGTCTATTTCGTGCTGCCGGCCATCCTTCTGGTGCTGGGCCTGCCGATCTTCGTCGTGCTGGTGCTGACCTCGCTCACCGCGGTCCTCTTCGTCGCGCATGTGCCGCTGACGACGATCCAGACCTACATGTTCGGCAGCCTCGACAATTTTCCGCTCCTCGCCGTGCCGTTCTTCGTGCTCGCGGGCGAGATCATGGGCCAGGGCGGGATCGCGCG
The DNA here is from genome assembly GCA_035277525.1 of Allostellaceae bacterium. Taxonomy (GTDB): domain Bacteria; phylum Pseudomonadota; class Alphaproteobacteria; order ATCC43930; family CGMCC-115725; genus CAIKMD01. The sequence goes on from DATEKH010000160.1 coordinate 3,688, forward strand.
CCGCGTCGTCGCTTGGGTGGTGTCGATCATCGGCGGCATTCGCGGCTCGCTCGCGGTCACCACCGTCGCCTCCTCCGAGCTGTTCGGCGCGATGGCGCATACCTCGGTCGGCACCGTGGTCGCGGTCGGCCGGCTGCTCCATCCCTCGCTGACCGAGCAGGGTTATGGCGAGCGCTTCGCCGTGAGCCTCATCACCTCCTCGGGCGCGGTGGCGGTGATCATCCCGCCCTCGATCTCGATGATCCTCTACGCCATGACGGCGGAGCAATCGGCGATCCGGCTGTTCACCGCCGGCATCCTGCCGAGCATTTTGATCGGCCTGATCGACGCGGCCTATGTGCTGATCTATGCGCGCGTCAAGGCGGTGCCGCTCTCGGCGCCGGCGCGCTGGGCCAATATCTGGGCCTCGACCAAGGAGGCGAGCTGGGCGATCGGCACGGTGGTCGTCATTTTTGGCGGCATCTATGGCGGCGTCTTCACCCCGACCGAGGCGGCGGGCGTCGCCGTGGTCTATTCGCTCGTCGTCGCCATGGCGATCTATCGCGAGATTGGGTGGCGCGACCTGTGGCGCGTGGTCACCGCCTCGGTCTTCCTCATCGCGCAGATTCTCATCATCGTCACCACCGCCGGGATCTATTCCTTTCTCATGACGACGAGCGGCATGCCGCAGCACATCATCGCCGCGATCGATGCCATGCATCTGCCGGAATGGGAAATCCTGCTGATGGTCAATGTCGGGCTGCTGCTCGCGGGCAGCTTTCTCGAGCCGCCGGCGGCGATCCTGATCCTGACGCCGCTGCTCCTGCCGATCGTCGAGGCCGCCGGCGTCAACGCCATCCATTTCGGCATCATCATGGCGGTGAATTTGAGCATCGGGCTCTACACCCCGCCCTTCGGCCTCAATCTCTTCGCCGCGCGCGCGATCTTCGACACGCCCTTGGGAACGATCTATCGCGGCGTGCTGCCGTTCGTCGCGCTCAACTTCGCGGCCATGATGATCATCACCTATGTGCCGGCGATCTCGATGGCGCTGATCGGGCATCTGCGCTGAGAGCGGCGCGCCTGCTCACCCTCACCCTGTCCCTCTCCCGCTGCGCGGGCGAGGGGACGCGCGTTGAGATCGCTGAAGCTGCGTCCCCTCTCCCATGAGATGAGGGACAGGGTGAGGGGTCTCAGCCTTTGGGCACGCCGGCCGATGCGGCGGTCATGATGCAATCGAAGCGCTGAGTCTTGACCGCGCCGCCCGAGACACGGCTCGCGGCCTGCGCCTCGCGGCCAAAGGCCAGGCATTGCTGGCCCGCGATCTGCGCGATTTCCTGGTGCGAATAACGGTGCGGATTCCACCGAACCGTCACCTGATGCGGCGGCGGTGGCGGGCTGAAGGATTGCGCGAGGGTCGGCGTAGCCTGATCCGGCCAGCTGAAATCGAGCGCCAAGCCGGATTTGCCGGGTTGCGGCTCTGGCGCGGCGCAGCCGGCAAGCGCGGCCAGGAGCAGCAGCGCCGCGCCGAAACCGACAAGGCAAGACCCGCGCCGTGTTCTCGGCGACGCGAGCCTGGTGCGCGGGGTTGCGCTTTGTTGCATCATCAGCTTCCGGCGCGTCGTCTGATTTCGCTTCGCACGACGCGAGCGCGCTCATCGCGCGCGCTCGCTGTGCTATGCCTGATCAACCAGTCCCGCCGTTGCCTACCATCGACAGCGCGACATATTCGTTGACGCCGTGGCGGTTGAGCAGCAGCAGGATTTGCTCGTTGCCCTTGGCTTTCTGCGCGGCGCTGATCGCGGCCGCCGCCTCTTCGGGCGTGGTCACCGGCTTCTGATTGATCGATTGAATGACGTCGCCGCGCTCGAGCCCCAGCTCGTTGAACGGGCTGTCATCCGCGATCGCCGTCACCACCACGCCCTTGACGTCGGATGGCACATGCAGTTGGCGCCGCAATTTGGGGGTGAGCGTGGCAAGCGTCAAGCCGCCGGCGCTCGAGCCGCCGCTCTCGGCGATTTGCGGATTGGCGGGCATTTTCGCGATCACCGGCTCGAGCTGTTGCGTCTTGCCGTCGCGCGACACCGTGACCTTGGCGGTCTCGCCGACCGGCGTCTCGGCGACGACGATCGGCAGATCGCGCATCTTCGCGATCTTCTTTCCGTCGAAGGACAGGATCACGTCGCCATCCTTGAAGCCGGCCTTGGCCGCGGGGCTGTCCGGTGTCACCTGCGACACCAGCGCGCCTTCGTCCTCGGTGAGACCGAGGCTCTTGGCGAGCGCCGGCGTTACGGTCTGAACCTGCACGCCAAGCCAGCCGCGGGTGATCTTCCCATGCTCGCGCAGCTGGTCGATGATCGGCTTGGCGAGATCCGACGGGATGGCGAAGCCGATGCCGACCGAGCCGCCATTGGGCGAGTAGATCGCGGTGTTGATGCCGATCACCTGGCCCGCGAGGTTGAAGGTCGGTCCGCCCGAATTGCCCTTGTTGATCGAGGCGTCGATCTGCAGGAAATCGTCGTAAGGCCCGGCGTTGATGTCGCGGCCGCGCGCGGCGATGGTGCCGGGGCTGACCGATCCGCCGAGGCCGAAGGGATTGCCGACCGCGAACACCCAATCGCCGACCTGCGCCTTATCGCTGTCGCCCCAGCTCACATAGGGCAGCGGCTTGGGCGCCTCGATTTTGAGGAGCGCGAGATCGGTCTTGGGATCGCGGCCGATGATCTTCGCCGCGTGCTTGCTGCCGTCCTGGAAGATCACGGTGACTTTCTTCGCGTTGTCGACCACGTGATTGTTGGTGACGACATAGCCGGTCGGATCGATGATGAAGCCCGAGCCGAGCGCGATCTCCTGTGCACCCTGATTGGGCTGCATTTGCCCGAAGCCGCGCTGGTTGAAGAACCGCCGCAGGAATTGATCGAAGGGCGAGGGCGGGAAGCCCTGGAACGGGCCCTGCTGGTCGTTCTGATCTTGATCCTGATCCTGATCGTTCTGTCCGAAGCCTTGCTCGCTCGAGTCGCCGACATTCTCGACCGCCGAAATATTGACGACCGCGGGCATCACGCGCTTGACCAGCGGCGCGAAGCTCGGCAGGCCGGTGACGAGCGGCGCATCGGCGCTGAGCGTCGCCGCGCGCGGCAGCGGCGCGAGCGCTATGCCCGCGCCGGCCGTCGCGATGACGCCGGCAGCCAAGATCATCTTGGTGCGTGACAGGGGAAGACGAAAACGCGACATCGAATCACCTCGTCAAAAAGGGGAAAGGCGAAAGCCGGCGCCCGGCAGGTTTGATCGATATTTGAGCGCGGGCGATTTGCGCCGCCATGACGGCGGGATTAAATCGCTGCAAGCATCGTTTAGGGTTCCGGACTCGATGGCGCTTCGCTGACGAGAACCTGCTGGCTGCTCTGCAGCACCGGCGTCGGAATGCCGCTCTGCGCAAGGCCGATGCGTTTCACCTCGGCCCAGTCGACGCGGTTTGCCGCGTTGCCCGCGGCTGCCGCGACGCGTGCCATCAAATCGGACGGCGGCTCCGGCGTCACGCTTTCGCCGAGATCGATCGCATCGACCATGCGCAGGCTCGGATGGACCGCGACATAGAGCTGGCGGCCGATCCAGCCGGTCTCGACCTGCTGGTTGATGACGCGCACCGGCGTTCCGACCGGCACCTCGTTGAACAGCCGTTCGATATCGGCGGGATAGAGGTGGAGGCAGCCATGGCTCACCCGCCGTCCGACGCTGTCGGGCTTGTTGGTGCCGTGAATGAGATAATCCGACCAGCCCAGGCGCAGCGCGTAGTCGCCGAGCGGATCGTCGGGCCCGGGCGGAATCGCGCGCGGCAGATCGGGGTGCTGGGCGCGGATCGAGGGCGGCGGGTACCAGGTCGGATCTTTCACCTTGGCGACGACGCGCGTCATGCCGGCGGGCGTCGCCCAGCCCTGGACGCCGATGCCGATCGGGAAAGTCTCGACCTTGCCGCTCTTCGGCGGGAAGTAATAAAGCCGCTGCGCCGCGAGGTTGACGACAATGCCGCGCCGCGGCGCATCGGGCAGAAGATAAAAGCTCGGCAGAACGACGCGTGTGCCCTGGCCGGGCAGCCAGGGATCGATGCGGCGATTGGCCGCGACGAGCTGCGTGTAGCCGAGGTCATAGCGCCGGGCGATATCGGGGAAGGTATCTTGCGCCTGCGTCGTATAAGAGCCGAGCGTGCCGATCGCCGCGCCGCCGGGCGCAAGCAGGAACATCGCCGCATGGGCGGGCAGGATCGGGGCGGCGAGCATCAACGCCGCCAAACGTAAAGCCACTTTCGGCATTGAAGCCTCGCGTGGCGCCGGCGGCAGCGGGCGGAGGCCGGCCGCCGCCTCGCGCTCGCGGATGCTTATTTTTGCAAGCTGTGCTGATACATCCGATTGGATCGCTCGGATGCCTTCTGTGCCGCCGTGTTGGCGGCCTGCGCCTCTTTGAGCGCCTGCTGCGCCGTGCTCAGCGCCTTGTCGGCCTCGGCCTTGCTCTGATTGGCCACGGCCATGGCCGAGCTCGATTCGCTCGTGCCCGCCTGAGTTTCATGGCTCGCACAGCCAGCCAGGATGAGGGGGGACGCGAACACAATCATTAACGGCGCAATGCGCCAATTCACCTGCCGCATGTCTTGCTCCCTTGCCAAAACGGGGCCGCCGCCGAACCGCGGCAAGCGGCCGCACAAGCCAACGAACCGCCAACAATTCAGCGCGCTTCAACATTGCGCAGCCATGAACCCGGGCTTAAATCCGGTTAACCGGATAGGCGGCGCCCGCGCGAGAAGGCTCGCAGTCCGGGCCGAGGCGGTGTAAGTAACAGGCCATGGGGATGCCGGGCCGCGGCGTCGCCGAGGCATCGGCCGGCGCGCGGCGGCCGATCGCGAGATGGGGTAAAAGCGTGGCACGAGGTTCATTACGTCGACGAGTCTGGCGCTGCCGCGAGCGGCAGAGGCGGGATCATGGCCGGACCGGATGAGCGCCGCGCCGCGATCGCGGCGATGAGCGCCGAGGTGGTCGCGCTCTTCGCTCAGATCCTCAAGGACGAGAGCCTCGGCGACGTTCCCGACGAGGCGCTCGGCCAGCTCTTTGCCAGCGTGCTGCGCATCTACGCGGCGAAGGTCGAGCGCGGCGAGCTGCCGCGGGCGTTTGCGCGCAATAGCGGCATCACCGCCACCGACGTGATGATCGGCTGCACCGCGATCCTGCAAGCGGCCGATGTGAAGATCTTCGATCTCGGCCATTGGCAGGCGATGACGACCATCGGCAAGCGCGATCCCGAGGAGGCGCTTCCGGATGAGGAGCCAGGATGAGCGGCCGATGACCGAGGAAACTTTCGACGACGCGTCGCTCTGCCGCGCGCTCGCGGCCAAATGGCTCGAGACCGCCGAGCGCGTCGATAACGCCACGCTGAAGCGCTGCTACGAGGAGCGGGCGCTGCGCTATCTCGCGCTGGCGCAATCCTTCGACGTCCCGCTGAACGCGACGCGGCACTAGCCGTCTCTCGCACCCGTGTAATCGAATGAGCCGCGCAATCGAATGACCCTGTCCGCCCGCGCGGCGGAGAGGGTAATTCCACCTTCTCGGAATCTCCTCTATCAGGCGTCTCTCGCCGAAACCGTTTGAAGAAGGCTGGCGCCTGGCCTAAATCCTTCGCGACGACAAGCCTTGGGAGGCGAGGGAGAGATGGCGAAGAAGGCAAGCCGGCGCTCGGGCGCAAAGAAGCAAGCAACGCGCAAGCGCGGCAAGGCCGCGGCAAAGGCATCCGCGCGCCGCACGCTGCGCCAAAGCGCGAGCCGGAAGAGCGCCGCGAAGAAGCCGGCACAGCGTGCGGCCGGCAAGCTCAAGCTCTCCATGCTGACCGGCAGCTACGAGATCGTGCGCGCCTTGAAGGACGGCACGGTGCAGCCCGAGGGCATCGAGCTCGTCATCGACCGTTATCCCGGGACGCGCTCGATCCACGACAAGGTTGCCGCCGGCGAGGCCTGCGACATCAACGAGTACAATGGCGGGCACTATGTCGTGCAGAAGGCGCATGGCCGCGACGACATCACCGCGATCCCGGTCTTTCTCCATCGCCGCTTCCGTCACGGCTTCATCTACATCAACACGAGCAAGGGCATCACCCGGCCTTCCGATCTCGCCGGACGGCGCGTTGCCTGCCGCAGCATCGGCGCGGCCGCGGCCTATTGGATGCGCGGGCATTTGGAAGAG
>DATEKH010000161.1:0-7421 GCA_035277525.1 Allostellaceae bacterium
GCTTTCCACCGTCTTGCTGTCGACGGGCGCTTTTGCCGCGACCAAGCTCGAAGTCAGCCTCTTTCCGAGCGCGGGCTGGGTTCTGCATATCGGCGAAACCCAGGGCTTTTTTGCCAAGCAGGGTCTCGACGTGCATCCCGACCCAATCACCAGCTCCGTGGCGCAGATCACCGGCATGATGGACGGCAAATTCGATCTGGGGCTCACGGCGCTCGACAATGTCATCGCCTATGATGCGGGCCAGGGTGCCGTGCCGCTCAAGGAGAAGGCGGATCTTTTTGCCTTCATGGGCGGCGAGGGCGGCTCGCTCCATCTGATCAGCGCGCATGACATCAAGGCGGTCGCGGCCCTCAAAGGCAAACCGCTGGCGGTCGATGCCAAGACCACAGGCTTTGCATTCATTCTCTATCACATGCTCGAGCTGAAGGGTCTGCATCAGGGCGATTACGAGCTTGTCGCCGTCGGCAGCTCGCAGAAGCGCTACCAGGCGCTCTTGGACGGGAAGGCCGCCGGCGCGCTGCTCGACCGGCCTTTCGACGGCTTCGCGGAAGCCAAGGGCTTCAACGACCTAGGCAACATGCGCGAGGTGCTGCCGCATTATCAGTCGAGCGTCGGCATGGCGCGGCGCGCCTGGGCCAAGGATCATCGGGCCGAGCTCGTCGGCTTCATCCGCGGCTATGTCGAAGCCGGGCGCTGGCTGTTCGACAAGCGCAACAAGGACGCGGCGATCGGCGTGTTGATGGACACGACTCCGAACCTCGCGCGCGAAGGCGCCGAGCGCATTTACGCCGACACGACAGGCCAGGGCAGCACGACCTCGCCGGAAGCGACGCTCGATCGCAAGGGCGTCGCGACAGTCGTGGCCTTGCGCAGCCGTTACGGCGAACCCAAGCGCAAGCTCGATGCCAAGGAATTCTACGACCTGAGCTTCTACCGCGCGGCGTTGAAGACGAAATAAGCGGACAGCGCGGCCTGGGTCAGAGCAAGAGCGCCTTTTCCAGCGTGAGCAGCCGGCGCTTCGTTTCAACCCCGCCCTCGCCGCTATAGCCGCCGAGCTCGCCATCGGCGCCGGTGACGCGGTGGCATGGCAGGAGGATCGGCAAGGGATTGCGCGCGCAGGCGCGGCCGATCGCACGCGGGCTGAGCGCGAGGGTGCGGGCGAGCTCGCCATAGCTGCGCGTCTCGCCATAAGGGATTGCCGCCATCAAAGTCCAGACACGCTGCTCGCTGGGCGAACCGCTCGGCGCCAACGGCAAATCGAAGGAGCGCCGCCGCCCGGCGAAATAGGCTTCGAGCTGGCGCTTTGCCTGGTGCAGCAAGGGCGACGCCTTGCCCGCCGATTTTCCGCCCCAGATCAGCGCCGTGATGGCGCCATTCTCTTCAAAGAGTGTGAGGCGACCCACCGGGCTGGCGAAGGAGAGCCGCGCCATGGCTCAACGGCGCCGGGCCAAATCCGCGGCAAGCGATTGGGAATCGGTCAGCGGCAGCGAGCACACCGGACCTTCGCAGACATAAGCCGTGGCGCGGCCGTTGATTTGCGGTTTGCCATGCGCGGGATGGTTGGGCGGCAGCTCGGCCCCGGGCGCCACAACGGTCAGGACACGGTTGGGCAGGTTTTGAGCGAATGCCGCGCGGAGAAGCGCATCGGTCCCGGTCTCGCCGCGCCGGCCGATGACGACGATCTGAACGGCCTTGGCGAGCAGCTCGGCGGCGTTGAGCAGATTCGCATGAGCGAAGGCATAGCGCGTGATCTCGCCGCCGAACGCATCGAGCGTTGCCTGCGCGCGTTGGCGATAATCCTCCTCGCCGGTGAGATGGTAGAGCCGCGCCATGACTGCGGCCAAGGTTCCGTTTCCGGAAGGGTTCGGCTGATCGAGCGCGTTCTTGGCGCGCGCGATCAAGAGCTCGGCATCCGCGGCGGTGAAGAAGAAGCCGCCGCGCGGGTCCCAATACTGTTCGATCGCAATCGCGACCCAGCGGCGCGCGCGGTGTAAATAAGACTCCTCGCCGGTCGCCTCGAGCAGCGCGAGCGCCGCCTGCGCCATGTTGGCGTAGTCGTCGAGGATGGCGCGGTGCTGGGCGCGGCCGCGCCAGGAATGAAGCAACTGCCCGTCGCCCGTGGCGAGCGCGCGGCCGATGAACGCAAAGGCCGAGGCCGCGAGATCGAGCCAATCCGCGCGATCGAAAATGCTCGCGGCGCGGGCAATCGCCGCGATCGCAAGCCCGTTCCAGTCGGCCAGCACTTTGTCGTCGAGGCCTGGCCGCACCCGCGCCTCCCGCACCTCGAGCAGCGAAGCGCGGTTGCGGGTGAGCGCTGCCTCGACCTCGGGCGCTGCCGGCGCGAGATGCGCCAGCCGGTTTAGGATGTTGTGTCCCTCCCAGTTCCCGCCGGCGCTGACATCGTAGAATTCCTTGAACCGCGCCGCGTCGGCGCCGAGCACGCCATCGATCTCGCCCTCGCTCCAGACGTAGAACTTGCCCTCTTCGTGCTCGCTGTCGGCGTCGAGGCTCGAGGCGAAGCCGCCCTCGGGCAGGCGTATCTCGCGCGCAAGCCAAGCGATCGTTTCGGCGATTCGTGCGGCGTAAAGCGGGCTCTTCGTGTCCTGCCACGCCGCGCAGAGCAGGTCGATCAGCAGCGCGTTGTCGTAGAGCATCTTTTCGAAATGCGGGACGAGCCAGCGCGCATCGACCGAATAGCGCGCGAAACCGCCGCCCAGATGGTCGTAGATGCCGCCTTGCGCTATGTGATCGAGCGTCAGTAGCACGGCGTCGCGCGCGCCGGCGTTGCCGCGGCGCCCGGCGCGCCACAGCAGCGCGAGCGTTGGCGCTTGGGGAAATTTCGGCGCGGCGCCGATCCCGCCATTGACCCCGTCAATCTCGCCCAAGAGCCGTTCGGCCACGCGGTCGATCAGCGCGAGGTCGATGCTCTCGCCCGGCTGCGGCGCGCCGAGCTGATCGAGGCCCTTGCGCAAGGCCGCGACGTTCTTCACGATCTGCTCGCGCTGCGTGCGATAGGCCTCCGCGATCGCCTCCAGCACTTGCGGCAAGCCCGGCCGGCCCCAGCGCGCCGTCGGCGGGAAATAGGTTCCGCCCCAGAACGGCTCGCCCTCGGGCGTCAAGAACATGGTCAACGGCCAGCCGCCCTGCTCGCCCATCATGCTGAGCGCGTGCATGTAGATCGCGTCGATATCGGGCCGCTCCTCGCGATCGACCTTAATGTTGATGAAGTTCTTGTTCATCTCCGCGGCGATCGCCGGATTGGCGAAGCTCTCCGCCGCCATCACGTGGCACCAATGGCAGGCGGCGTAGCCGATCGAGAGCAGGATTGGCTTGTCGGCCGCTCTCGCGGCCTCGAACGCCGCCGCGCCCCAGGGCTGCCAATGCACCGGATTGTCCTTGTGCTGCAGCAAGTAAGGGCTGGTCTCGTGGTCGAGCATGTTGCGCGTCATCGGACGAGTTTAAGGCTTTTTTCACCGTCTCGTCAGGGCCGATTCGGCAGCCGCGCGGGTCAGCGCCGTGAAGCCGGCCGCGGTCTCCGCGCCGCGTTCGCGCGCGCCGCCGCTCTGCCGATAAGCTCTTGGTAAGAATTCCTTTTCCATTTTCCCGTCAAATGCTCGGGCGGCCAAGCGACCCGCCAGGCCGCGCGCCGGCTGCGCTTCATGTCTGCCGCGCGAGGGGATGATGGTTCAGCCGCAATCAAAGCAGGTCGTCGCCGGCAGCCTTGAAGACCGCCAGCGCTTGATCGCCGATGCGTTTCGCGTACCCGACCTCTCGGTCATCATTCCGATCTATAACGAGGAAGACAATATCGAGCCGCTGTTCCAGCGCCTGATGGCGGTGCTGCGCCGCATCGGCCGGCCCTTCGAGGTGATCGCCGTCAATGACGGCAGCAAGGACGGATCGCGGGCCGTCTTGAACGCGGTCGCGGCGACGACACCCGAGCTCAAGATCGTCGATTTCTGCCGCAATTACGGTCAGACCGCCGCAATGATGGCCGGCATCGATCACGCTTCGGGACAGATCATCGTCTCGCTCGATGCCGATTTGCAAAACGATCCCGGCGATATTCCGGCTCTGCTGCAAAAGATCGACGAGGGCTATGACGTCGCCTCGGGCTGGCGGATCGACCGGCAGGACGCCGCCATCCGCCGCAATTTTGTGAGCCGCATCGCCAATCGCGTCATCTCGCGGATCTCGGGCGTGCACCTCAACGATTATGGCTGCACCTTGAAAGCCTATCGCGCGCAAGTCGTCCGCGGCACGCGGCTTTATGGCGAGATGCACCGCTTCATCCCGATCTATGCCAGCTGGATGGGAGCCAAGGTGATCGAGGTCCCGGTGAGCCATCATCCGCGGCGCGCGGGCACGTCGAAATACGGCCTCGAGCGCATCGTCAAGGTCGTGCTCGATCTCATGGTCGTCAAATTCCTGGAGCGGTATTTCGTGAAGCCGATCTATGTCTTCGGCGGCTTCGGCGTGATCTCGCTGGTCCTCTCCGGGATCTGCTTCACGGCCCTGCTCTATCTCAAATTCGTCGACGGTCTGTCGATGATCCTAACGCCGCTGCCCCTCCTCAGCGCCATGACTTTTCTCGTCGGCATTCTGAGCATCCTGATGGGGCTGCTCGCAGAAATGCTGTCGCGCACCTATTTCGAATCCCAGGGCCGCAGCGCCTATGTCGTGCGCGAGCGCGTCAATTTTCCGGCGCATGAGTGATGTGCGGGATCGCCGGCTTCTTTGGAGAGGGTGATCGCACGGACATCGCGCGCATGACGCGGGCGCTCGCGCATCGCGGGCCGGATGGCGAAGGGCTTTATGTCGATGCCCAAGCGGGCGTTTGTCTCGGCCATCGGCGCCTCGCGATCGTCGACCCCGAAGGCGGGCAGCAGCCGATGTGGAATGCCGATCAGAGCATCGGCGTCGTCTTCAACGGCGAGATCTACAACCACAGAGAACTCCGCGCCGCGCTTGAAGCGCGCGGGGCGCGGTTCCGCTCCGACCATTCGGACACGGAAGTCCTCGTCCATGGCTATGCGGAATGGGGCGAGGATTTGCCGGCGCGCCTCAACGGCATGTTCGCCTTCGCGATTTATGACCGCGCGCGACGGCGGATTTTCCTCGCGCGCGACCGCTTCGGCGAGAAGCCGCTCTATTATTACGTGGCACCCGGCGTCTTCGCCTTTGCCAGCGAGCTCTCGGCGCTTCGCTGCCACCGCGCCTTCGCCGGCACGGTCGATCCGCGCGCCCTGCAGCGGTTTTTCGCCTATGGCTATCTCCCGGCGCCAACCGCACTCTATCAGGGTTCGGCCAAGCTTCCGGGCGGGCACCACCTGACCGTCGATCTCACCGACGGAGGGTTCCGTATCGCGTGCTTTTGGCGCTTCCGGCTGGAGCCCGATGAAAGCCTGGGGGATGTCGCCGAGGAACGCCTTGCCGAAGAGCTGAGGCACCTCTTGTCGCAGGCCGCGTCGCGCCGGCTGATGAGCGATGTGCCGCTCGGGATATTTCTCAGCGGCGGCATCGATTCCGCCGCGGTGCTGGCCTCGGCCGGCGAGCGGCTTCCTTTGGGCGCGATCAAAAGCTTCACCATCGGCTTCAGCGAGCGGTCGTTCGACGAATCCGACGCCGCGCGCGCAACGGCCGAGGCGCTCGGCTCGGCCCATGCGGGAGAGACGCTCGAACTCTCGGCCGCGAAGGCGCTCGTTCCCGAAATTCTGTCCCGGCTCGACGAGCCCTTGGGCGACCCCTCGATCATCCCGACCTATCTCCTCAGCCGGTTTGCGCGCCGTCAGGTCACGGTCGCGCTGTCGGGCGATGGCGGCGACGAGCTGTTCGCGGGCTACGACCCGTTCCGGGCGCTGGCGCTCGCCGAGCACTATCGCAGGTTGGTCGCGCCGCCGCTCCATCGCGGCCTGCGCAGCCTCGCGGAGCTGCTGCCGCTGTCCCGCCGCAACATGAGCTTCGATTTCAAGCTGCGGCGCGCGCTCGCGGGCCTTTCTTATCCGCCGGCCTTGTGGAACCCCATATGGATGGCGCCGCTCGAGCCCGCGGCGATCGCCGATTTGCTGCATGCGCCCGTGCGCGCCGAAGACGTCTATGGGGATGCGATCGCTTTGTGGGAAGAGGACGGGCGCAAGAGCATCGTCGACCGCACGCTCGAATTCTTCGCCAATTTCTATCTGCCGAACGACATCCTCATGAAGGTCGATCGCGCTTCGATGATGGTATCGCTCGAATCGCGCGCCGTGTTCTTGGACAACGATCTGGTCGATTTCGCGCGCCGCCTGCCCGCGCGGTTCAAATACCGCAAGGGCGAGCGCAAATACCTGCTGAAGCGGGCGATGCGGCCTCTGTTGCCGCGCGCCGTGCTCGAGCGGCCGAAGAAGGGCTTTGGCATGCCGATCGCCCTATGGCTGCGCTCGCTGACGCCGCCCGCGGCGCAGCCGCTCGCCGGTCTCGATGGCGACGCCATCGCTGCGGCCTGGCGCGAGCACCGCGCAGGCAAGCGCGATCATCGCCTGCTGCTGTGGTGCTGGTTGAGCTTGCGGAATTGCCTCGGCGGCGAGCCCGGCTACGCCGCGGCCGCCTAAAGGAAACGGAGACGCATCATGTCGAGCGAAACGCTGTCGATCGATCGCAAGCGCGGAACGGGCCAAGCGGCGGTCGCGCGCGGCTCGGCCGACCGCTTTGGCTATGAATGGGATCTCTATCGCGAGATGCGCCCCGAATACGAGGAGCAATTCCGTCGCTGGACGACGCATTTGCGGCCCGAGGATTGGCGCGGCAAGACGTTTCTCGATGTCGGCTGCGGCATGGGGCGAAACAGCTATTGGCCGATGAGCTATGGCGCCGCCGGCGGGCTCGCCGTCGATATCGACAGCCGCTCGCTCGCGGCGGCGCGCGAGACGCTGGCGCGCTTTCCCGGCATCGCGGTCGAGGAACGCAGCGCCTACGAGCTGGGCGAGCGCGATCGCTTCGACATCGTATTCTCGATCGGCGTCGTCCACCACCTCGCCGACCCCGCACGGGCTTTGGCCGCGATGGTCGCCGCGGCAAAGCCGGGCGGGAAAGTGCTGATTTGGGTCTATGGCGCCGAAAACAACCGGTGGATCGCTTTCGGATTGACGCCGCTGCGCAAGCTCCTCTTCAGCCGCATGCCGATCGGGATGGTCCATCACCTCTCGCTCTATCCGGCCGCCATGCTCTATGTGGCGCTGCGTTTGGGCCTCAATTCGATCGCCTATTTTCGCCTGCTGCGCCGGCTCTCTTTCCGCCATCTGCGCTCGATCGTGTTCGACCAAATGCTGCCGAAAATCGCTCATTACTGGTCGCGGGGCACGGTGCAGGCGATGATGCGCGACGCGGGATTGCGCGATGTGCAACTCGCCTGGGTGAATGAAATGTCGTGGTCGGCGATCGGG
>DATEKH010000162.1:0-7033 GCA_035277525.1 Allostellaceae bacterium
CCGCCGCACCGGCGAGCTCGCCTCGGTCGCGACCGCCGACGCCGATCTGATGGAATGGTTCTACGCCCATGTGCTGGGCGACTATATCGGCGCGGTGATCGTGCCTCTGGCGGTGCTTATCGTGCTCGCCGCGATCGAGCCTTTGATGGCGCTCGTGCTGCTGCCGTTCCTGCCGCTGGTCGCCTCGGTGCCGTTCTGGCTCGCGCGACGCGCCGGCGAGCAGGGCAAGGCACTGCTCGAGGCGCTGGGCGGTCTCAACGCCGAGGTGGTCGAGGGCGTGCAAGGCCTGCGCGAGCTGGCGGTGTTCGGCGCCGGCCGCTCGTTTCTCGCGCGGCTGATGCGCGACACAAGAGCGGTGCACGCGATCCAGCTCCGCTATGGCTCGCGCGCCGGCCTCGAGCAGGCGGCGATCGACGTGCTGTTGGCGCTGGCGGTGCTCGCCACGGTCGCGACCGGGCTCATTCTCGTCGGCCGCGGCCAGCTCGATTTCTCGTTCTATCCGCTGACCGTGGTTCTGGCGGGTGCCGCGCTCGCGCCGATCACCGAGGTGACCCAGACCGCGCGCAAGCTCGGCGAGCTGCGCGCCGGCGCCGACCGCGTCGCCACCATCTTCCATCAGCGCGCGCAAGTGCTCGATCGCGGCACCGAGGCGGCGCCGTCCAACGCGTCGGTGCGCTTCGAGCATGTTTGCTTCGGCTATGGCGGCGCGCGCGGCCGCGTGCTCGACGGCGCAAGCTTCACGCTTACGCCGAGCGAGACCGTCGCGCTGGTCGGGCGGTCGGGCGCGGGCAAGACCACTTGCGCCAATCTCCTGCTGCGCTTCTGGGATATCGAGGACGGCGCCATCCGCATCGGCGGTCGCGACATCCGCGCCCTGCCCTTGGCGAGTTTGCGCCGGCTCGTCACGGTGGTGCCGCAGGATGTCTATCTCTTCAACGGCACCATCGCCGACAATATCCGGCTCGGCCAGCCCGACGCGACGCCGGCCGAGATCGAGCGCGCGGCGCGGCTCGCCCAGGCGCATCAATTCATCGCCGCGTTGCCGCAAGGCTACGACACGCCGTGCGGCGAGCGCGGCACGCGGCTTTCGGGCGGCCAGCGTCAGCGCATCGCCATCGCCCGCGCCTTCCTGCGCGACGCGCCGATCCTCATTCTCGACGAAGCGGTCTCCAATCTCGACACCGAGAACGAGGTCGCGCTGCAAGCGGCGCTCAACGAGATCCGGCGCGGGCGCACCGTGCTGATCATCGCGCATCGGCCCTCGACCATCCGCAGCGCCGATCGCATTCTCGTGCTCGAGCACGGGCGCATCGTCGAGGAGGGAACCGACGCGGCGTTGATGGCCAGGAACGGCGCCTATGTCGCCTTGATCGCCGAAAAGCATGAGGCGGCGAGCGCGGCATGAGCCTCGCTCTCGCCAAGCCGCGCACCAAGCCGCAAAGCGTGCGCCGCGAGGAGTTGCTGCGCTCGGCCGAGCAGCTGTTCATTGCGCAAGGCGCCGCCGCCACCAGCATCGACGACATCGCCGCCGGCGCCGAGGTGGCGAAGGGCACCTTCTATCTCTACTTCGCCTCGAAGGACGAGATGATCGCGGCGCTGCGCGAGGAGTTCGGTCGGGTCTCCTGCGCGCGCATCGCGGCGGCGGTCGCTGCCTGCGATGCCGCGGATTGGCACGGCAAGCTCGCAGCCTGGGTCGAGGCGGGCGTCGATTCCTATCTCGACCGGCTGCGGCTCCATGACGCGCTCTTCCACGAGGCGGGGCTCCATCGCCGGCGCGGGGGCAAGGGCGACAACTCGATCGTGCGCGATCTCGCGACGCTGCTTGCCACCGGCAGCGCGGCCGGCGCCTGGAGCGTCGAGGAGCCGCCGGTCACGGCGATGCTGCTCTTTCACGCTCTGCATGGCGCGGTCGATCAGGCGATCGCGCGCCACACCGAGAAGCAGCGCGGCGACCTCATCCGCATTTTGCGCGACTTCTTCCTCCGCGGGGTCTCGCTCGCCGCGCCGCGTAGCACAGCCAAATCCTGCCGCACCGAACGAAACGGCCGGGCTTAGTTGGCGCCTGCCGCGTCGCTTTGGCGCCAATCGCGCATGCGTCTAAAATGAAAAAGATGACAATCGATCGCTTAGGCTCTCGCAATATAGACCGGAAATTGCCGAATTGGCTCCCAATCCCGCCCCCCTACACGCCACTGAATGCCGTAGATCCCCTCCATCTCGACGCTGAAAACTATTCCTCTAAACGTCAATGAAGACTCGTTCCCTTGCCATATAGCTCGAGCGGCCCCACGCGTGGTTGCGACTTGTTGATGCCGTGGATTTAACACTCGTATTTCTACACTTAGCTCACCCTCACCACTCCATATCACCGTAATCCATAGGCAGACGTTTGCACTCCACGGCACATGAGGAACAGTCATGCCTGCGGTATAAGCCCCGACAATCGTCTCCTTGTTTCCAATCTCAAGACGCACGTCATCGCACACGACGCAATGTACGACGCGGACACTTGCGACGTTGATCATATCAACCAATCACTTGCCCAGCATTCTGCGGCCCCGATGGTGCGCTCGGACCGATAACCTGTATTCCGCGTTCGGGTGCTGAAGGACGAGTGCCCTGATTAGGCAAAAGCTCGTAGCCCGCATATGCATGGTAATTTGGGTGAGGCGATAGCGAATCCTCAATCCCGTGCACAACGATATCGAGCTCGCCGTCTAGCCCCTGAACAAGTTCGCCCAAAGTACGAAGAGTCCAGTTCGCTGGTCCACGCAAATTACGCGATACCCATCCGGTATCTCTGCCGATTTTCTTCGCGAGGTCGGATTGCTTCATGCCAGCAGCGGAACGGCGACGCCACAAGGTTTGTACAGCATCAAACGCAAGATCACGCGCACGTGCCAGCCCATAGTCGGCCAATTCCCGCGGCTCAAGCACTATGGATTCAGATCGGGAAGTCATCGCAGTTCTCCGTCACATAGTCGTGGATCGTCGTGCCCGCGAATGGGGCTTCCTCAAACAGACTCTTCCAGGTCTCCTCGCACTCTTTCATTGCGTTTTTCCAGGCGGTCGAACTCTTCTTTCCGAGATGTTGTCGCGTGTAAAATTTTGTGAGAATGAGCGTGTCGGGTTCAGCAAAGCGTCCAAGTAGTCGTGCCTGCACAATTGGACTCGTTACGCGTATCTCCCATATCTCAGAGGGGGGCGGATCGAGCCGATCCAAGAAAAGTCCTCGTCGCGCATTGCCATAAACCCTTCCACCGGACGTCCAACGCGTTAGCGCAGCTTCAACGAAGCCTTTTCCAACCAGCAAATTCACCGCTGAGGACGTGTCGGTGAAATCCTTGTAAGCCTCCTGTGCCATGTACAATCGGCGCTTTGCCGGCAGACGCGTACGCGGCCAATGCCTGAAGAGCTTCCCCGCGCTCTCTAAAGATACGATCTTAGCTGAGATTGACATATAAGTCAATTTTGCAAATGTTCAAGTTCCTTGGCGTCAGATACCATTAACCTTTTGGTAGTACTAGCCGATTGAGGTCAGACAGGGCACCTTAACCCTATCTCGCCGCCGCCTGGATCGCCTGCCAGACGCGCTGCGGCGTCGCCGGCATCGGGATCGTCTTGACGCCCAAGGGCGCGAGCGCATCGAGGATCGCGTTGACGACGGTGGGCGTCGACGCGACCGTGCCGCCCTCGCCCACGCCCTTGATGCCCAAGGGATTGGATTTCGACGGCACCGGGCTGAAATCGACCGAGATCGAAGGCATGTCGCCGGCGCGCGGCACGGCATAGTCCATCAGCGAGCCGGTGAGGAACTGGCCGCTCTCGTCATGGACGATGTCCTCGAGCAAGGCCTGACCCGCGCCCTGGACGACGCCGCCCTGGATCTGGCCGGCGGCCAGGAGCGGATTGATCACGGTGCCGATGTCGTCGACCACGGTGTAGCGATCGAGCGCGACCTCGCCGGTTTGCGGATCGATCTCGACCTCGCAGATATGACAGCCATTGGGAAAGCTCGGCACATTGGCGGTCGCAACCCCGCTGCCATTGAGGCCCATGCCCAGCTCGGGCGGCAATCCCATCGGGATATAGGCCATCGCCGCGATCTGCTGGATCGGCATCGCCTTGTCGGTTCCGGCGATGGTGAACTTACCCTCGGCAAAGGTGATGTCCTGGGCATTCGCCTCCATGAAATGGGCGGCGAATTTCTTGCCCTTCTCGATCACGTCATTGGCCGCGACGCGCAGCGCGTTGCCGCCGACCATCATCGAGCGCGACGCATAGGTGCCGCGCCCGCCTGCGACCTCGTCGGTATCGGCCTGGACGAGGCGAATGCTCTCATAGGGCACGCCCAGCCAATCGCTCACCATCTGCGCATAGGTGGTCTCATGACCTTGGCCGTGCGACAAGGTCCCGGCATGGACGATCACGCTGCCGGTCGGATCGAAGCGGATCTCCATGCGCTCGTTGAAGATGCCGGTGTTGTCGACGTAAGTGACGATGGCCCGCCCACGCTGCTTGCCGGCTTTCTCGCTCGCCGTCTTGCGCGCGGCATAGCCTTGCCAGTCGGCAAGGCTCTGCGCCTTCGTCATCGCCGCGGCGTAATCGCCTGTGTCGTAGATCCAGCCGGTCTTGGTCGCATAGGGCATGGCGGCCGGCTTGATGAAGTTCTTCTTCCGGATTTCGGCGCGATCGAGCTTCATCTCATGCGCCGCCTTGTCGATGAGGCGCTCCATGATATAGACGGCTTCGGGCCGTCCGGCGCCACGATAGGGAATGGTCGGCGGCGTGTTGGTGAAGACCGCGCTGTTGAAGACCGCGACCGCTGGTATGTCGTAGACCGTCGGCGCCAGCTTCAGCGCGAACAGCACCGGGACGATGCCCGACCCCTCGATATAGGCGCCGACATTGTGCAACCCCTTCCAGCGCAGCGCGAGGAAGCGGCCTTCCGCATCGAGCGCCAGCTCCGCGCTCACGCCGAGATCGCGGCCCTGATCGTCGCCGAGGAAGGCGTCGGACCGGCTTGCGATCCACTTGACCGGCCGGCCGACCTTCTTGGCCGCCCAGGGCAGCACCGCCTCTTCGGGATAAAGATTGCCCTTCATGCCAAAGCCGCCGCCGACATCCTTGGCGACGACGCGGATCTGGCTCTCGGGGACATGGAGAATTGCGTGGGCTAGGCCGTGACGCAGACCGTGCACGTTCTGCGTGCTCGAATAGAGCGTGTAGCGGTTGTCGCGCGTATCAAACTCGCCGATCGCGCCGCGCGGCTCCATGGTGAAGGCGTTGAGACGGTTGTTGAAGAGGTCGAGCTTCGTCACATGCGCCGCCTTGGCGAAGGCCGGGTCGACCGCATCGACATTGCCCATGCGCAAGGTGAAGCAGGTGTTGCTGGGCGATTCCGCGTAGATCTGCGGCGCACCTTGCTTCACCGCGTCGCTCGCGCGCACCACCGCTGGCAGAACCTCGTAATCGATATTGACGAGCTCGGCCGCGTCGCGCGCCTGCGCCTCGCTTTCGGCAATGATAAGCGCCACGCGCTCGCCGACATAGCGCACCTTGTCGACCGCCAAGGGATAGTGCTTGGTGCGATAGCCCTTGGGCCCGCCAAAATCCTCAGGCATTGCTTCCGGGTTGATGGTGCCGAGCCCGTCCGCCGCCCAATCCTTGCCGGTCAGCACCGCCACCACGCCCGGCGCGGCCTCGGCCGCTGTCTTGTCGATCGCGCGGATATTGGCATGGGCGTGCGGCGAGAACAGGAACACGCCATGCGCCTGGCGCGGGAGGTCGATATCGGCGACGTAACGTCCCCGCCCGGTTAGGAAACGCGGATCTTCCTTGCGCGTGACCGGTTGTCCAACCCCGAATGCCATGTCCCGTCCTCCCGTTCTTCGCCGCGCGCAGCGGGCGCGATCGCTCGGGATCGATTCTTACCCGCCCCGCGGCGCAACGCAAGGCGGATGGGACCTGCGCCGCGCCGACGCCGCCGCAAGCGATACCCCGGATAGGGCTTGGCGAGCCGCGCGCCACAGGCCTCCTGGCGGATTGCCGAGAGCCGCCGGACTTGCCCTATAGTGAGCGCGCCTTATCGCCAAATTTTCACCGGTGGAAGCAACGGGCGCATTGAAGGGCCGCGATGAAGCTGTCAATCCTCACCGTCGTCGATCATTATCCCGACCGTTCGCGCGATCTCGGCAGCTTCTATCGCGAGTTGATCGATCAGGCGGTGCTCGCCGACCGATTGGGCTATGAATCGTTCTTTGTCGCCGAGCATCATTTCCAC
Organism: Allostellaceae bacterium; assembly: GCA_035277525.1. Taxonomy (GTDB): domain Bacteria; phylum Pseudomonadota; class Alphaproteobacteria; order ATCC43930; family CGMCC-115725; genus CAIKMD01. Next base: position 6,284 of record DATEKH010000162.1, read on the forward strand.
CCTTATGGCGTCGTGCCGAATCCGGCGGTGATCCTTGCTGCGATCGCGCAGCGCACGACGCGCATCCGTCTCGGTCCCGCGGTGACGATCCTGCCGTTCCGCGATCCGCGCATTGTTGCCGAGGATTACGCGATGCTCGATCTCTTGTCGGGCGGCCGCCTCGTGCTGGGTCTGGGCTCGGGTTATCTCAAGCACGAATTCGCCGGCTTCGCGCGCGACCCGGCGGAAAAGCGCGAGCGGTTCGATGAAGGCATGGCGCTGGTCAAGCGGCTCATCGCCGGCGAGCGCGTCGCGTATCGCGGCAAGTTCAACGCGCTGGACGATGTCGCGCTCAATATCCGCCCCGTGCAGCCGCGCGTGCCGATCTTCGTCGCGGCGCTGGTGCGCGAGGCCGCCTATTACATCGGCCGCCAGGGCAACGGGCTCTTCACCATCCCCTATGGCACGCTCGAGAGCATCGCCGAGCTGGGTCCGCTCGTCGCCGCTTTCGCCAAGGGCCGTGCGGAATCGGGCGCCGCGCCGATGCCGCATGGCTTGGCGCCGCATATGGCGACCTTCCATACGCATGTCGCGCCGAGCGAGGTGGAAGCCGAAGCCGGCGTGCGCGGCCCGTTCGAGCTTTACTGCCGCACCCGGCTCTATGCCAAGCCCTGGAGCTATGAGCAGATCCGCGAGAATGGGCTCGCGCTGTTCGGCTCTATCGAGAGCGTCGCCGAAAAGCTGCGCGCGCTTGAGGCAATGGGCGTCGAG
>DATEKH010000163.1:0-24746 GCA_035277525.1 Allostellaceae bacterium
ACCGGCGCCTTGCGCCCGGGAATGAGCGCCGTGCAGATGACGATATCGATCTTCTTCAAAGCCTCGGTGATGTGCTCGCGCTGCCGGCGCGCAAAATCCTCGCCCATCTCCTTGGCGTAGCCGCCCGCGGTCTCCATCTGCTTCATCGCCTCGAGGTCGACGACGAGGAAGGAGGCGCCGAGGCTCTCGACCTGCTCCTTGGCGGCGAGCCGCACATCGGTCGCCGAGACAACGGCGCCGAGGCGACGCGCCGTCGCGATCGCCTGCAGCCCGGCGACGCCCGCGCCCATGACCAGCACGCGCGCGGGCGGGACGGTTCCGGCCGCGGTCATCATCATCGGGAAGGCGCGGCCGAACGCGTCCGCAGCCTCGATCACCGCGCGATAGCCAGCGAGATTGGCCTGCGAAGAAAGCACGTCCATCGCCTGAGCGCGCGTGATGCGCGGCACCAGCTCCATGGCGAAGGCCGAGAGACCGGCCTCGGCATAGGCCTTGACCTCGGCCGGATTCTGCAGCGGCGCAAGCATGCCGACGAGCACCGCGCCGCGCTTCATCGCGGCGAGCGCGGCGGGCTCGGGCCGCTGCACGGCGAGGACGATATCGGCGCTCGACAAAGCCTCGCGCGCATCCGCGGCGAGGCGCGCACCGGCGGCGGCATAGGCTTCGTCTGGAAAGGCCGCGCCCGCCCCCGCGCCGCTCTCGATCACTACCTCGTGCCCCATGCCGACAAGCCGCTTGACCGTATCGGGCGACGCCGCGACCCGCCGTTCCTGCGGTCGGCGCTCCCTTGCTATTCCGATTCTCATGTGGTGGATAATCCCCTGGGCGAGAACGAGGCTGACAATGCCGCGCCGCAGCGAGTTTGTGAAGTAGCAAGGCCGGTCTTGCAGGGCTGCAGGTTTCGCGATCTGCGCCACCGGCCTTCTCACGATGCGTGCGCGTGTTAAGATATCCTAAATCTTCATTCCGGCGTGTTACCGTTTCGCCACACTTCGCCGCTCAGGAATATCACAGCCCCGCCGACAGGGAATAAAGCTGATCACGCCTCGTTCTCATTTCGTCAGGCCGTTTCCGAGGCCCGCATTTTCGGCGGGAATCGGCCGATGAGCCCGTCCTTCAGCGACCAGCTCATTGCCGTTCTGCCGCGTTTGCGGCGATTCGCACGCGGTTTGACGGGGAACGCCGCCGAGGCCGACGATTTGGTCCAAGCGGCGTGCGAACGCGCACTGACCCGTGTGCATCAGTTTCAGGAGGGGACGCGATTCGACAGCTGGATGTTCAGGATCGCGCAGACGATCTGGATCGATCAATTGCGCGCCCGGAACATCCGCAGGGAGACGAGCGAGGATGAGGGCATGCATGTGGGCTCGGACGAGCCCTTGCGCCGCGCCGAAGCCCGTCTGGCCTTGCAGGAGGTTCGCGCCGCGCTGGGCGAATTGCCGCCCGAGCAGCGCGCGGCTCTCATGCTCGTGACGGTGGATGGGTTGAGTTACAAGGAGGCGGCGGATATCGCCGAAGTGCCGGTCGGAACGATCATGAGCCGGTTGGCGCGGGCGCGGGTGGCGCTCCAGGCCCGATTGGAGGCCAGGGGACACACGCGAAGGAGCAAGAACGATGCAGAAGCCGAGTGACGAGATTCTGGTTGCCTATCTCGACGGCGAGCTCGATCCGGGCGTTCGCCTCGAGGTCGAGGCATGCATCGACAATGACGCAGCGACGCGCGAGCGCGTGACCGCGTTGGCGCTGGGCGCAGAGCTTCTGCGCTCGGCCTTCGACCCGGTGCTGCACGAGCCCGTGCCGGAGCGCCTCATCGCGGCGGCGCATGGCGGAAGTGCGCCCGTGACGGAGCTCGCCACGGCGCGCAAGTCTCGCTTTGCCACGCGGCTGAGCGGCCGGCCCTTTGTCGAATGGGCGATGGCGGCCGGGATCGCGGGGCTGTTGATCGGCGGCGGCGTTGGCTATTTCTCCGGCGGCGCCGAGACCACGGCCAAGCTCCAGGCGGCGAATCTCGCCTCGGCCAACTGGCTCGACAGCATCGCCGGCTATCACAAGCTGTTCGTCAGCGCCGGTGCCGATGATCTGGCGCTTGTTGACATGCCGGCTACGGATGGCGCGGGCGCGCGCAAGGTCGTCCAGAAACTCCCTGCCGATTTCCACTTGCCGAATCTGCAGCCTTGGGGTCTGCAATTCCAGGGCGCGCGCTATATCTTCATCGAAGGCGAGCCCGGCACGCAGCTCTTCTACACCACCGACAACAAGGCGCTCGGTCCCCTGACCGTGGTCGTCGCCCAAACCAACAAGCCTGATCTCGCGCCCACTTTCGACCGGCGCGACAAGCTGAACGTGCTCTATTGGCGGCATCACGGCCATGCCTATGTGCTCGTGGGCACCGCCGATATCGGCTATCTCTGGAACATCTCGAACGACATCGCCTATCAGCTCGACGCCATTTAACCGAGCGCGCAAGCACATTCGAAGCTCTGGGGCCGGGCGAAGCGTTTCGCCCGGCCTTTTGCTATGATCGGCCCGGAGCCGCAACCGATCGGGACGCCGATGACCGAGGCCCTCAATAAGCGCTTTCTTCTCGCCGAGCGGCCGGAGGGCCGCGCCGTCAAGGAAAGCGATTTCAAATTCGAGACCGCACCGATTCCTTCCCCCGAGGAAGGACAGGTGCTGCTGCGCGCGCGTTATCTTTCGCTCGACCCCTATATGCGCGGCCGAATGAGCGCCGCCCGCTCCTACGCGCTTCCCGTCGAGCTGGGTGCAGTGATGACCGGCGAAGTGGTCGGCGAGATCGTGCAGTCGCGCGCGCCGGGATTGGCGCTAGGCGATCTCGCTCTCGCCCATGCGGGTTGGCAGGAATATGCCGTGCTGCCGGCGAAGGCCGTCGAGCGCGTCGACCGCGCGCTGCTCGGCGAGCTGCCGATCTCCTATCTGCTTGGCGTGCTCGGCATGCCGGGCGCCACCGCCTATTTCGCGCTCGACACGATCGGCAAGCCGCAGCCGCGCGAGACCGTTCTCGTCTCTGCGGCCGCGGGCGCCGTCGGCCAGGTCGCCGGACAGATCGCCAAGCTCAAAGGCTGCCGCGTGATCGGCACGGCCGGGGCCGCCGACAAGCTCGCCTATGTGACGCAGCAATTGGGCTTCGATGCCGGCGTCGATTACAAGGGGAAGGACGCAACCGCGCTGGCCGCCGCGATCGCCGCGCATGCGCCGTCTGGGATCGACGTGTTCTTCGACAATGTCGGCGGCGTCACCCATGACGCCGCGATGATGAATCTGGCGCTGCACGGGCGGATCATCATTTGCGGTGCGATCTCGACCTATGACCGCGTGGGCCAGCCCGATATCGGCCAGCGCTGGAACCGCCAGCTCCTGGTGAGGCGGGCGCTGATGCAGGGCTTTCTCGTCAGCGACCATCGCGCGCGCTGGGGCGAGTTCCGCGCGCAGATGGCGGCGTGGCTCGGCCGCGGCGAGATTCGCTATCGCGAGGACATCGTCGACGGCATCGAGGCCGCCCCCCGCGCCTTCATCGGGCTTTTGAACGGGGCCAATCGCGGCAAGATGCTGGTGCGCCTCGCGGGCTAGAAGGCTGCCGCGCCGGCGCCATGGCCGATCCCCCCGCCCGTCTGCCGCGCGATCTGCGCCTCGATTTCTTTCGCGGATTGTCGCTGTTCTTTATCTTCATCGACCATATTCCCGAGAACGTGCTGTCCTATTTCACCCTGCGCGCAATCGCCTTCAACGATGCGGCCGAGGTGTTCATCTTCATTTCGGGCTACACCGCGGCGCTGGTCTACGGCCAAAGCCTGCGCGAACGCGGCGCGCTCTTGGCCGTGGCGCAGATCTATCGCCGCGTCTGGCAGCTCTATGTCGCCCACGTCTTCCTCTTCGTCATCTTCACCGCCGAGGTGAGCTACGCGATCGTCGTGCTGCAAAACCCGATGTACAGCGAAGAGATGCGCGTCGGCGATTTCTTGCAGGAGCCGCATCTCGCGATCATCCGCGCGCTTCTGCTCGCCTTCCAGCCGACGTTTCTCGACATCCTGCCGCTTTACATCGTGCTGCTGGCGAGCTTTCCGATCGTGCTGTTGCTGCAGGCGAGGCAGCGCTACCTGCCGCTTGCACTCTCGGCGATCGTTTACATCCTCACCCTCCGCTATGGCTGGGCGTTTCACACCCGGCCGGCGCATGAAGCGTGGTTCTTCAACCCGCTCGCCTGGCAATTCCTGTTCGTCATCGGCGCGACGGCGGGCTACGGGCGGATCGCGGGCCAGCCGCGTCTGCCGGGGCGCGAATGGCTGGGGCGCGCGGCGACCCTCGCCGCAGCCCTCATCGCACTCATCAGCGTCACCTGGACGGCGCATTGGATCTACGACCCGTTTCCGCCGCTCTTCGCGAAGGCGTTGTGGAGTGCGACGCTCGACAAGACGAACCTCGCGCCGTTGCGCCTCTTCAGCTTCCTCATGCTGGCGATTGCGACGACCCGAATCGTGCGGCCGGACAGCGCTTTCCTGCGAACGGCCTGGGCCCGGCCGGTGATCCTGTGCGGACAGCAATCGCTCTATATCTTCTGTCTCGGCATCCTCCTTTCGGTGCTGGGCCATTTCCTGCTCGCTGAAATCTCGAGCGCAATCACGACGCAGATCGCCGTCAATTTCGCCGGCCTTGGCACGATGATCGGGGTCGCGGCGCTGCTCGACTGGTTCAAGCGCGCCTCGCGCCGCCCGAGCGCGCCGCGCCCTCAATCCATCCCGACGATGCCATCGGAGTAGCGCGATGCGGCTTTCCATTATGTTTTTGGGATTTCTCGCCGCGCTGTTGCCGGCGATAGAGCCCGCGAGGGCCGTCGATTCCGCGCGCTGCGCGGCGCCGCGCGAGATCGTCGAGGACGAACCGCGCTTGGCGGCGCTCGCCCGGCAGTTCAAGGCCGCGCGCCCGGTGACGATCGTCGCGATCGGCGGCGCTTCGACCGCCGGCATCGCACCCGACATTTCCTATCCATATTTCCTCGAAGCGGCGCTGCGTCGCCATCATCCCAATCTGCCGATCACGGTGATCAATCGCGGCGTCGCCGGCCAAACCGCGGCGCAGATGGCCGCGCGGTTCGCGAAGGACGTTTTTCCCGCCGCACCGAGTCTCGTCATATGGGAGACCGGGACTGTCGACGCGGTGCGCGGCGAGGACACCAACGTGTTCGCCGATGCCCTGAGCGATGGAATTGCTGCGGTGCGGCAGCACAAGGCGGAAGCGATGTTGGTCGATATGCAATACAGTCCCAGCACGGTTTCGGTTATAAACTTCGAGCCCTATCTCGAAGCCTTGCATCAAACGGCGGCACTTGAGGACATCTATATGTTCCAGCGTTTCGCCCTGATGAAATATTGGGAGGAAGCGGGGGCCTTCGACTTCAACGTACCGCGCGACAAACGCGCGGCGGTGGCGCGGGAGGTGTACGAATGCCTGGGAGAAAGACTGGCCGATGCGATCGATTATGCCGCCCGCTGAGCTGAGATGAGCGCGCCCGCCGGCATCAAGCCGCGCGCGGGCCGGCCGATGACGCGCGGCGCGGTCGCGGCGCTTCTGGGCTTGGGCCTCGCCGCTGCCGCCTTCACGCTGTTTGCACCGGGGGCGCGCAAGGCAAGCGCCGGCGTCGATCGCTGCGTCGTCCCGGAAACGCTGACAAATTTGACGGCCCCGCTGCCGCGAACCGCCCGGCGACTCGCCGAAGGCCGAGACTTGGTGATTGTCGCGCTGGGGTCGTCTTCCACCTGGGGCGCTGGCGCCTCGAAGCGCGAATACGCCTATCCGCATCGCCTCGCCGCGCTCCTTCAGGCGCGCTTCCCGAGTGCGCAGATCCGCGTCCTCAACCGCGGCGTCGGCGGCGAGCTCGGCGCGGAAACCGAGGCGCGCATCGCCCGCGATGTCCTGCCGGAAAAGCCCGATCTCGTGATCTGGCAGATCGGCACCAACGACGTGCTCGACGATCTCGATCCCGACGTGCCAATGAAGGCGGTGCGGGCCGGCATCGCCCAGATTCGGCGCGCCGGTGCCGATGTCATTCTCATGGATATGCAGTACGCGCCGGCCGTTCTCGCGCATGAGCGATTTCACGCAATGGAGCACGCGTTGTGGATCACGGCGCGGGCGAGCGGAGTTCCGCTCTTCCGGCGCTTTGCGCTGATGCGCGAATGGGCAGAGAACGGCCAGATGAGCATGACGGCCATGATCGGCCCGGATCATCTTCACATGACCGATGCGAGCTATGACTGCCTCGCGCGCCAGCTCGGCGCGAGCATCCTGCGCGACGCGCGCGGCCGATCCGACGCCCTGCCCGAGAAGGGATGATTTCGGGCGGCTTCGGGGCTATAGGAAAGCAATGGCCGTTCTCGTTACCGGGGTTGCCGGATTCATCGGCATGCATGTCGCCGCCGCTCTCTTGAAGCGGGACGAGCGCGTCGTCGGCGTCGACGACATGAACGCCTATTATGCTGTCGCGCTCAAGGAAGCGCGGCTCGCGATGCTCACGGGCGAGCGCGGGTTTACCTTTCATCGTCTCGATCTCGCCGAGCGCGAAGCTCTCGTCAAGCTGGTGCGCGAGGAGAGCGACATTGACGCGGTGGTGCATTTGGCCGCCCAGGCCGGCGTGCGCCACTCGCTCGAGAATCCGCGCGCCTATGTCAGCGCCAACATCGTCGGACAGCTCGAGTTGCTCGAAGCCTGCCGCAACATTCCGCGTCTGCGTCACTTGGTCTTCGCCAGTTCCTCTTCCGTTTATGGCGCCAACGCGAAGCTGCCTTTCTCGGTGCGCGATCCCGCCGATCAGCCGCAATCGCTCTATGCCGCGACCAAGAAAGCCGACGAGCTGATGGCTTATACCTACGCGCATCTCTACGGTATTCCGACCACGGGCTTGCGCTTCTTCACGGTTTACGGGCCCTGGGGACGGCCTGACATGGCGCCCTGGCTCTTCACCGAGGCGATCATCGAAGACGCGCCGCTGAGGCTGTTCAATTTCGGGCGGATGCAGCGCGACTTCACCTATGTCGACGATATCGTCGCCGGCGTCGTCGCCTGCCTCGACCAGCCGCCCGCGCGCGACATGAAGCCGCCCTTTCGTCTCTACAACCTCGGCAACAGCCGCTGCGAGGAGCTCGAGCGCTTCGTCGAGGTGCTGGAGCAGGCGATCGGCAAACGCGCGATGATCCAGCTCATGCCGATGCAGCCGGGCGATGTCGAGGCGACCTTTGCCGATATCGCCTCGGCGACGCGCGATTTCGGCTATGCACCTAAGACCGCGATCGACGAGGGCCTGCCCCGTTTCGTCTCCTGGTACCGGCAGTACAAAAAAATCTAGCTCCCGCGCGCCTCGTACAGTCCTTCGAGCGTCGGCCCATAGACCTGGCGGATGGCGTGGCGCCGGATCTTCAAAGTCGGAGTCATTTGGCCATTCGCCGTGGTGAAAGGCTCGGCCGCGATCGCGAAGCGGCGCACCCGCTCCATCGGCATGAGCGTCTGATTGACGCGTGCGACCGCGGCACCGAGCGTCTTGGCGAGTTCCGGGTCATCCGGGCCCTTGCAGCGGTCGAGCAGCTCTTTCGCGGGCACGAGCACGGCGACGAGAAACGGCTTGCGGTCGCCATAGACCATTGCCTGCCCGATCTCGGGTTCGAGCGTGAGATAGCCCTCGACCCGCGCCGGCGCGATCATATCGCCGCCCGAATTCTTGATGAAATCGCGCTTGCGATCGGTGATGACGATATAGCCGTCGCGATCGATCTCGCCGACATCGCCCGTATGGAGCCACCCCCCTTCGAGCGTGCGCGCGGTCGCCTCCGGATCGTTCCAATAGCCTTTCATCACGAGCGGGCCGCGCACAAGAATCTCGCCGTCCTCGGCGATACGCACCTCGACGCCCGCGAGCGGCAATCCGACAGTGTGGATCTTGATCCGCGTCGGCGGGTTGACGCTGATCGCGGGCGCTGATTCGGTCTGGCCATAACCTTGGAGAACGGGCAAGCCCAGCGCCAAAAAGAACTTCCCGATCTCGGGATTGAGCGGCGCGCCGCCCGAGATCATCGCCTTGAGCCGGCCGCCGAACCGTGCCCTGACCTTGTCGCGCACCAGGCGGTCGAGGATCCGATCGAGCAAGCGCTCGACAAGCCCGAGGCTCCGCGGATCGACGTAACGTTTCTTGCCGAGCTCGAGCGCGAGCCGAAAGAGCTTTGCCTTGAGCGCGCCTTCGCGCTCGATCCCGCGCATCATGCGCTGATGCATGGTCTCGAAGAGCCGCGGCACCGCCGTCATGATGGTGGGTTGCGCCTCGGCGAGGTTGGTCAAGAGCGTCTCGGCGCCCTCGGCGAAGTAGATCTCGGCGCCCAGGGAGATCGGAAACATCATGCCGGCCGTGTGCTCGTAGGAATGCGACAGCGGCAGGAAGCAGAGAAAAACCTCTTCGCCCAGCGACAAAGTCTCCAGCAGGCGGAACGCGCCCTCGCAATTCGACAGGATGTTGCGATGACTCGTCATCACGCCCTTGGGCACGCCGCCCGTGCCCGAGGTGTAGATGAGACAGGCGAGATCGCCGGGCCTGATCGACGCCACCCAATCCTCGACCGACCCGCCGGCGCGCCGTCCGCGCGCGAGAACCTCGTCGAGGCTCAACACCTCCGTCTCCGAAACTTGACCGCGCTCCAACGCTTCGAGCGTGACGACATGCGAGACGCCATCGACCTGGTCAGCGGCGGGAAGCACGCGCTGGGCGAGCGCGGGCGTCGAGACGATCACCATGCGCGCGCCGCTGTTCGCGAGGAGAAAGCGGTGATCCTCGATGGTGTGGGTCGTATAGGCGGGAACCGTCACGCCTCCGGCGCTGATGATGGCGAGATCCGCGATCACCCATTCGGGCCGGTTCTCGGAAACGAGACCAACGCGGTCGCCGCGCTCGAGCCCGAGCGCGCGCAAGCCGCGGGCGAGGTCGCCCACCCGCACCGCCGTCTCGCGCCAGCTCGTCGCGACGTAAACCCCCTTGCGGCGCGCCCAGAGAAACGGCCGGTCGCCCCGGCTTTGCGCTTGCGCGAAGAACATCGCGGCCAGATTGGGCCAGTCTCGGTTCGCCACGCTTCGCCCCCTATTCGCCTTCCCTGCCCTCTGTTTGCGCAGCGGGATAGACCGCGCCGGGCTTGGCGTCAATTTGCCGGCGCTCTATATGCAGGGGGCGCGAAAGGAGCCTGCATGAGCGTCGGCAGCGAAACCGCGAAGCTCGGTCCCTTGCCGGAATGGGATTTGAGCGATCTCTACCCGGGACGCGACAGCGCCGAATTGAAGCGCGCGATGGCCGAGGCCGAAGGCGACGCGGCGGCGTTTCGCGCGCGCTACGACGGCAAGCTCGCCGGGCTTTCGGGCGGCGCTCTGGCCCAGGCGGTTGAAGGCTACGAGCGCATCGAGGACGTGCTCGGCCGGCTCATGAGCTATGCCTATCTCGATTATTGCACGGCGATGACCGATCCCGAGACGGGTCGGTTCTTCCAGAACATGCAGGAGAAGGTCAATGCGATTTCGACCGTTCTCCTGTTCTTCACGCTCGAATTGAACCGCATCGATGAGGCGGTGCTCGCGGAAAAGCTCAAAGACCCCGCGCTCGCGCATTACGCGCCCTGGCTGCGCGACACGCGCGCCTTTCGCCCCTATCAACTCAGCGACGAGCTCGAAAAGCTGCTGCACGAGAAATATGTCGCCGGCCGCGCGGCCTGGACGCGGCTGTTCGACGAAACGGTCGCGAGCCTCAAATTCCCGATCGCCGGCAAGGAGCTGTCGAGCGCCGAGGCGCTTCATCTCCTGTCCGAGCCCGACGCCGCGCTGCGCAAGGAAGCGGCGAAGACGATCGGCGCCGTCTTCGGCGCCAATACGCGCATCTTCGCGCTCATCACCAACACGCTCGCGAAGGACAAGGAGATCGAGGATCGCTGGCGCGGCTTCAAGCGCCCGATCTCGTCGCGCAACCTCGGCAATTTCGTCGAGGACCAGGTTGTGGATGCGCTGATCGGCGCCGTGCGCGACGCATTTCCGACCCTGTCGCATCGCTATTACCGGCTGAAGGCGAAATGGTTCGGGGTGGACGCGCTGCCCTATTGGGACCGCAACGCGCCGCTGCCCGACGAGGACGAGCGCAGCTTCACTTGGGACGAGGCTCAGCGCACCGTGCTCGACGCCTATGCCGCCTTCTCGCCCGACATGGCGACGGTCGGCAAGCGCTTCTTCGACAATCGCTGGATCGACGCACCGGTCAAGCCGAGCAAGGCGCCGGGCGCCTTCGCGCATCCGACCGTGCCGAGCGCTCACCCCTATCTGCTGCTCAACTACATGGGCAAGGCGCGCGACGTGATGACTTTGGCGCATGAGCTGGGTCATGGCGTGCATCAGGTTCTGGCCGGGCCGCAAGGCGCACTGATGTCGGACACGCCTTTGACCTTGGCCGAAACCGCCTCGGTGTTCGGCGAGATGCTCACCTTCCAGGCGATGCTCAGAGCCGAGACCGACGCAAAGCGCCGCAAGGCCATGCTCGCGGCCAAGGTCGAGGATATGATCAACACCGTGGTGCGCCAGATCGCCTTCGTGGAATTCGAGATCCGCCTGCACGACGCGCGCCGCGACGGCGAGCTGACCGCGGAGCAGATCGGCGATATCTGGATGTCGGTGCAGGGCGAGAGTCTCGGGCCGGCGATCCGCTTCGAGGACGAATACCGCTGCTACTGGACTTACATCCCGCACTTCATCCACACGCCCTTCTATGTCTACGCCTATGCGTTCGGCGATTGCCTCGTCAATTCGCTCTACGCGGTCTATCAGGGCGCGCAGCAGGGTTTCGCCGCGAAATATCTCGACATGCTGAAGGCCGGCGGCACAAGGCGCCATAAGGAGCTGCTGGCGCCCTTCGGGCTCGACGCGTCGGACCCCAAATTCTGGCGCAAGGGGCTTGCGGTAATCGAAGGCTTCATCGACCAGCTCGAGAACCTGGGCTGAGAGCGGACCGTATATCCATGGCCGACGAAGACTCGCTGCCGGGACGGATGCGGCGCTATGCGCGGGTCTCGACCGCCATGGGCGGGCTTGCGGCACGCATCGCGGGCGAGCGCTATCTCGGCATCGGCATCGACCGACTGCACCACGCGGCGGATTTGACGCGGGCGCTGGGCGGCATCAAGGGTCCGCTGATGAAGGTGGCGCAGCTTCTCGCCACCATCCCCAACGCGCTGCCGCAGGAATATGCCCGCGAGCTCGCAACCTTGCAGTCGAACGCGCCGCCCATGGGCTGGCCCTTCGTCAAGCGGCGGATGGCGAGCGAGCTTGGCGAGAATTGGGAGCAGCGCTTCAAGAGCTTCGAGCACGAGGCGGCGCGCGCCGCCTCGCTCGGACAGGTCCACCGCGCCGTCGCCAAGGACGGCCACCCGCTCGCCTGCAAGCTGCAATATCCCGATATGGGCTCGGCGGTCGAGGCCGATCTCAATCAGTTGAGATTCGTCCTCTCGCTCTATGAGCGCTACGACCGCGCCGTCTCCACCGCGGAAATCCACGCCGAGATCGGCGAGCGCCTGCGCGAGGAGCTCGACTACAAGCGCGAAGCCGCGCATATGAAGCTCTACCGGCTGATGCTGGCGGACGAGGCCGGGGTGACGATCCCCGAGCCGATCTCCGAGTTGTCAACCGCGCGCCTCTTGACCATGACCTGGGTCGAGGGCACGCCGCTGCTCGAGGCGGTGAAGGCGCCACTCGCTCATCGCAACGCGATCGCCCGCAACATGTTCCGCGCCTGGTATATCCCGTTTTATTACTACGGCGTGATCCATGGCGATCCGCATCTCGGCAATTACACCGTGCGCCCGGATGACGGAATCAACCTCCTCGATTTCGGCTGCATCCGCATCTTCGGTGCGAAATTCGTCAAGGGCGTGATCGATCTTTATCACGCACTCGACCGCGAGGACCGCGACCTCGCGGTCTCGGCTTACCAGGCTTGGGGGTTCGGGCATCTGACGCCCGAGATCATCAACGTGCTCAACCGCTGGGCGCGCTTCATCTATGCGCCTCTGCTCGAGGATCGAAAGCGCCGGATTCAAGAAACCGAGGAAGAGGGGGTCTATGGCCGCGAGCTCGCCGAGGGCGTCCATCGCGAGCTGCGCCGGCTTGGCGGCGTCCGGCCGCCACGCGAATTCGTCTTCATGGACCGGGCTGCTCTGGGCCTTGGCTCGGTGTTCACCCATTTGAAGGCCGAGATCAACTGGCATCGCCTGTTCCACGAGCTGATCGAGGATTTCGATGCCGTCGAGCTCGACAAGCGCCAGAAGAAGGCGCTGGCGGCCGCCGGCGTGCCGCCGGTCAACCCCGCGCCGAAACGCAAGAAACGCGGCTAAATTGAGGCGGAGTCCTTCCGTCTTGGCGCCCGCGGGGCCTTGCCGGTTTCAGGGCTTGGGCTTAAGAGAAACGAGCGGGAAGCTGATGGCCTTGCCGCCCGTTATCGCCCGAACGCGATTGCGCGCGCCTCAGGAGTGGGATGAGCAGGACAATCTTGGTAACCGGCGGCGCCGGCTATATCGGCGCCCATGCCTGCAAGGCATTGTCGAAAGCCGGATACGAGCCGGTCGCCTACGATAATCTGGTTTACGGCCATCGCGAGGCGGTGCGCTGGGGACCGTTCATCGAGGGCGATCTTGCCGACCGTGCGCTTCTGGCCGAGACCGTTGCCCGCCATCAGATTTCGGCCGTGATGCATTTCGCCGCCTACGCCTATGTCGGCGAATCGATCGAGAAGCCCGAGAAATATTTCCACAACAACGTGGTGAACAGCCTCGGGCTGATGGAGGCCATGCTGGCGGCCGGGGTGAAGCAGATGGTCTTTTCCTCGACCTGTGCGACCTATGGCTTGCCCGCATCGATGCCGATCCGCGAGGACACGCCGCAGCACCCGGTCAATCCCTACGGCGAATCGAAGCTCATGATCGAGCGCGCGCTTTATTGGCACGGGCTCGCCCATGGACTGCGACATGTCGCCCTGCGCTATTTCAACGCGGCGGGCGCCGATCCCGAGGGCGAGGTCGGCGAGGATCATGCGCCCGAGACGCATCTCATCCCGCTGATCCTCGATGTGGCACTGGGCCGGCGCGCCCAGATCGACGTCTACGGCACCGACTATCCGACGCCCGATGGCACCGCGATCCGCGATTACATCCATGTGCAGGACCTCGCCGAGGCGCATGTCCTGGCTTTGCGCTATCTCGAAGGCGGCGGCGAGAGCTTGGCCCTCAACCTCGGTACCGGCGAGGGTCACTCGGTGCGCGCGACCATCGAGACGGCGAGACGCGTAACGGGCAGGCCGATCCCGGCGCGCGATACGACGCGGCGCCCGGGTGACCCGCCGGTGCTGGTGGCGGATGCAAGCCGCGCCCGCGAACTCCTCGGCTGGACACCGTCTCTCGCCGCGCTCGAGCGCATCATCGCCACCGCTTGGGCTTGGCATCAGCGCCGCTTTGCGACCGCGCCGCACGGGGCCCGCCCCTGATGCCGCCCGATTCGACGATTGCGGCCGGTACCGGCCTGCGCGCGGCCACCGACCGCGTGCCGATCCGGGTGCGCGGCAAGTTCTTCTTCGCCGGCGAAGAGAAATTCTTCATCAAGGGCGTGACCTACGGGCCCTTCGCCGTCGGCTCGCATGGCAGCCAATTTCCCGAACAGGAGATGGTCGCGCGCGACTTCGCGCTGATGGTCGAGGCGGGCGTCAACACCCTGCGCGTCTTCACCGTGCCGCCGCTCTGGCTCCTCGATCTCGCCGATGATCGCGGCCTCCGCGTGCTGGTCGGCATTCCCTGGTCGCAGCACGTCACCTTCCTCGACGATCCGGCGATCACGCGCGAGGTCGAGCGCACCATCGTCGAGACGGTCAAGAGCATGAACCGTCACCCCGCGATCTTCGCCTACCTCGTCGGCAACGAGATCCCGCCCGACATGGTGCGTTGGCATGGGCCGGGGCGCGTGCGCGCCTTCCTGAAGCGGCTCGTCGCTCTCATCAAGGAATTCGATGCCGACCGGCTCGTCAGCTATGCAAATTTTCCATCGACGGAATATCTGACTATCGATTTCACCGACTTCCTGTGCTTCAACGTCTATCTGCATGAAGAAGGCGCGTTCCGCCGCTACGTCTCGCGCCTCCACAATCTTGCCGTCGACCGGCCGCTGGTCTTGACCGAGTTCGGCATCGATTCGATGCGCGAGGGCGCGGAGGAGCAGGCGCGCATCCTCTCCTGGCAGCTGCGCACCGCCTTCGAGATGGGCGTTGCCGGAGCCTTTGTCTTTGCCTGGACCGATGAGTGGTTCACCGGCGGACACCAGATCGAGGATTGGGCGTTCGGCCTCGTCGATCGCGGCCGCCAGGCGAAGCCCGCTTTCGCTGCGGTGCAGGCGCGCTATCAGGCCGCGATTCCCCCGCCGCTGCCACGCACGCCGCGCGTCTCGGTGGTGGTGTGCACCTACAACGCCGAGCGCACGCTCGCACCCTGCCTCGAATCGCTGGCGAAGCTCAACTATCCCGATTACGAGGTGATCGTCGTCAATGACGGCTCGACCGATGGCAGCCTCGCGATCGCCGAGCGTTTTGGCTATTGCCGGATCATCTCGCAGCCGAACAAGGGCTTGAGCGTCGCGCGCAATGTCGGCGCCCAGAACGCCACCGGCGAGATCGTCGCCTATACCGACAGCGACTGCGTCGCCGACCCCGATTGGCTCGCCTATCTCGTCGCCAAGATGGAGGTCTCCGATCTCTCGGCTTGCGGCGGTCCGAATTTTCCGCCGCCGGAGGACAATCTCGTTCCGGCCGCGGTGGCGGTCTCGCCCGGTGGGCCGACGCATGTCCTGCTATCGGACGATGTCGCCGAGCACATCGCCGGGTGCAACATGGCGTTCCGCCGCGACGCGCTGCTGCGTCTCGGAGGTTTCGATCCGATCTATCGCGCGGCCGGCGACGATGTCGATATTTGCTGGCGCCTCCAGGATGCGGGCTACACCATCGGCTTCAGCCCCGCAGCCGTGGTCTGGCATTTCCGGCGCAACACGGTCAAGGCCTATATCGGCCAGCAGCGCGGCTACGGCAAAGCCGAGGCGCTGGTCTATTCGAAGCACCCGATCCGGTTCAACCTGTTCGGCCAAGCCAAGTGGCTCGGGCGCATCTATGGCGACCTATCCGCTGCGTTATTGCTATCGCGCCGGCCGGTGATCTATTCGGGCGTGTTCGGCCGCGGTCTCTTTCAGACGCTCTACGAACCGCCCTCCTCGCTCGCGCAATTCCTGCCGCTGACCTTCGAATGGAACGTGGTCGCGATCGTGCTCGCGCTGGTCGGGCTCATCGCCGGCGGCTGGATGCTGCTGTTCCTCGTCCCCCTGGTCATCACCTGGGTTCTCTGCATCAACGGCGCGCTGCGCGCCCCGATCGACAAGCGCTTCCGCGGCGTGAAGGCGCGCGCGCTGGTGGCGCTGTTGATCTATCTCGGGCCGATTCTGCGCGGCTGGGAACGGCTCAAATGGCGTTGGCGCGAGATGAAGACCGCGGATTCGACCGGCGGGCTCGATCAGACCATGCAGGAGCCGCGCATCGATTGGCGAGAGCGCACGTTTTATCTCTCCTACTGGAGCGAGAAAAGCGACGAGAAGGAGGCTCTTCTCGGCGAGATGATGCGCTTCCTCGCGCCGCAGAAATACTTCATCCAGGTCGATCAGGGATGGAACGACTGGGATTTGAAGATCGCGCGTGGCCTGTGGAGCCGCGCATACCTGCTCGTCTGCAGCGAAAATCACGGCGGCGAGAAGCGTCTCCTGCGCGTGCGCTCGGCTATGCGCCTGTCGCGCTTCTCGGCCTTTGTGCTGCGCGCCTATGCGATCGCGACTGCGGCCGCGCTTATTCTCGACGCGCCGGGCTGGGCCGCCGTCGTCGGCATTCTCGGCATCGCGCAAGGCGCTCTCATCGCCTATCGAACGGTCGAGTTTGGACGGCTGATGCAGCGCATCATCGAAACCGTGGCAAAGCGGCAAAACCTCACGCCCGTCGCGCCAAGCTGAGGCCGGCGATGAACAGCCTCGCCTGGAAGCTGCTGCCCTATCTGCGCCCCTACAAATGGCGCGTCGCCTGGGCGCTCTTGCAGATCTTCCTGATTTCGGGCTTCGAGCTCTTAAAGCCCTGGCCGCTGCAGCTCGTCATCGACAATGTGCTGAGCGGGAAGCCGCCGCGCTTCGCCTGGCTCAACGGAATCGCGCCCGAGCTGCTGCTGGCGATCGCCTGCATCGGCCTCGTTGTCGTCAATGTCGGGGCGGGGCTGCTGGCGCTCTTGCACAACATCACGACCATCGGCGTCGGCCAAAACATGGTCAATGATCTGCGCGGCGCGCTCTATGCGCGCCTCCAACGCCTGTCGCTCGCCTTCCACAGCCGGCAGAAGGTCGGCGATTTGATGTACCGCATCACCGCCGACAGCTTTGCCGTCCAGACCGTGATCATGAACGGCATCCTGCCGATCGTCTCGGCGCTGGTGCTGCTCGCCGGAATGCTCGCGGTGCTGATCCCCTTGGATGCGACGCTGACGCTGGTGTCGCTCACCATCGTGCCGGTGCTCTTCGCGCTCATCGCCATCTTCAACCGCAAGATCACCGATGTCGCGACCGAGGTGCGCGACCGCGAGAGCCATGTCTATACCCTCGTGCAATGGGCGATGAGCTCAATCAAGGTGGTCCAGGCCTTCACCAAGGAGGAAGAAGAGTACCGCCGCTTCATGGGGGCGAGCCGGGCGAGCCTCAATGCCACGCTGCGGCTCTATGGCTGGCAGACGCTCTATTCCGGGATGGTCAACAGCCTCATCGCCGCCGGCACCGCGCTCGTCGTCTATGTCGGCGCACGCTCGGTCCTCGGCGGAAATCTTTCGCTGGGCGAGCTCATCGTGTTCATCTCCTACCTCGCCCAGCTTTATACGCCGGTGAACCAGATCACGCAGAGCTGGGGGCTGATCGCCGGCGCGCGTGTCGGTGCCCGGCGCTGCTTTGAAGTGCTCGACACCCAGCCAGATTTGAAGGACGGCACGCGCGGCTTCCCGCCGCAAGGCGCCGCCGGCGCCATCGAATGGCGCCACGTCGCCTTCCGCTATCGCGAGGAGATGCCGGTGCTCGAGGATATCGACCTCGACATCAAACCCGGGACGCGCGTGGCGCTGGTCGGCGCGACCGGCGCCGGGAAGTCGACGCTGATGAGCCTGTTGCCGCGCTTCTTCGACCCCAGCGCGGGCGCGGTGCTGATCGACGGGATCGATGTGCGCGAATACCGCCTCAATGCGCTGCGCCAGCAGATCGCTATGGTGCTTCAGCCGCCTTTGGTGTTCCCGATGTCGGTGCGGGACAATATCTCTTACGGCAGGCCGGGAGCGAGCGACGCCGAGATCGAGGAGGCGGCGCGTCTCGCGCGCATCGACGGCCTCATCCGCTCTTTGCCCCAGGGCTACGACACGATCCTCGGCGATACTGCCACCTTGTCCGAAGGCGAAAAGCAGCGTCTGACCATCGCGCGCGCCATGTTGCGCGACGCAGCGATCCTTATTCTCGACGAACCGACCTCGGCTCTCGACGTCGAGACCGAAGCGATGGTGATGGAAGGAATCGGTCGCCTCGCCCAGGGCCGCACCACTTTCATCATCGCCCACCGCCTCTCGACCGTGCGCAGCGCCGACCTCATCCTCGTGTTGCGCGACGGCCGCATCGCCGAAAGCGGCAGCTTCGCCGAGTTGATGCGCAAGGGCGGCGTTTTCAGAGAGCTCTATGACACGCAGTTCCTCGACAGCCCCAAAGCGAGCGAAAGCGAGGTCGCGACCTCTTCCGAGCCTTCATAGATCATGCGCAGCGCGACGAAGGTGACGATCCCAAGCCCGACCCAGGCAATCCAGCGATAGCGGGCAATGAGGCGCGCCATCAACTCGGACGCAATTCCCATCAGCGCCACCGACAGGGTGAGGCCGCTGACCAGAACCCAGATATGATCGCGCGCGGTGCCGGCGACCGCGAGCACGTTGTCGAGCGACATGGAGAGATCGGCGAGCGCCACCCGCGCGATCGCCTGGCCGATGCCTTTGGGGCGCGCCGCGGGTTCGGTCGGCTCTGCCGCCTGATGCGCGGCAAGATCGCGGTAGAATTTCCACGCCACCCACAGCAGCAGGATGCCGCCCGCCAAGGTCAGGCCGATGATCGCGAGCAGCTGCACCACGATCGTCGCCATGCCGATGCGCAAGACAGTCGCGGCGAGCGTGCCCCACAAGATGATCTTTCGTCGCCGCCGCGGCTCGAAGCCCGATGCCGCCATGCCGACAATGACGGCATTGTCGCCGGCAAGGACGATGTCGATCACGACGACCGAGACGAAGGCGCCGAACCCGTCGAGTATCACGCCACGTGCCGATGGAAAGAATGCCTCAATCGCTTCATCGCCTGCCGCCGAGCCGTCCGTTCGCCAACCGATGACCGGCGCGCCGCCGATCCTCGAGCGCCCTGACGAGCGCAGCGCGCTCGTCAGCGCGAGCGCTTCATTTGACGGCCGCCGCGAAGGGGTAGATGAGATTGCCCGATTTGTATTGCGCCGGCGCGAGCACCGTCATACGCGCCGGGTCCGTGAACTGGTCGAGCGACTTGGCGGTGATGCCGTGATACTGGACAACGAGCAACCGCCCTTCGTTCCACTCGCCATCCGGGCCGAAGGTCATATCGCCCCAGACGGTTTTCACGGTGTGGCCGTGCAGGTAGGCCGCGATCTTGTCCTGATCGAGGCTGCCGGTCGCCTTCACCGCTTCGCCCAGCAGTTGGACCTGCGCATACGCCGTCGGCACCATGCTGTAGCCCAGCGGATCGAGCCCTTCGCTTTTCGCCTCGGCCTGATAGCGCTTCAACACATCTTCGATGCCGGGAAACATCAGCGTCGGCACGGGAATCCAGTTCTCGTACCCGACCACGCCGTTGAGCAGCGCGCCGAGCTGCATCTTGATCGAGACATTGTTCAGCCCGACGGTCGCGCCGCCGAACATTTTCGGCCGGTAGCCGATCTCGCTGACCGCGCGGAGAATACCGACCGAGTCTTGCGGATAGGAAGCGAGATAGAGGATGTCGGGATCGGTCGCCTGAACCGCGCGGATGATCGGCGCGTAATCGGCGGTCGAGGGCGGGTATGCCTTGTCATAGACGATCTTGAGACCGGCGGCGGTCGCATTCTTTCGCGCGGCGGCGAGTACGCCTTGGGAGAATTCGATATCGGCGCCGAGCAGCGCGATGGTCTTGGGCTTGGGGTTCTGGCGCATGGCGACGGCGAGAAACCCCTCGGAAAAGACGTCGGCCGGATGCGGCCCGGCATTCGTCATCGAGAAATACTTGTTGTAATGGAACTTGCTGTTGATGTTGATCGCCGACAGCCCGACGATCACCATCCCGTGCTCCATCACCGTCGCCATCGCGGGCGCGGTTTGCACGGTCGAATAAGGGCTGACGACGAGATCGACCTTGTCGATGTCGAGGAGCTTCGTATAGATCGCCGGCACGTTGGCGGGGCTGCTCTGATCGTCGTAATAGACGAGCTTCACCGGCCGGCCCAGCAGACCGCCCTTGGCGTTGATATCGCTCTCCCACAGTTTCTGCGCGGCCAAGGCGACGCGGCCGGTGTTTGCCAGCGAGCCGGTGAGCGACATGCTGAAGCCGAGCTTGATCGGATCCGCCGCCTTCGTCCCAGGCGAGAGCAGAGCCGCCGCGAAAAAAGCGACAGACGCTGCAACCCATCGCCGCCGCAGCCTCGCAACCATCCGGTCCTCCCGTTCAAATCGTGTCGCGTCGAGCCTCGGCCGACGCTTTCGCGTTGATCCCGATTAATTCGATGGAACGATAGCGCGAAGGCTCGACGGCGGCCATCAATTGTTAAGCCTTTGCCGCGACACTCGACCTCCGTCATCTGGAGGTCGTTCATGGCGTTTCGCCGCCCTTCCTCGAGGCCTGCCGATCCGCAAAACCCAAACCATGCCGCGCCGATCGCATCTGCGGGCATGGGCGCAACGCCCATTGCACCGCCTGCGGCTGCGATTGGCGCCGCCATGCGCGACCTGCCCGGCGACGAGCGCGGCTTCCTCGCCGAGGTGTTTCGCAGTCATGGGCTGTCGGCTGTCCTCGCCGAGCGGCTCCTGGGCTTCGCGATGGCGCCGGCGCATGCGCCACGTCCGGTCGACCGCTTGGCGATCGCGCTGGCAGCGCATTTCAATTTCCTGCCGCTCGACGAAGCGTTGCGCGCGCCCGTGCTGCTTTATGGCTTGCCGGGCACCGGGATCAGCACTTTGGCGACAAAGCTCGCGGCGCGTTTCGATGAGCGTGAGGTGCTGGTGGTCGCGGCCGATACGCGCAACGCGAGCAAAACGGCGCAGCTCGAAGAATGCCTCGAGGTTCTGGGCCTGCCCTTGGCCGTTGCCCCGGACGCCGCTTCGCTGCGCAAGACCGTCGGCACTGCGGATGGACGCATGGTGATCGTCGACGGTGGAACCGGCACGCTGACCGACGCCGCTTTCGCCAAACGCATTCATGCCGCGATCGATGCCGCGCGCGCCGAAGGCGTCCTTGCCTTGCCCGCCGATGCCGGCAGCGACGAAGCCGCCGCCGAAGCGGCTGCGGCGGCGCGGCTCGGTACGCGCCGTTTGATGGTCACGAAGCTCGACACCGTCCGTTATCTCGGCTCCGCTTTGGCGGCGGCCGATCTTGGCAAGCTTGCCCTGGTGGCGGCCAGCATCACGCCGCATTACGCCTTCGGTTTGCGCAATCTCACGCCGGAGAATCTGGCGCGACGCCTCGCTGCGGCGGCGATGCGAGTCGAGCGCTGGCGCGCCGCGCCGCTCTAACAGACGCCGGCTTCACGCCGGCGGCGAGACGGGCGAGGTCCCCTTCCGCCGGCGGCGGCGATGGATCCGATGGACCAAATGGCCGACGATTAAAAGCAGTGCGAAGAGCACGAGCAGCGTCTGGCTGAACCGCTGGGCGATTTCGCCGAGCATGTGCCCGAGCGTGTGCCCGCAGAGATAACCCGCGCCGATGAAGAGGCCGGCCCATAGAACCGCGGCGATGAAATTCAGCAGCATGAAGCGGCGCCAATGCACGTGACTCACGCCGAGCGCGAAGGACGAAAAATTGCGCACGCCATAGATGAAGCGGAAAGTCAGGATGAACCCGGCGTCGTAGCGATCGAGCCAGGAGAGCGCCCGGTCGACGCGCTCGCGCCACAGCGGCTGCCGCGCCAACAGGCGCACGCCGAAATGGCGGCCGATCCAGAAATAGGTTTGATCGCCGGCAAAGCTGCCGAGCGCCGCAGCGATCAAGAGGAACGGCCAGAACAGCAAGCCTTGCGCCGCGGCGAAGCCCGCAAAGATGACGAAGGTTTCGCCCTCGAAGAAGGTCCAGGCGAACGTCACCAGATAGGACAAGATGCCGTGTTCGAGAATGAACCGATGAAAGTCCATTACTACGTGTCACTCCTTCGCCGGGCGCTCGAACCCTGAAACGGACCGGAGCCGCTGGCGAGCGCCGGCGGGATCACGACTCGCCAATCCCGATAGATACAACCATGGCAGGAAAAGGTTAATCCCCCCCGACAATGATCCGGCCGTTCATTTTTCGGACATTTTAACACGCGCTTTGCTTTTGTCCCGGCCAGGCGTTTGCGATGTCGGCGTGCGCTGCAACAAAATTCCGCGGAGAATTCGTGGGTGTGGCGCGCTTGGGGATGGCGGCGCGCTCGTCTATGCTCGATCCCATGAGTGCCGACACCACCGCGCAAACCGTCGAACTCCCACTCCGCTCGGCGAAGACGCAATTGCCGATCATGCTGGTAAGCCTCGCCCATGGCTCGACTCACTGGGCGGTTGCAACCTTCTACCTGCTTCTGCCCTCGCTCAGCCGCGGCCTCGGACTGGACTACACCGAAACCGGGTTTCTCGTGACCTCGCTCTTCCTCGGCTCGATCGTCGCCAACCTGCCGAGCGGGGTCCTGGTCGATTTGACCGGCCGCCGCATCGCCATCCAGATCGCCTCCTTGCTGCTCTGCACCCTCTCGCTGGCGGCGCTCGGCATCGTCACCGGCTTTGCGGCGTTGTGCCTGTCCCTGGGGGTTCTGGGTATCGCGAACGTGATGTGGCATCCGGCGGCGATTTCCTGGCTGTCGATCCGCCTGCCGAAGAATCGCGGCTACTCGATGTCGGTTCATTCGCTCTTCGCCAATCTCGGCGACGCCGCCGGGCCGGTGGCAGCGGGCTGGATGCTGCTGAGCTTTTCCTGGCAGCACACCGCCGAGATCAACGCGCTGGCGTGCATCGTCTGCGCGATCGCCTTGGTCGCGTTCCTCGGCCGCAGCGACGGCAGCGCCGGAATGCCGCGCCGGCCGAATGCCAAGGCCTATTGGTCTGGACTTGCCACGCTGCTGCGCGAGCCCGCGCAATGGAGCTTCTTCTTGATGGCGGGCTGCCGCACGCTCACGCAAACCGGGCTCTTGGCCTTTCTGCCGCTCTATCTCTCGCATGATTTGGGTTTGAGCCCCTTCGCCATGGGCTTGGCGATGATGGCGCTGCAGCTGGGCGGGCTGGTGGCGACGCCCTTTGCCGGCATCCTGTCGGATCGCATCGGCCGGCGCCCCATCGTCCTCGCCGGCATGGGCAGCACGACGATCGTCGTGGTGGCGCTCACCTTCGTGCACAACCCCGCGATCTACGTCGCTTGCGTCTCGATCCTAGGCTTCTGCATGTATGCGACGCGGCCGGTGATCCAATCCTGGCAGATGGATCGCTCGCCGCCCGAGCTTCAGGCTTCGATGACCAGCGCGATGTTCACGGTGCAGGCGGTGATGTCGGCGACGGCGCCGCTCGTCGGCGGCCTGCTCGCCGACCGCTTCGGCCTCATCTCGGTGTTCTATTTCCTCGCAGCCTCGGTCCTCGCCGCGAATGTCCTCTGCCTCGCGATTCCGAAGACGGAGCACGGCGAATGAGCAAGCTCCCGCTCTCCCGCTTCAAGGTGATCGACCTGACACGCGTACGCGCCGGGCCGACTTGCGTGCGGCAGCTCGCCGATTGGGGCGCCGATTGCATCAAGGTCGAAGCGACCGCGGATGAAGGCTTTGGCGGCGAGCGGCACGGTCCCGATTTCCAAAACCTCCATCGCAACAAGCGCAGCATCGCCATCGATCTGAAGCAGCCCCAGGGCGTCAAGATCCTCAAAGCACTGGTGAAGGACGCCGATGTGCTGGTCGAGAATTACCGGCCCGATGTGAAATTCCGCCTCGGCATCGATTACGAGACGCTGAAGCCCATCAATCCGCGCCTCGTCTATGCCAGCATCTCGGGCTTCGGCCAGGACGGGCCTTATCGCGACCGGCCGGGCTTCGATCCGATCGCGCAGGGCATGGGCGGGCTCATGGCGGTGACCGGCCTGCCGGGCCAGGGCCCTGTCCGCGCCGGGATCCCGATCGCCGATCTGACCGCCGGCATCTTCGCAGCGCAGGGCATTTTCATCGCGCTGCTGGAGCGCGAGGAATCGGGCGAAGGCCAATGGGTGCAGTCCTCGCTGCTCTCGGCGCAGATCGCGATGCTCGACTTCCAAGGCGCACGCTGGACCATGGCGCATGAGGTGCCCGGCCAGGAGGGCAACAACCACCCGACCAATATCCCGGCGGCGGTCTATCGCACCAAGGACGGCTACATCAACATCGCGGCATCGAGCAATCCGATCTACACCAAGCTCTGCCAGGCCCTGGGCGTGCCCGAAATGGCGAGTGATCCGAAATTCGCAAATTTCCGCGTGCGGCGGCAGAACCGCGATGCGCTCAACGCCAATATCGACGAGCGCACTCAGACCAAGACCTCGGCGGAATGGGTCGAGCTGTTAAACCGCGCGGGCGTGCCCTGCGGCCCCATCTACAAGATGAACGAGGTCTTCGCCGATCCGCAGGTGAAGCATCTCAAAATGGCGCAGGGCGTCGATCATCCGAGCTTGGGCCGCATCGAGCTGGTGGGGCAGCCAATGTTCCTCTCGCGCACGCCCTCCTCGCTCCGCACCGCGACGCCTGAGCGCGGCCAGCACACCGACGAGATCATGACGAGCCTCGGCTACGACGCGGCCGCGATTGAGAAGCTGCGCGCGGAGAAGGTGATCGCGTAGGCGATCAGCTGCCTGGACAGCTCACGCCCGTACCGCCGAGGCCGCAATAGCCCGCCGGATTCTTCGCCAGATATTGCTGGTGGTAGTCTTCTGCGTAATAGAAGGGAGGGGCATCGGCGATCTCGGTGGTGATCGCACTGTAGCCTTTCGCTTTCAAAGCCGGCTCGTAAGCAAGGCGTGAGGCCTCCGCGGCCTTTTTCTGCTCGGGCGTGGCGACATAGATCGCCGAGCGATACTGGGTTCCGACATCGTTGCCCTGGCGCATGCCCTGGGTCGGGTCGTGGCTTTCCCAGAATGTCTTGAGCAGCGTGTCGAAGCCGATCTTTTTCGGATCGTAGACGACGAGCACGACTTCGGTGTGGCCGGTCCGGCCGGTGCAAACCTCTTCGTAGCTCGGATTGGGCGTGTAACCGCCGGCATAGCCGACCGCGGTCGAGTAAACGCCCGGCAATTGCCAGAAGACGCGCTCCGCGCCCCAGAAACAGCCCATGGCGAAGATCGCGCTCTCG
>DATEKH010000164.1:0-6711 GCA_035277525.1 Allostellaceae bacterium
GCCGGCGGATAGGTCTTTTTCGGCGCGGGATAGAGCGAGGGCGTAACCTTGGCCCAGCCCGGCGCCAAATCGACCGTCGCCAAATGGCCGTAGAGCTCGTCGAGCGAGCTCGCCTGGCCGAGCTGTTGCGGCGTCGCGCCCATCAGCATCATCTCGAGCCTCCTCCCCGCCCTTCACCCCCTGCACCGCGCACGCAATCGATCAAGCGCAGCGGATCAGCAGGCATTCTGTCGTCGCGCCAAGCGACGTGGCCGTCCGGACGGACGAGGACGAGCCGCCTCTCATAGGCGCGCGCCACCTCCGCCTCGTCAAGAGCCACCTCTACCAGCGGAACGCCGCGCTGGTCTGCGGCTTTTGCAAGCGCATCGCCCGGGGGCGCCGCGTGGCCGAGGCGCAGCAGCACGAAGCCCTTGCCGAAGAGATCGAGCGTCGAGCGGCCGTCCTTCAGCCAAACATGCGGCGCGCGCGCGCCGGGCCGCGCAGTCTGATCGTAGGTCATGACCTCCATCGGCGGTGTCGGCGTCCCATCGGGCCAGATGATCGGCGAATCATCGTAGCGATAGCCGAGATGAATGCCGAGCGTGTGCCATTCGCGGGTCATCGCCGCGGTGAATTCTTTGCCAAGCCTCGCGCGCAGAGCTTCACCCTCGGGCGTATCATCGAGTAGCGCCCTGTTCTCGCCGGGCGAGCGCATGCGCCCCAGATTGCCACTGGCTTCATTGACGTTGCGGATCGAGACCGGCCGACGCTCGGGCGTATAGCTTTCGAGCAGATGTGGCCCGCCCCAGCCGGCAAGACACGCATCGAGCTTCCACGACAGATCGACGGCGTCCTGAATGCCCATATTCATGCCGAAGCCGCCGGTTGGCGAGGTCAGATGCGCCGCATCGCCGGCGATGAAGACACGGCCCTTGCCGAATTCGTCGGCGACCAGCGCACGCCTCACCCAGGGCAGCACGCTCAGAATCTCATAATCGAAATCGAACCCGGCGACGCGGCGGATCGCCGCGCGGATGTCGGCTTCGCTGTGAGTTTTCTTGTCGGCATTGCCGATGATCGACAGCCGCCACTGATCGCGGCCATTGATCGCGACGATCGTCGCAAAGGTACCTTCGGGGCCGACGAAGATATGGCGATAGGCTTTGCCCTTATCGTGCATTTTGACGAGATCGGGGCAGCGGAAAATGACGTTCGTCGTGTAGGTGAGAACCGGCTTGCCCTGCATCGGGATGCCGAGGACCTCGCGCACGCGGCTCGCAGCGCCGTCGCAGCCGACGAGATAGCGCGCGCGAATGGTCTCGTGCTTCCCGCTCTCAACCGCTTCGAGTTCGGCGCTGACGCCGTCGGCATCCTGGGTGAAGTCGACGAGCTTGGTGCGATACCGCATCTCCACTTGCCGCGGCATCGAACGGCACCATTGCAGCAAGATGGGATCGAACATGTTCTGCGGGCAGCGTTCGCGGTGCTGCGGGCTTTGCGGCGGTGCCACCTCGTCCTGCATCGCGGGAAAGCGCTCGCGGCCAAGCTCGTAGCCGTTGAGGCTCGTCAGATACATATTGTCTTGCGGATAGTCGCGCGGATAAGGCGAGTGCTCGACCGCATCGACCAAGCCCCACCGGCGGCAGAACTCCATCGTCCGGATGCCGACGAAGTCCATGCGCGGCTGGTAGATCGAGCCGTCGCCTTGTTCGACGATAAGGCAGCGCCGGCCGCGCCAACCGAGATCGCCTGCCAGCGCCAACCCCACCGGTCCGGCGCCGACGATCAAAACCGGCAAAAACTGTGCCGCATCCGTCATGGATGGTGTCCTCTGCCCCCGTCACTCACTTGCGCCACGTTAGGCTGGCGCAGCCGCGTTTGTAACTGCGTCGGCCCGTCGCGGCAACCGCGCCCGGTTCCATGCCTCTAGCGGAGCTGATAAGCTCCGCGCCGGGGAGGAACCTATGAGCGCGACCAGAACGCTCGTCCGCGTTGCCGCGTCGGAGCGAGCGATTTTGAACGGCGTTGCCGTCTCGCCCGGGGGTCGCGTCTTCTCGAGCTTCCCGCGCTGGATGGATGCGCCGACCCCGAGCCTCGCCGAGGCGATGCCCGATGGCAGCTTCAAGACCTTTCCGGGCGATCATTGGAACGAGTGGCGCGAGGGGCTCTCGCCCGCCACGCATTTCGTCAATGTCCACTCGATCTGTGCCGACGCCGCGAACTGCCTTTGGGTGGTCGATGATGCAGCGCCGCATCACCAGCCGCATCTGCAAGACGGTCCGAAGCTTGTCAAATTCGATCTCGGCACGAACACGCTGATGCGCGTCTATCCGATGGATGAGAGCGTGGCCCCGCCCGGCGCGGTGCTTGGCCATATGCGCGTGCTCGGCCGCCACGCCTTCATCACCGAATCCCATTACGGCGCGATCATCGTGCTCGATCAGGAGACCGGCGCGGCGCGCCGGCTACTGAGCTGCGATCCCAAGACCCGCGCCGATCCCTCGATCGTGCCGGTGATCGACGGCAAGGAATTCCGCCGCGCCAA
Source organism: Allostellaceae bacterium (assembly GCA_035277525.1). Lineage (GTDB taxonomy): Bacteria > Pseudomonadota > Alphaproteobacteria > ATCC43930 > CGMCC-115725 > CAIKMD01. The sequence continues at coordinate 2,525 of DATEKH010000164.1, forward strand.
CGGCAAGGTCCAGGTGGTGAACGTCAATCTCTTGGAGCTCAGCAATGACGGGCGTTGGCTCTATTTCACCTGCCTCTTCGGCCCGGTTCTGCGCCGCATCGAGACCAAATATCTGCTCGATCCGGCGCTCGATGATGCGGCGCTCTCGCCGTTGATCGAGGACGTTGCGCGCATTCCGCCTTGCGCCGGCTTCACCATCGACAAGCGAGGCTGGCTTTATTTCTCGTCATTCACCCAGAACGCGATGCTGGCAATGGGCGAGGATCGCGCGCTGCGGACCTTCATCGCCGATCCGCGCATCAGCTTTCCCAACGAGCCGGATATCGGGCCGGACGATTGCCTTTATTTTCCTGCCTCGCAAATCCATCGCCTGCCTGGATTCCAAGCCGACGGAAAATCCCAGGTGAAGCCGCCCTGGGAAGTCCTGAAAGTCAGCCTCGCCGATTGAAAGGACACCCATGCCCGCCCCGGTCATCGACTTCCATGTTCACTTCAACGACCCCGAGCTCTACCGCCGCGGCAGCGCGCATAATGTGATGTCCGGCTTCGGCACAAAACCGATGGTGCCGGCCAAGCCCGGCGATGGCTGGCGCTACGAGATTCAAGAGAAGGTGAAAAGCCCCGAACTGCAAATCGCCGATATGGACAAATTCGGCATCGGCAAGCACGTAATCTCGCTGATCGGCGTATCCTGCAACACCGATTGGGCCGAGCCCGAAGAGGCAGCTGCTCTCAACCGCCACGCCAACGAGATGAATGCCGAGTGGGTGCGGAAATATCCCGATCGCTTCATCGGCAGCTTCACCTTGCCGCTCCAGGACATGAAGCTCGCGATGAAGGAGCTCGACTACGCGGTCGACACGCTCGGCGCCAAGGTTGCGAGCGTCTCATCCAATTCGCGCGGCGATTACTTGGGCGAGGAAAAATTCCGGCCGTTCTGGGAGGCGGTGCATGCGAAGAACCTCGCGGTCTTCATCCACCCGCACGGCTCGCCCGATATGGGGCTGCAGAAATACTTTCTCTGGAACGGCATCGGCCAGCCGATCGAGGAGACGCGGGTGATGACCTCGCTGATCTTCGAGGGCGTGCTCGATAGGTTTCCGGGCGTAAAGATCGTCATGGCGCATGGCGGCGGCTACCTGCCGCATTATGTCGGCCGGCTCGACCGCAATCTCGAGAATGCCCCGGCGATCGGCGTCAACCTGTCGAAAAAGCCGAGCGCGTATCTGCGCGATTTCTATTACGACACCTGCGTCTACGGCGCCGATGTGCTGGAGGCACTCATCAAACGCGTCGGCGTCGATCGCATCGTCTTCGGCAGCGATTATCCCGTGGGCGAGCGCGATCCCTTCGCGACCTTGAAGGAATGCAAGGTGCTTGGCGATCAGGACCGCGAGATGATCAAGCGCGAGACGCCGGCGAGGATTTTAGGGCTCGCAGGATAACGGCCTCCGCGGGATTGACTTGCGTTCCGTCCCAATTTTAGCTAAGTTAGCTAAACTCTGAATGGAATCGATGACTCGCAAGATCGTCAACATGCACGAAGCGAAGTCGACTCTTTCGCGCCTGGTCGAACGAGCGTTGAAAGGCGATGAGATTGTCGTCTCGAAAGCAGGGCGTCCGCTGGTTCGGCTCGTACCGATCTCACGCGTGGCGAAAGCGCGCCGTCCCGGCCGGTGGAAGGGACGGGTTTCGATCGCACGCAACTTCAACAGCCTTCCGGAGGAGATACTCGACGCCTTCGAAGGCAAATCGGATTGAAGCTCCTTCTCGACACGCAAGCGTTCTTGTGGTGGATGTCCAATTCGCCGCGGCTATCGCGGGCTGCAGAAGAGGCGATTTCCGACCCTGCCAATCAAGTGTTGTTCAGCGTTGCCAGCGCATGGGAAATCTCAATCAAGCGCGCTCTCGGCAAACTGAAAGCACCCGAAGACCTGGCCGGGGCGATTGAGGCCGAATCCTTCGATCTCCTCGGCATCGAGCTGTCTCACATCGCAGCGCTCGATCATTTGGAGCATCATCATCGCGACCCCTTCGACCGCATGCTCATTGTGCAATCCTTCGTCGAACGCGCCACGCTCGTAAGCGGCGATGCGGTTTTTCAACGCTACGGGACGGTTCTGTTGTGGTGACGGGCGGGACGAAGCGCGATTTCGGAATTGCCGCGCGCGCTTGATCACGCGGCACACGCCCGCGAAGATTTTGAAACCTGAGGCTACCTTTGGAGCGAAGAACGGCGCTTAAAGCCAAATTGAGAGGCATCTGCCTCTCGCTTATAGCAATACCGGGGTTTTTCATTGATTTCTGAACGCTCGAGAAACTCGGACGTCAAGAGGATCCTCCCACAAGCTAAAGGCGATAGAGCGATGCCTCATCGCGTCCGCTTGATGCTTCAAAGAATCGGGCTTCGCCTGAGCGCTACGGCCCGACCTTCGAGATGCCCGCGATGATCAGCTTGTCCATCGGCACTTTGCCGTTGGTGTCGCCGATTGCCGTCATCTCGTCCATCAGCGATTCGACCCGTTTTTTCGAGATCGTGCCATCGGTCGGGAAGAAACCGATCTTGCGCAGGAAATCGTAGCTCTTGCCTGCGTTGCTGCGGTCGGAATTCTTCATCTCATCGAGAAGGATGTCGATGGCGCCGTCGCGATTCTTATCGTCATTGAACCAGGCATAGGCCTTGTCGAGCGCGCCGACGAAACGCAGCACCGCATCCTTGTGCTTTTCCGCAAAAGCACGCGACACGTCGGTCGAGCCGAATGGCAACTCCTTGGTGTAGTCGATCATGTTGCCGATCGAATGGAAGCCGACGGCCTCGGCGAAGAAATTGACCGGCGGCGCCAGCATGGTCACATCGGCGCTGCCCGATTTGAGCGCCGCGAAGCGCGCCGAGGTGCTGCCGGCGACGGTGATGTCAATATCGGCGTCCTTGAGCCCTGCGGCTTTGAGCACGCGCTCCAAATAAACGCGGTTGATATCGACGAGCCCGCCGATGACGAAGGTATGACCCTTGATATCCTTGATGGTCTTGATGTCGGACTTGGCGATGATCGCGTAGGGCGACACCGCGCCCGAAATGCGCAGGATTCCGACTGACGCGCCGCGCGCCACCGCGTGGATCGGCTCCACCACGCCGATATCGCAGACATCGAGCGAGCCCGCCGCGAGCTGTTGCACCAAGCCCGGCGCGGTTGGCACGTAGATGACGTCGGGCTTGATGCCGGCGTCGGTAAAGAAGCCCTTGTGCAGGCCGATATACATCGGCCATTCGACCGCATTGGCCGCGCCGATAAGCCCGGTTTCGATGGTATCGGCGGCCTTTGCCGGCACGGCCACACCGCAGCACGCGGCCAGCACGGCCGCGCAAATAATGCGCTTCACACTCATCGCCTCCCCTCCCCGCGCCGCGCCCTGCGCGCGGCACCTTGTTGATCCTTTTCTATTCCGCGGCTTCGGCTGTTTCGGCTTCGTCACGCGCCGGCGCGCCGCTTAAGACGCCGAGCCTCATTCCCGAAAGATCAGGCAGGCCGAAGAGCATGATCTGCGTCTCGCTCCCGGCCTTGAGCATGGCGCGCTCGCCTTTCCTCAGATAGACAGTCGAGAGCGCACGATAATCCTCCTCCCCCGCCTTACCCGTGCCGGAGACGACGAAATAAAGCCCGCGGCCTTTGGCGTAATAGGACGCGCCCGGCGCGAGCCTCAAGAAGCGCGCCTCGCTGCGCCGCTCGGTGAAGACGCCGAGGAGCTTCTCCTCGGTTCCGGGCGAGCCTTCGACCTGGGTCCAGGCGAAATTCGCCGGGTCCATCAGGATGGGCGCGGGGTAGCGTCCCTTGGGATAGACCATCGGCCGGCCGTTGATGTGCTCCCAGATCGCCTGGAACCCGTCGAGATTGCGCTTGCCGGGCACGCCTTCCTTGCGGCGATAGACACCCTCCTTGAATTCGCCGAATTCCTCGAGCGCGTCCATCGCGGTCTTCACCTCCTCGCGCGAGGGATAGCCGCTGCCGCTGGCGCCGCCATTTTGCAGCACGGCGACAAGCGATTCCCGATGCTGGGTCTGCGGCCCGTAATGGACGCCTTCGGGGAAATAGCCGACCATGCCCGCGGTCATGGTGCCGTCGCGGCCGAAGCTCAGCTCGCCTTCGAGCACGAAACGGATCTGCTCGAAATTATGACGGTGGCGGGGC
>DATEKH010000165.1:0-3238 GCA_035277525.1 Allostellaceae bacterium
TCGGCGGCGAGGCCGCGCGCATAGTAGGGGCCGATGCCGATCGCCGCGCCGGTGACGATCGCAACCTTGCCGTCGAGCCTGCCCATCAGTTCCTCCTCCCTTAGTGCCAACGCCCCTTCACCTTCGTCACTCCCGCGAAAGCGGGAGTCCAGCGGCTCTGGATTCCTGCTTTCGCAGGAATGACGGTGAAGCGTTACGCCACCACCTTATCGCGCACCAGCGCGTCGATCTCGTCCCCGCTCAAGCCGGCCTCGGCGAGCACGGCGCGCGAATGCTCGCCGAGAAGCGGCGGATCGAGGCGCTTTGCCGGACGCTCGCCGCCCAGCTCGATCGGCAGCTTCGGCAGCCGCGCGACCACGCCGTTCGAGAGCCTCGTCTCGGCCATGCCGCCTGCGGCGAGATGCGGATCGCGCCACAGATCCTCGACCGTCGCCACCGGCGCGAAGGCGATGCCGGCGCTCTCGCAGCGCCGCTCGATCTCGGCGCGGCTGAATTTGGCGAGCGTTTCTGCGACCGCCGGGACGAGCCGGTCGCGCGCCGCGACGCGATCGGCGTTGCGCTTGAGTCGCGGATCGGCGCCGAGATCGGGGCGCTCGAACACTTGGCAGAAACGCTGCCACAGCGCGTCGCTGGTCGCGGCGATGAAAATCTCCTCGCCCTCGGCGGTCTTGAAGATCTGATAGACGCCCCAGGCGGGCCCGCGCTCCGGCATCGGCAGCACATGATCGATGCGGTTATAGGCGCCGCCCGCGATATGGGTGCTCATGAGATAGACCGCGCTCTCATAAAGCGCGCTTTTGACGAGCTGGCCCTTGCCGGTCTGGTCGCGCTCGCGCAGCGCCGCGAGGATCGCGACAGCGGCGAAAGTGCCGCCCAATATGTCGACCACCGACGCGCCGGCGCGCAGCGGCTTGCCGTGCGGGCCCGTCATATAGGCGAGGCCAGACTGGAACTGCGCCACCTCGTCGAGCGCGGCGCGCTTCTCGTAAGGGCCCGAGAGATAGCCCTTGAGCGCGCAATAGACGAGCCGCGGATTGATCGCACTCAGCGTCTCATAGCCGCAGCCGAGCCGCTCCATCGTGCCGGGCGCGTAATTTTCGAGGACGATGTCGGCCTTCGCAATCAGACGATGAACCAGCGCGCGGCCGCGCTCGCTTTTCAGATCGATCGCGAGGCTGCGCTTGTTGCGGTTGAAATAATTGAAGAAGCCCGAGGCGAAGCCGCCGAGATAGCGCGTCGCCTCGCCTTGGACCGGCTCGATCTTCACGACATCGGCGCCGAGATCGGCGAGCACGAGCCCGCCGCTCGGCCCCATCACGTTCTGCGTGAATTCGAGCGCGCGCAACCCGGCGAGCGGCAGTGTGGGCGAGTGGGCAGTCCCGGTCATCGATGATCGAACCCTGTTGCGGCTCTCGGCGCGGACTCTACAATGTTCGCGAAGCAAAAGGCACGAGGAAGGGACGCCTGATGGCCCGCATTGCCGCCGCCTTCGCCTCCTCGCACAGCGTGATGCTGACCTGCACGCTGGAGGATTGGATTTCGCGATTCCGCGATCGCGACGACCGGCTGCCATTTTACGACAAGCTCGGCCATGAGCTGAGCTATCAGCAAGTGATGGCCGAGGCGCCCGCCAACGCCGCCGCGCTGGTGACGCCCGAGGCGATCACGCAGCGCTATCGCGACACGCAAGCCGCGATGGACCGCATGCGCGAAGAGATCCAGGGCGCGAAGCTCGATGCGCTCATCATCTGCGGCGACGATCAATACGAGCTCTTCCATGACGACCATATGCCTTCGATCGCGATCTATTACGGCGATACGGTCGTCAATGCCGGGCCTCCGGCGGAGCCCGAGAAGGACTGGTACAAGCAGGCGCAGCTGCGCCGCCGCGAGCCCGACGGGCCGGTCGCCTATCCCTGCAACGGCAAGCTCGCGCTCCATCTCATCGAGGGGCTGGTCGAGCAGGGCTTCGACATCTCGTCGGTCAAATCGATTCCGCCCGAGGAGCATGAGGGCCATGCTTATTCCTTCGTGCATTACCGCTATATGCGCGGCGCGGGCGCGCCCGTGCCGATCGTGCCGATCTTCCTCAACACCTACAACCCGCCGAACCAGCCGACGCCGCGGCGCTGCGTCGCCTTGGGCCGCGCGATCGGCGAGCTGGTCGCGGCCTTTCCCGGCGAGCAACGCATCGGCATCATGGCGTCGGGCGGCATGAGCCATTTCCGCGTCGAGGAGGACCTCGACCGCTCGGTCTTGGATGCGATCAAGCGCAAGGACCTCGACTTCCTCGGCGGCTTGAAACCCTATCGTCTGCTCGCGGGCAGCTCGGAGATTCGCAACTGGATCGTCGCCGCGGCGGCGGCGCCGCATCTCGACGTCACCTGGACGGCCTATATTCCGGGCTATCGCACGCTCGCGCTCTCGGGCACGGGTTTGGGTTTCGCACGCTGGTCGTGACACTGGTCGTAACACAAAGGAGGGTCTGACATGGCAGAGGAACGGCGGCAGAAGAGTCTCGATGTCGAAGGGCTGGGCCATGGCGCGCCCATTCCAATGGGCTGCCGCGTCGGCCCGATTCTCATGACCTCGGGCGTCGGGGGCCGCGATCCCAAGACCGGCAAAACGCCGGAGGACGCGGACGGCCAGGCGCGCAACGCGTTCAATAACCTCAAGGCGGTGCTGGCGGCGGGCGGCATGGGGCTCGGCGATGTCGTCAAGATCACGGTCTATGTGACCGATGACAAGCTCCGCAACGAGATCAACAAATATTGGGAAGAGTGCTATCCCGACCCGCATAAGCGGCCGGCGCGGCATACCCATGTGGCGGCCTTGCGCGGCGTGCTCTTGCAATTGGAAGCCTTCGCGGTGGCGAAGGACGCTTAGATAAGCCGTCTACCCTCTCCGCGCGAAGCGGGGAGAGGGAGGGGCCCGGCGCGTTAGCGACGGGAGGGTGAGGTGCGTCGATGAATGCGCCCACCTCACCCGCTCAGGCGGCTTGCGCCGGCTTCGCACCCTCTCCCCCCGTAAACGGGCGGAGAGGGTTTCCATCACGTCTATTTCATTTCCTTCAACACCGGCATGACCTCGCGGCGGAAGAGCTCGACCGAGCGCATCGTCTCGGCCTCGCTCAGATCGCCGAACGAGAATTGGCCGACGAGGTAGTTGACGGTCGAGATCTCGACCTGCTCGGCCAGCATGCGCGCGACGGTATCAGGCGCGCCGCAGACGCCGCGCA
>DATEKH010000166.1:0-3747 GCA_035277525.1 Allostellaceae bacterium
GACAAGCGCCTCAAGTAAAGCTCAGGCGGCGAGCCCGGCGCGCGCGTCATCGAAGCGCACGGGCTCGATTGCGCAAGCCGGGGCCATCCGGCCCCTAAGACGCGAAGGGGAGGTTATGTCGATGCCGATTGCCGGAAAAGCTTTTGCCATGCCGAGAGCCGCGGCGCTCGCCGTGGCGTTCCTCTCCCTCGCACTCGGCGCCGCGCCGCCAGCTTATGCCGATGAGTTGCGCGTCGGGAAAGTGGTGGCGCAGAATTTCGGCTTCGTGCCGCTCAATGTCGGCGTCGAGCAGGGCTATTTCAAACAGCAGGGTCTCGACATCGTGGAGACCGATTTCGGCGGCGGCGCCAAGCAGCAGCAGGCGATCGCGGCCGGCAGCATCGACATCGCCATCGGCGGCGCGACGGACATGGCGTTCATCGCCAAAGGCGTGCCCGAGATCGCGGTGGCGATGATCACGGACTCGCCCGCTTTCATGTGGTTTATCCTCGGCCCTGATTCCACCGTGCGCAGTATCGACGATCTCAAAGGCAAGAAGATCGGCGTCACCACCGCCGGCTCGCTGACGCGCTGGCTGGTCGACCAGCTCAACCGCGCCAAAGGCTGGACGAGCGGCGGCGCGATCCCGGTCGCGATCGGCGGCCAGCTTTCAACCGAAGTTGCGGCGCTCAAAACCCATGAAGTCGAGGCGATCATCGACGCGCCGGGGATCGGCTATCAGCTCGAAAGCCAGCATGAGGGACGGCTGCTGGCCCCGATTTCAAGCTATATTCACGAACTCGATCTCTTCATCATCTACGCCACCGATCCGCTCGTTAAAAGCAACCCCGACGCGATCCGGCGCTTCTTGAAAGGATGGTTCGAGGCGGTCGCGTTCATGAAAACGCATAAAGCCGAGACGGTTGCGATTGCGAGCAAGGCCACCGGCTTTTCGCAGGCGGCCGAGGATCGCGAATACGATCTGCTGGTGAAGGAATTTTCCGCGGACGGAAAGTTCAACCGGAAAGGCCTCGAGAAGACCGCGGCCTCGTTCATCGACCTCAAGATTCTGCCGAGCGCGCCCGACATGTCGAAGCTCTATACGGAGAAATATCTCCCTAAAATGTGACGCCTTAAACACCTCGTGCGATGCTCGGACCTCTCTTCCGGAACGCTGGAAAATATGTCTAAAATTTGTTAGTCTCGTGAAACAAAGCGAGGCCCTTGGCAGGTTGGCGTAAAAGCGAACACACGGGAGGCTGGCGATGCCCGTACTGCATATCGAGCACGGTATAACCGACCTCGCGACATGGAGAGCAGCCTTCGACCGGTTCGCGGCAAAGCGAAAAGAAGGCGGCGTCACCGGTTATCGAATCTACCAGCCGGATGACAATGCGGCCTATATCGTGCTCCAGCTCGACTTCGACACAGTCGAACAGGCACGGGCATTTCAGAAATTTCTCGAAACGCGCGTCTGGACAACACCCGCCAACTCGCCGGGCCTCGCCGGCAATCCTCGATCTCGTGTCCTTGTTGAGACGCCCGCGCAGTAGCGCATTCAAATTGATAATTTCGGGGTCACGAATCGAAAGGAGGGAATCGTGAAGGCATCTTCATTGAGCTTCCAAGCCGCGGTCGCTTTCGTCGTCGCGGGGATGATCTGGGGGATTGTCATGGCAATCTCGGGGGATCATTCCCCCATGCCAGCTCACGCTCATCTCAATCTCTTGGGATGGGTCTCGCTTTTCCTGTTCGGCATTTACTATCGTCTGCATCCCTCATTGGAAGGAACCAAGAGCGCGATCGTGCAAATCTGGGGGTGGATCATCGGCACGATCGTCCTCGCGATCGGGGTCGGGCTTGTGAGCACCGGACACGATTCCTTCGAGCCGATTGCCGCGGTCGGGTCCTTCATCGTCCTTTTCGACATGCTGCTGTTCGGCTGGCTCGTATTTCGGGGCGAACGCACCGAGGCGGGTATCCGGCCCGCGGCCTCCCCGGCGTGACAGCCTCCGACCGCGTTTCGGCAGAGCCCGTCGATTTCGGCGGAGGATAGCGCCCGCTAGATTTTCAACAGCCGCCGCGCGTTGCCGTTGAGAATCTTCTCCTTATCGGCCGCGTTGAGCGAGAGCGCGTTGATCCACGCCGTGCCCGGTTTGTTGGCGACGAACGGATAATCGATCGAGAACATCACCCGGTCGATGCCCAGCTCGGTGATGCAGCATTGCAGCGCCGGATCGGAGAAGAAGCCGCTGGTCGTGATGTAGAAGTGCTCGCAGAAGGTATCGCGGAAGGCGACGCTCTTTTTGAGCGGGCCGCCGCCCGCCATGTCGCGCGACAGCGCCTGGTTGATGCGCCACAGGAAGAAGGGCAGGCCCTCGCCCAAATGGCCGAGGATGATCTGCAGCTTCGGATAGGCCTCGAACACGCCCGAGAGCACCAAGCGAATGCCCTGGGTCGCGGTTTCGACCCCGAAGCCCCAGCCGGCGGTGGCAAAAATCGGATAGTCGCCGATGTAATCCTTGTAATAGGCCTCGACCACCGCCTTGTGCGGGTATCCGGGGTGAAGATAGATCGGCACGTCCAACGCCTGGGCGCGCTCGTAGATCGGCCAGAAGCGCTTGTCGTCATGGAAGACGCCGTTGGTCAGGCCGTGGATCATTGCGCCCTTGAAGCCGTACTTGGTCACCGTGCGCTCGAGCTCGTCGGCCGCGGCTTTGGGGTCGGGGGTCGGGCAGACGCAGAATGCAGCGAGCCGCTTCGGATTCGCCCGGCAAGCCTCGTTCAATCGGTCATTGGCGCGGCGCGAGATCGCCACCGCGCTTTCGGGATCGAGCTTTTGCACCGACGGCGCGCCGTGCGAGAGCACCTGGAGATCGACGCCCGCCTCGTCCATCTCCCTGAGCCGCAGCGCGCCGATATCGTCGAGCCGCTCGGCCAGATGCGGCGCCCGGCCCAGGGCCGCATCGGCGCCCTCGTACCGGCCCTTCACCTCGGGATCGTAATAGTGCTCTTCGAGTGCGATGACATAGGGCTTTGGGGCCATGATTCCTCCGCCTAGGGCTTTGCGCTCTTTCTATCAGGGGAATGCAACCCTGTCATCCGGCCGCGACAGGCGCGCAAGGCTTGCCCCTTCGTGGCGCGGGTGCCAGATTCCGCGCCCGGATTGGAAAGAGGCCGCGCCGCCTTGCCGGCGGGGCGGGGATCGATTCATGGCAGAGGCGATGGAGACGCGAAAGAAGCGCCTCCTTTATCAAAGCGGCCATCGCGGCACCAAGGAGAGCGATCTGCTCTTGGGCGCCTTCGCCGCCGCGCATCTTCATGCCTTCGATGCCGCTCAACTCGATCGCTTCGAGGCGCTGCTCGCCGAGGATGACGGCGATCTCTTCGATTGGATCAGCGGCCGCGCCGTACCGCCGCATGAGAAAATGAGCGACGTGCTCCACCTCCTGCTGCGCTTTCGCTTTTCGGGGGCGGGGTGATGTCGATGCGTGGCTGCAGTGTAGACGGTGCGTCCTTCGACTGGTCGCCTTCGGCGACCGCTCAGGATGAGGTGGATTTGATTACGGCGTCGACCATTGATGCCATGAGAAATCGCCCTCGTGCTGAGGAGGCGCGAAGCGCCGTCTCGAAGCACTAGGGATGGTTATGCAGTGATGAATCTCGACTCTCTCTTTAGCCATCCCGGCCGGTTCGAGATCGCCCAGACGCCCGAAGGGCATGACGCCTTCGTGCTCGGCGGCCTCGTCGCGCGCGGTACGGTCGAGA
>DATEKH010000167.1:0-7424 GCA_035277525.1 Allostellaceae bacterium
CCGCCGAGACGATTCCATCGCTCGCGCCGCGCATCATCAGCACCGGCATGCTCAGCCGGTGGAGGCGGTGCGCCAGCTTCGGATTGTGCATATAGGGCTCCCACACGAAGAGCGCCAAGCTCTCATTGTTGCGCGCGATGACGCGAAGCTGCTCCGGCGAGAGCTTCGCCAAATCGATCTTCGCCTTGGCGGGATCGTGAAAACGCAACCGCGCCATCTCCTCCTGCGGCAAGGCGAAGATGTCCGGAATGTCGAGCTGGTCGCGCCGGCCGGTCTTGACGCCGACCGGTCCGACAAGCATCAGCTTCTCGATCCGTTCGGGGCTCTTGGTCGCAAGCTCCGCCGCGATCCAGCCGCCGATCGAGCAGCCGATAAGCGCGGCACGCCGCAGACCGAGCCGATCCATCAGCTCGAGATAGAGATGGGCGATATCGTCGATCGCGTCCATCCAATCGGGCAGGCTCGACTGCCCGAAACCCGGATGCGACGGGGCGATCACCCGATAGCGTCGCGCCAGCATCGCAACGAAAGCGTGCTCGGGGTCGAAGCCGCCGCCGGGATGGAGAAACAGCAGCGGCGCGCCTTCGCCGGTCTCGTGCAATTCAAGCTCGATCTCGCCCAGCCTCAACAGCTCTCGTTTCACGGCACTTGCCCCCGTTCTGCACGCGGCGCGACGGCCCGGGATGTCGCTCCGAGACCCACTATTTCATTGCCGAGGAAGGGAGGCAAGGAGAGCGGCCATGCGCGGCGCCGCTCCCTGCCCGGCGATTTCGGTAACCAGCTTGTTGAGGATTGCATCGGCGAAATTGTCGTAGCTGTCGATGCCGACGACGAAAGAGCCAGGGCCGCCGATGACGTTCGTCCGGTAATAGGCGACGAGGTCCGGCTCGATCCAGGCGATCGGCAGGCCATTGATGACGATGCCGGCGCGGACCGCCTCGTCGCGCGCGTCTTCGGCCGGGCGGCCGCGATTGTTCGAGCCGTCGCCCGAAATATCGATGACTCGGCGCGTGGCGCGAAAGGGACTCGCCGCCAGCAGGGCAACGCCCTCATCGATGGCGCCGCTCAAGGAGGTGCCGCCGCCGAAGAGCTGGCGCGGCACGGCGTCGATGGCATTCGCCAAAGCTTCGGCCGAGGTCCGGTCCGAGACCAGCGTCCAGCCGACCACCTGGACGTGAAGGCTTGGCCCGGTCCATTGCACCATCGACACCGCGATCGCATGCTGCGTGCCCGCTTCGATCGCCTGCACCACGCGCGGATTGCGAAACGCCGCGGCATAGCCGTGCCTCTGCAATTCAAAGCGCTCGGTATCGACGCTCCCCGACGCATCGACCGCCAGAACCAGGGCGAGATCGACGGGCTTCGCCGCCGGCTGCGTCCGCGCCGCGCCGCCGCTCGCCAAGAGCAGCGCCGCGGCGACGAGCGCGAGCCGGCGCATCAGCCGAGACTCTTCGTCACCATCTCGTAAGTGTTCTTGCTGAGATTGGCTTGGGCCAGAACGCGCTCGAGCTCGCGCTTCATCAAGGTCTGGCGGGCGCGATCCTGGCGGCGCCACTGCCCCAGCGGCTGGACGAGGCGCGAGGCCATCAGCGGATTGAGCGGATCGAGCGTCACCACCTGATCGGCGAGAAAGGCATAGCCCGCGCCGCTCGCATCGTGGAAGCGCAGCGGATTGCCCTGGGTGAAGGCGCCGACGAGGGCGCGCATGCGGTTGGGATTCTTGATCGTGAAGGCCGGATGGTGGGTCAGCTCCTTGACGCGCGCGAGCGTGCTGGGAAGGGATGACGTCGCCTGCAGGCTGAACCATTTATCGACCACGAGATCATCGTCCTTCCAGGTCTCGTAGAACGCCTTCAGCGCCTCGAGCCGCGCGGGATGGTCGATCTCCGAAAGCACCGCGAGCGCCGCCAGTACGTTGGTCATGTTGGCGCCGCCATCGAATTGCGCCTTGGCGCGCGCGACACCCGTCTCGGCATTGGCCGCGGCGAGGTAGGCCAGCGCGACATTGCGCAAGGCGCGCCGGCCGATCGCGCCGCCGTCGCTCTGATAGGGGCCGCGATCCGCCAGACGCTCATAGGTGGCGGCGAGCTCGGCGCCGAGTGCCGCGCCGATCTGCCGCCGTGCAAACTCGCGCGCCGCATGGATGGCGTCGACATCGACCACCGGCATCTGATCGCCGAGAAAGGATTCCGACGGCAGGATCATGGCCTCGGCCGCGAAAGCCGGATCGCGATCGGCCTCGGCAAGAACGCGCCGCTTCTCCTCGATGAGATCGCGATCGAGCGACAAGGCTTGGCCGGCACGGTGCGCGGCGGCAATGCCGAGGAGCAGCTCGCTCGCCACTTGCTGCGCGGCTTCCCAACGCGCGAACGGATCGGTGTCGTGAAGCGCGAGGAATTTCTGGCGCGCGATCGGCACGCCCTTGATGCGCACGGGCGCCGAAAATCCGCGCAGCAGCGACGGGATGGGCGGCGCCGCGACTTCGATGAAGCGAAAACTCTGCCGCGCCTCGCGCAGCACGATGAGCCGCGTGCCGCGCCTTGCCTCGGTCTCGCCCTCGAGCCGCGTCGGCATTTCCGCGCCGTCGGGAGCGATGAGCCCCATGGCGAGGGGAACGACGAGCGGTTCCTTGTCGGGCTGTCCTGGCGTTGGCGGCGTCGTCTGCGCCACCGTGAGATCGTAGGTCCGGCTCGACGCGTCGTAGCGATCCTCGATCGTCAATTCGGGCGTGCCGGCCTGCTTGTACCAGCGCAGGAAATGTGAGAGGTCGGCACCGTTGGCGTCGGCCATGGCGGCGACGAAATCCTCGATCGTCACCGCCTTTCCGTCATGGCGCTTGAAGTAGAGATCCATGCCCTTGCGGAACCCGGCCTTGCCGAAGAGGGTCTCGATCATGCGCACGACCTCGGCGCCCTTGTTGTAGACCGTCGCAGTGTAGAAATTGTCGATCTCGAGATATTGCGCGGGCTGCACCGGGTGGGCGAGAGGCCCGGCATCCTCGGGGAATTGCGCGGCGCGCAAGCGGCGCACATCGGCGATACGGCGCACCGCGCGGCTGCCTTGATCGGCAGAGAATTCCTGATCGCGATAGACGGTCAGCCCTTCCTTGAGCGAGAGCTGGAACCAGTCGCGGCAGGTCACGCGGTCGCCGGTCCAATTGTGGAAGTATTCGTGGCCGATGACCGATTCGATGCCCTGGAAATCGACATCGGTCGCGGTCTCGGGTTTTGCCAGCACGTATTTGGTGTTGAAGATGTTGAGGCCCTTGTTCTCCATCGCGCCCATGTTGAAATCGCTGACGGCGACGATGTTGAACACGTCGAGATCATAGGCGAGGCCGAACTTCTCCTCGTCCCATGTCATGGCGTGCTTCAGCGATTCCATGGCGTGGGCGCATTTGTCCTCATCGCCCTTGCGCACCCAGATCGCGAGCGGCACGGTCTTGCCCGCGCTGGTTTTGAAGCTGTCGCGAAACGGCACGAGGTCGCCCGCGACGAGGGCGAAGAGATAGGAGGGTTTGGGGAACGGGTCGACCCATTTGGCCCAATGCCGGCCGCCGGCGGCATCGCCGCGATCGACCGGATTGCCGTTCGAGAGCAGCACCGGGTAGCGCGCCTTGTCGGCGAGGATCGTCGTCGTGTAGCGCGCCATCATGTCGGGCCGGTCGATGAAATAGGTGATGCGGCGAAAGCCCTCGGGCTCGCATTGCGTGCAGAAATTGCCGCCCGATTTGTAGAGCCCGGCGAGCACGGTGTTGTTCTGCGGCTCAATGCGGGTTTCGATATCGAGGGTGAACCCGTCCGGCACGCCAGGAATGGTGAGGCTTTCGGCGTCCTTCTGGTAACGGTTGGGGCCGAGGCTTTGCCCATCGAGCGCGAGGCTCACCAGCTCGAGCTCCTTGCCGTCGAGCTTCAAGGCCGCGTCTCGCTCTGGCGCGGCGGGATTGCGCCGCACGCTAAGCCTGGCCTTGACGCTCGTCTTCTCCTCGCCGAGATCGAAGACCAGGTCGACCGTGTCGATGACGAAAGCGGGCGGCCGGTAATCGGCGAGGCGAGTGGGCTGATGGGGACTCAAGTCGCGCGAGGCGTCGGGCATGGGATCACCGGCAAGCGAGTGGGCAAAATAGCAGTCTAAACCTCGCGCGCCGCGAGTTGAAGGCGATGCGGCGGCAGCGCATAATTCCGTCACAGCCCGGTCCGCCGGACAGGAAGGAAACCTATGGACGCCAGCGATTCGCCGCAACGCATCTCCAATCTCGACTTCGAGCGCTTTCGCCTGCGCCGCTTTCTCGAGGCGCTCGCCGCGGCAGGCGAGGTCGAGATCGTCGAGCAGCAGGTCGAGCTCGCGGATATCGCCGCGACACTGAGCGGCAATCCCAAGGCGGTCTGGTTCAAGAAGGCGGGGCCCGAAGGGGCGGAACTCGTCGGCAATGTCGATGCCGATCGCGGCCGGCTCGCGCGCGCCTTCGGCGTTGCGCCGGAGAAGCTGGTTCACGAGCTGGTGCGCCGCATCGACAGCAAGGGCGAGATCGTCGAGGTCCCGTCCAAGGCGGCGCCGGTGCAGCAGGTGGTCGTCACTGGCGATGATGTCGACGTGACCGCCTTGCCCGTCCATCTCCAGCACGGCCAGGATGGCGGACCTTATATCTCGGCCTCGGTCGATTTCGCGCTCGATGCGCGCACCGGCCTCGTCAATTCGGGGCTGCGGCGCCTGATGCTGCGCGGCAAGCGCGAGACCGGCGTCGATCTCAACGCGCCGAGCGATCTGCGCGCGATCTATCTCGCGGCGCAGGCGCGCGGCGAGAAGCTGCCGGTGAGCTTCGTCGTCGGCGCGCATCCGATCGATCATGTCGCGGCGACGATGCGGGTGCCGGGCGACGAGCTGGAGCTGGTGGCGAAGCTGCGCGATGCGCCGCTTCCGGTGGTCAAATGCCTGACCAACGATCTCCGCGTCCCGGCCGACGCCGAATTCGTGATCGAAGGCTTTCTCGATGCGCGGGGCTATGTCGAGGACGAGGGGCCTTACGGCGAATATCTCGGCTATTACGGCGGGATGAAGCTCAACCCCGTCTTCCACGTCACCGCGATCACGCGGCGCCGCGACGCGATTTTCCAAACCCTGACGATCAGCGGCAGCCGGCTCGACCGCACCGAGACCTCGCAGCTCGAAACCTTGCGCACCGAATTCAACGTCTGGCAGGCGCTCAAAAGCGTGGTGCGCGAGCCGGTCGCGGTCTATGCGCCGGTTTCGGCGGGCGGCCAGCCGCATGTGCGCGTCTCGCTGCGGCAGCGTTTTCCAGGCGAGGCCAAGAGCGCCATCCACACCGTCCTCGGCTCGACCAGCGTCAAGCACATGTTCGTGGTCGATCCCGATATCGACATTTTCTCGGACGAGCAGATGGAATGGGCGCTGGGCACGCGGTTCCAGGGCGACCGCGATCTCGTCGTCATGAGCGGCATGCGCGCCAGCCCGCTCGATCCCTCGCTGCGCGGCCAGCGCACCGGGAGCAAGCTCGGCTTCGACCTCACTTGGCCGGTCGGCAACAGCGCGATGGAATACGCGGTGCCGAAGCCGCCCGACTATGCGGGCAAGCGCTTTCCGAGCCTGCGCGCCGCGCTCGATGACGGGCCCAAGAGCTTCGAGGCGCTCATGGTCGCCTGCGGCAGCCGCGACGGGCGCGAGATCGTGCGCGAGCTCGAGACGCTGCGGGGCGAGCCGGGCTTTTCGCGCGACAAGGAAGGGCGCTATTCGTTCAAGCGCGATGCGGGCAAGAGCCGATGAAGTTCAATTTCTTCCACCTGATGCCGTGGACCGACTATCCGCGCGAGCCGACGGAGTGGCCGGTCAGCAACAAGGACTTCGAGCCCGAGCGCGGCCGCCAGCTCTATGCCGACTATATCGACTGCATGGCTTATGCCGAGCAATGCGGCTTCGATTCGATCGGCTGCAACGAGCATCATTTCAGCCCCTACGGGCTGATGTCGAATCCGAACCTCATCGGCGCGGCGCTCGTCCATCGCACCAAGCGCGTCAATCTCGCGATGCTCGGCAATCTCGTGCCGCTGCTCAATCCCGTGCGCGTCGCCGAGGAATACGCGATGCTCGACGTGATGTCGGGCGGGCGCGTCATCGCCGGCATGATGCGCGGCATTCCGCATGAGTACATCGCCTATAATGTGCCGCCGTCTGATTCGCGCGAGCGCTTGCGCGAGGCGGTGGCGCTCATCCTCAAGGCCTGGACCGAGCCCGAGCCTTTCGGCTGGGAAGGCCGGTTCTATCAATTCCCTTCGGTCTCGATCTGGCCGCGGCCTTATCAAAAGCCCCATCCGCGGCTGCTGATGTCGGGCACCAACGAGGAATCGGTCGAATTCGTCGCGCAGCACAAGGCGAAGCTCGGCATCGTGCTGATCGCCGACCTCGCCCTCGCGCGTGCCAACATCGATCTCTATCACAAGGTCGCGCGAAGCTGCGGCTGGGAGCCCACGCCCGAGGACATCCTCATCGGCCACCACACCTGCATCGCCGAGACCGACGAGGAGGCGCGCGAGCACATGCGCAAGGGGCTCGACTATTTCCATCACATCCTGATGCGGCCGCAGCGCAGCGCCCAGGAGCTCGTGATCAAGAAGACGCGCTATTACCAGCGCGAGGAATCGAGCGAGAAATTCCAGGCGCGGCTCGCGACCTTGCGCGCGCGCAGCCTCGAGGAGCAGATCGAGGCGGGCTCGGTCTATTGCGGCAGCCCCGAGACGGTGGTCGCGCAGATCCGGCGCGTGCACAAGGCGCTGGGCCATGGGACCG
This sequence comes from Allostellaceae bacterium, assembly GCA_035277525.1. Lineage (GTDB taxonomy): Bacteria > Pseudomonadota > Alphaproteobacteria > ATCC43930 > CGMCC-115725 > CAIKMD01. Next base: position 6,802 of record DATEKH010000167.1, read on the forward strand.
AGCAATTCACGATGAAGGTGGGCAACATGCCCGACGCGGTCGTGCGCCGCGGCATGGAGCTGTTCCGCGACCGGGTGCAGCCGGAACTCAAGAATCTCTAGAGTATGTTTCGATCAGATGGAACCGAATGAGCTGCGCAGTTGATAAACCCTCTCCGCCGATCGGGGGGAGAGGGTGCGAGCCCTTCGCCGCCGCTTGCGGCGGCGCTCAGGATGAACTACGCGAGCGGGTGAGGTGGGCGTCGGTTGCATTCACCACCTCACCCTCCCATTGCTGCGCAATGGGCCCCTCCCTCTCCCCCGCCTCGCGGCGGAGAGGGAATTCCATCTTCTCGGAATCCGCTCTAACGGCGAACAAAGGATCGGGCCAATCATGCCGTTCGAACGCCAGGAACTGAACCTGCCTTCGGGAAAGCTCAGTTACTTCGTCGCCGGCGCTGGCGCGCCGTTGCTCTATCTGCATCCGGCGGGCGGATTCTCGGTCTCGAAGCCGCTGGAGGCGCTGAGCGAGCGCTATAAGATTTTCGCGCCGGTGACGCCCGGCTTCGACGGCACGGCGCCGCATCCCGAGATCGCGTCGATGGAGCAGCTCGCCGACCTCGCCGCGCGCTTCGCGGATGCCGT
>DATEKH010000168.1:0-2751 GCA_035277525.1 Allostellaceae bacterium
GCTGCACACTTTCGCGCTGACCTATCTCATCGCCGCCTTCGCGCTGATCGCGGTCGGCATCGAGACCAAGGGCAAGGCACTCGAGCAAATCTCGGCCGAGGAAGGCGAAGAGGCGCCGCGCCTCGCCCCGGCGCAGTAGTCCGCCGTCACGATCGCCGCGAAAAATCGCGAGCTGGGTGTCGGCCCCGCTAGCGTGGGATGACGGAAAAAGAGCGAGCCGATCGAAACCCTCTCCGCCCATCGGGGGAGTGGGTGCGAAGCCGGCGTGAGCCGGCTGAGCGGGAGAGGTGGGTGGTAGCTGCAGCACACCTCACCCTCCCAGCCTTCGGCTGGGCCCCTCCCTCTCCCCGCTCCGCGCGGAGAGGGACCTCGCACCGCGTCTCACGTCAATCGGATCGTATCACGACCGAAGCGCCGCGACGGGCGGCACGCGAAGCTCGGTTCGAGCCCGCGCGCGCCGCCCGCGCTCCCCCTCAATCCTAGAGCGGTGCGCCGCCGATCTGGCTGATCCATTCCCAATGCGCGCCATCGGGGCCGGTCGGGGCGTAGCGCACCAGCGCCGAGGTATCGTGGCTCAAGCCGCGATCGGGATATTGCGTGAAGTCGTAGATGCCGTTGATGCCGGCAAAGTCCTTGAGGCCCAGGATCCATTTGCGCAGCTGATCGGCGCTTGCATCGGGCCCGAGCGCGCGCAGGCCCGAGACGGTGATGAGCGCCGCGTCCCAGGTATCGGCGGTGTTGTTGTCGGCTTTGAGCCCGTGCTTGGCCAGGATCGCGTACATCTCGTGCTGCACCGTCTCGACGCGCGGATCGAGGACGAGCTTGCCGTCATGCGGCGGGAAGAGGGCCGAGGACATGACGAGGCCCTGGGGCAGGAAGCTTTCATACTGCTTCATCTGCTGGAACACTTCGTTGCCGCCCGTCGGCGCGACCGGCACGTCGAAGCCGCCCTGGATCATGCCCTTGAACACGGTCGCGGCGGGCGAGCCCGTGGTCCAGGCGATGAGCGCCTGGGCGCCCGCGGCCTTGATGCGCGCGATCTGCGCCGAGACCGTCAGATCGGACGGGTTGAAATGCTCGTAGGCGACGATCTTGATCGGCGCGTTCTCGGGCAGCTTCAGATCGGCGGCGATCGCCTTGTCGGCGTCCTGGCCGGTGACGTCGGTCGAGTTCAGAACCCCGATCTTGGTCCAGCCCTTCATGCGGTAATAGCGCAGCACCGAGTTGATGCCGTCGAGCGTGTCCGGGCCCGAGGCGAAGGCGAAGCTGCCGCGCTTGGGGTGAAGCGCCGGCGAATTGCACCAGGTGACCGGGCCTTGCGTCAACAGCGGCGCGACGGCCGCGCAATTGGCCACGGGCCCCGTGACCATCAGCGCCGCGGGGTGCGACACAAGAATCTCGGTCGCGAGCTGCACCGAGATTTGCGGCTGGCTTTGATTGTCGGCGAGGATGAAATGCAGCGGCCGGCCGCCGATGCCGCCGGTCGAATTGACCCAATCCTCGAAGGCCTCGAAATTGAGCTTCATATATTGGCCGACGAACGCGCTCGGGCCGGTGATGGTCGCAATCACATGGATGTCGTTGGGCTCGGCGGGCCGCGCCTCGGCGAGCGGCACCGCGGCGAGCCCCAGCGCCGCGAGCGCCATCCACAAGCCGCGCGTCCAGCGCGCGCGCCGCCGGTCGCGGCGCTCCAAGCTTTCGCTGTAAACCCATCGGCGGCGGGAGCCGAGGCGCCGCCTTTTGCTGGAATGCCGGAAGAGCAAGCTTTCTCCTCCCTCGCAAAGGAGCGCCTTTGGAGAGCGCTTTCCCACGCCCACCCTAAGCCCGGCCGAGGGGCGCTGTCGAGGCAAAGCGTGCTAGCGTCGCGCGCTGGAGAACGGTTTCACGCGAGACTCGAGAGGACAGCGCGCCATGACGCAAGGAGCAATCGCCACGCCGAAACGCATCGGCATCGTCGGCCTCGGCGCGATGGGCCGGCCGATGGCGCGGCACCTCTTGGCCAAAGGCTTCAGCGTCGCGGGAAGCGACCTCTCGGGCGCGGCGCGCGATGCGGCCGCTTCGCTCGGCGTCTCGATCGCGCCCAATCCCAAGGCGCTCGCCGCGGCGAGCGATGCGGTGCTGGTCGTGGTCGGCTTCGATGCCGAGATCGAGCGCGTTGTCTTTGGCGCCGACGGAGTCGCGGCGGCGGCGCGGCCCGGGCTCATCCTCGCCATCGGTTCGACCATCGCGCCGTCTTACGCACGGCGCCTCGCGGAGCGGCTCGCGGGCAGCGGCCTCATCCTCATCGACATGGCGCTGACGCGCGGCGAGCCTTTCGCCGAGACCGGCACCATGCTCATTCTCGGCGGCGGCGACGCTTGCGCCTTCGAAGCCTGCCGGCCAGTCTTTTCCGCCTTCGCCTCCGATATCTTTAATCTCGGGCCGTTCGGCGCGGGCCAGGTCGGCAAGATGGTCAACAATTCGATCCTCTGGGCGTGCATGGCGGCGAATGACGAAGGCTTGCGCTTGGGCGAGGCCCTCGGCGTCGATCAGGAGACGATGCGCGCGGCGCTCGTCCATTCGAGCGCCGAGAATTTCGCGCTCTCGGCGCGCGCCGATGCGCGGCCGACGCCCTGGGCCGAGAAGGACATGGCGATCGTCTTGAAAGAGGCCGATGGCGCGGGAATGAGCCTGCCGCTCGCCGGCCTGGTGCGCGAGCAGATCAAGGACTTCAAGCGCCGCAAGGGCTACCCGACGCCGAAGGCGGGGGAG
>DATEKH010000169.1:0-5351 GCA_035277525.1 Allostellaceae bacterium
GCGCTTCAAGGATGAAAGCCGCGCGCCGTTCTCTTCGAGATGGCGCAGCAGGCCGAGCCAGACGGTCGGAACGCCGGCGCTGAAGGTCACCTGCTCCGCTTCGAACAGCTCGTAAAGACTCTTGCCGTCGAGCGCCGCGCCCGGAAAGACCAGCTTCGCTCCCACCAGCATCGCCGCGTAAGGCAGGCCCCAGGCATTGACGTGAAACATCGGCACCACCGGCGCGATCACATCGCGCGCCGAGAGGGCGAAAGTATCGGGAAGCGAAATGCCATAGGCATGAAGAAGGGTCGAGCGATGCGCGTAAAGCGCGCCCTTGGGATTGCCGGTCGTGCCCGAGCTGTAGCAGAGCGAGGAAGCGAGCCGTTCATCGAAGCTCGGCCAGTCGAAGGCATCGCTCTCGGCGGAGAGCAAATCCTCATAGCACAGCGCGCCCGCAAGCGCAGGCATGTGAGCATGATCGGTGAGCGCGATCCATCCTTTGACGCCGCCGCAACAGGGGCGAAGCGTTTCGACCAAAGGCGCAAAGCACGCGTCGAAGAACACATAGCGATCGTCGGCGTGATTGATGATGTAGGCGATCTGCTCGTGAAACAGGCGCGGATTGATGATGTGGCACACCGCGCCCATGCCGGAGACGCCGTAGTAGAACTCGAAATGTCGATGCGTGTTCCAGGCGAGCGTCGCGACACGGTCGCCGCGGCCGACGCTCAAGCGCTTCAGCGCGTTGGCAAGCTGGCGGGCGCGCGCATGCGCCTCGCGAATGGTGTAGCGGTGGATCGACCCTTCGAGGCTGCGCGTCACGATCTCGGTCGCGCCGTGATGCCGGTCCGCGTGGCAAATCAGCGACGAAACCAGCAGCGGCCAGTCCTGGATGAGCCCGAACATCGCTCCCTCATTGACGCCTTCGTGAGGCCCCTTCTTTAGGCGGGTTTTATAATCCATCTATACTACGGCACCGGACCCGCCGCGAGCGACGCGCGGCTTGGGCCAGCGGCCCGGAGATTTCGATGATCCGCCTCGCCCGCCCGGTTTTCTTAACCGTCATCCTTCTGCTGGCGGGATGCGTGCAGCGGCCACCGCCCAACGCGCTCTATGGGCCCTTGCCGCCGGCACCGCCCGGCACGGCGCGTCTCGTCTTTTATCGCGCCATCACCTATTACGGCGCCATGCAATGGCGGATGGTTTATCTCAACGGCCAGCCGGCGGGCGAATCGCGCCCGGGCACGGTGTTCTATCGCGACGTGCCGCCTGGGCGCTACGATCTGACGATTCAGACCGATCGCTATTACCCCAACCAGTTCAAGACCGTCGTGGCGCGCGCCGGCGAGACCTTCTACGTCGACATCGACACCTTGCCGCGAACCGCGTGCCTCAAGGGCAATGGCGGGCTCGACTGCGCCGCCGACGCCTTCATCCTCACCGTGGTCAATCCGGCCCAAGGTTTCGCGGCCATCCAAGGGCTGGAGCTCATCGCCGGCTGAGCGCGATCCCCGTCCGCGCGCCAAACTTGCCGAAACCCCCTCGAATCGCTAAGTGATGGTGATGGACGTACCGGATCCCTCCCGCGAGACCTCCAAACTCCACGTCAGCACGCTTCTCGTCGCCTCGGAACGGGCGCTCGTCAATGCGCTCGACGAGCTCGGCTTTGCCGAGAACGACGATCGGGTGATCGAGCATGAGGGCCGCTTCGCCTTTATCACCTGCAGCCATGATCCCGATTGCGACGATCTCTTCGCGCTGATCGCCGAGCTTGCCGCGCGCGGCGAGACTTGGGAGCTGCAGTTCCGCATCGATACCAGCGAGAGCCGAGCCATCTTCCAGCGCTTTGCGCGCCACCAACCGGTCGAGGCCATCGATGCGGCGGTGCCGCCCGAGCCCGCCGCCTCGACTGCCGATCTGCCGGTGCTCGATCTCGATACCGAGAAAGGCAAGGGCCGGCTCGCCAAGACGCTCGGCCGCGTCGATCCCGCCGAGGTGTTCGTCACCCTGGGCTCGAATTCGGCGGGCCGCGCGGTTGCGACCATCATGCGGCGCAATCCACGCGGCGCGATCGCCGCGGCCGAGGGCGCCGATGAAGCGAGCCTTCGCGCCGCGGTGCGCGAGCTTCTGCCGACCGTGATGTTCTCGGTCGCGATGAAGCCGCCTTTCGGATGACAGGGATGCCGGCCGAGCGGCAAGCGCGGGGACGGCACAACAATTTCGATCTGCTTCGCTTCATCGCCGCGCTGGCGGTGATCTTCTCGCATTCCTTTCTCATCGCCGAAGGCACGAGCGTCAATGAGCCGCTCAACCGCTTGACCGGCAATCAATGCATGCTCGGCTTGGCCGGCGTCTTCGTCTTTTTCGCGATCAGCGGCTTTCTCGTTACGCAAAGCTTCGAGCAGACGCAGGGGCCGCTGCGCTATCTCTTGAAGCGCTGCCTGCGCATCTTTCCGGGCTATCTCGTGATGCTCGTCCTCAGCGCCTTCGTGCTGGCGCCGATCGTCACCACCCTGCCGCTCGCGCAATATCTCGGCCGGCCCGAGCCTTATCGCTATGTGCTCGACAATGCGGTGTTCAGCCTCAAGGTCCACGAGTTGCCCGGCGTGATGTTCGTCGACAACGCGGTCGGGCTCGAGATCAACGGCTCGCTCTGGACGCTCGGCATCGAGTTCGAGATGTATCTGATGGTGATGGCGCTGGGCATGCTGCGCCTCATCCGGCTGCCGGTTTGTCTCTTGCTCGTCGCGCTCGGCATGGCGTCGATCCATTTCGATGCGCTCAATATTCTCGGCGGCTGGGGCTGGATGTTGAGCTTCTTCGCCATCGGCATGACGCTCTATAAGCTCCGCGAAACGCGCATCTTCGACGGCCGCATCGCGCTCCTGGCCGTCGCCGGTCTTATCGCGAGCGTGCCGCTCGGCCAGTTCATCCTGCTCTTCCCGCTGTTCGGTTGTTACTTGGCGCTCTATCTCGCGCTCCAGCCGCGCCTGCCGGTCATCCCGGCCGCGCGCTTCGGCGACCTCTCCTATGGGCTTTACATCTATGGCTGGCCGTCGCAGCAGGCGGTGATCTGGCTGATGAAGGGTCACGCCGCCTGGTGGCAGGTCTTTTTGCTTGCGAGCCTCCTGGCCGGCGCGCTCGCCTTCCTCTCCTGGCACCTCATCGAGAAGCGCGCCTTGAGCCTCAAGCCCGGCAGCGGCTCTTGGCAAGGCCGCGGGCTTGCGATAAGGCGGTGGCCATGGCGACCGAAATCCCCTTCCGCCGCGACTTCGCCTTCGCGTACGCCCGGGCTGAGCAGCTAAGCCCGCTCATCCGCCGCGTCGTGGCGCGCAACCCCAGCCCTTTCACCTTCAAGGGCACCGGCACCTACATCATCGGCCGCGGCAAGGTTGCGGTCATCGACCCAGGCCCCGCGCTCGAGGATCACGTCGCCGCGCTCATCGAGGCGATCGCCGGCGAGACGGTGACGCACATCCTCATCACGCACACCCATCTCGATCATTCGCCCGCCGCTGCCGCGCTGAAGCGCGCGACCGGCGCCAAGACCTATGGCTTCGGGCCGCATGGCTCGCGCCGGCCTTCCGAGAGCCTGGGTGGCGTGACCGAGGAGGGCGGCGATCGCGACTTCGTGCCCGATATCGAGCTGCGCGACGGCGACGCGCTCGAAGGACCCGGCTGGCATCTCGAAGCGCTCGAGACGCCCGGCCATACCTCGAATCATCTCTGCTTCGCTCTGCCCGAGGAGCGCACGCTCTTCACCGGCGATCACGTGATGGGTTGGTCCACCAGCGTGATCGCGCCGCCCGATGGCGATATGGCGGCCTATATGCGCTCGCTCGAAAAGCTCTTGGCGCGCGACGATAGGCTCTATTGGCCGACGCATGGGCCCTCGATCGATGCGCCGAAGCCCCATGTCGCGGCCTTCATCGCCCATCGCCGCGAGCGCAGCGCGGCCATCCTCGCCGCCCTGGCCGCGGGCGACGACACGATTCCGAGGATGGTGGCGCGCATTTATGCCGGACTCGATCCGAGGCTTGTCGCCGCCGCCGGCCGCTCGGTCCTCGCGCATCTCATCGAGTTGGTGGAGACCGGACAAGTGATGTGCGACGGCCCGCCTTCGCTGGAGCAGCGTTACCTTCTCGCGAAGTAGCGCGCGACATCTGCCGGCTTGCTGCAGAAGCAGCCCGCGTCCTTCGACTTCGCTCAGGATGAGGTGAGATGGTGTATGGCATCTTCCGTTGATCGATGCCAGATCAAATACCTCCTCACCCTAAGCGGAGCGCGACGCGCGTAGTCGCCCTTCGTCAAGCTCACGGGGCGCAGGATGGGTTTGCAATTTTATCTGCGACCGCGTTTTGCCGATAAGCGCTCGCGGCCTGCAGCTTTCTTTCGTGTCGACAGCCTCGCGCGCTGCGCAGCATTGGCGCGCGCGCTCGCGGCGGCCTTCTTCGTCGCCTTCGCCTTCCGCCACAGCCGCTTGCTCGCGATCCTCGCGCCCTCGACCATCGCGGCGAGCTTCTTGAAGGCGATATCCGGATCGAGCTTGCCATAGCCCGCGAACGTGCCGAAGCCGCAATCGGTGCCCGCGATCACGCGCTCGCGCCCGACGATCTCGGCAAAGCGGGCGATGCGCTCGGCGACGAGCTCGGGATGCTCGACATAATTGGTCGAAGTGTCGAGCACGCCCGGGATGAGGACCTTGTCCTCGGGCAGCGCGACCTCTTGCCAGAGCCGCCATTCATGCTCGTGGCGCGGGTTCGACGCTTCGATCACCAGCGCCATCGGCTTCGCCTTCAAGAGGATCGGAGCGACCTTGGCGAGCGGAATGTCATGGTCGTGCGGGCCTTCGTAATTGCCCCAGCAGATATGGAGCCGCATCTTGTCGGCCGGAATGTTGCGCACCGCGTGGTTCAGCACCGCGACGTGATGGCGCGCGCGTTTCAAAAACGCCGCCTCGCTCAAATCCTGAAACCCGGTGTGCCGCGCCATGGCGAGATCGGGGCAATCGAGCTGAAGCACGAAGCCGGCGCGCGCAATCGCCTCGTATTCGGGCCTCATCGCTTGCGCCACCGCCTCGACATAGGCCTCATGCGAGGGATAGAAGGCGTTGGGCTGGAACGCCGTGACGAGGCCGGGCGAGGCCGAGGTCATGAACGCCTCGACATGGCGCCGGCCTTGGAGCGCCGCTTCGAGGTTGGCGATGTCCTCCTTGAAGGCTTGCCGGTCGCGCAAGGCGATCTCGCCGACACAATTGCTGCGGCGGAGTGTCTGCGGCCCGGTCATGCGCGCCATCGCTGCGTTGAACGCCGGATGGTCGCGCGTGTCGAGCGGCGGCTTGCGCGGCGCGTGTCCGGAAAAGCCGGTCA
>DATEKH010000170.1:0-4656 GCA_035277525.1 Allostellaceae bacterium
TGCGGGGCGGTCCATTATTGGTGTTGGGCGCGGCGTTATGAACCGGCATGTTGCGGGGCGGTCCATTATTGGTGTTGGGCGCGGCGTTGCGGGACGGTGCGGCATGCGGCGCGGGCCCAGCTGCGCCGGGGCCGGTGACGCCTCGGCCGGTGAAGGCGGTCGCTCGCGGCGTCGCCGCGATCGGCGGCCGGCCGTGATTGAACGATGAGCGGAGATCTTCCCGGCCGCGGGCCGCGTCGTCGTGCTGGCGCTGCACCGGTGTCTCGCCGACATGATGCTCGGTGGCAAAGGCTTGCTGCTGCGCCGTCGGGCGGGCGGCGATGCCGCCATGGCCGCCATTGAAGCTGACCCGGGTGATGTTGACGTTGTTCACGACCGTGCGGCGATAGACATAGGCGACATGCACGCTGCCGATATTGTTCACCACGGTGTTGTAGTGGAAATGGCCGCCTTGCCAGAACCCGCCGTGATAGCCGATGCCGTCATAGCCGTAGCCATAGACGATGCCGCCGTAAAAGCCGACGCGCGGGCCCCAATAGCCCGCATGCCAGAAATAGACGCCATCGTTCCAGGCCCAATAGCCCGGTGTCCACAGCAGGCCGACCGCCGGCGGCAACACCCAGGTGCCGGGAACCCAGTAGTAACCATAAGGTCCCCAGGCCCAGTAACCCGGAGCCCAAATGTAGCCCGGGCCGGGAATTACCGGCTGGGAATAGACGGGCAGGACCGGCGGCGGGACGGTGATCGATACGCCGACATTAACCTGGGCGGCTGCCTGCCGCGGCGCGCCCGCGCCGCAAGCCAAGCCCGCCGCCGCGAAAAGGAGCAGGGCGAAACGCAAAAAGATACGCATGGGTGGAACCTCGCATAAAGAAAGCCGGTCGAGGCTTTCGCGAAGACAACGGACCGGCACGGCGCTTATTGCCTCGGATTGTGGCGCGATTGAGGCAGTTTCGGGGTTTCGCAGGGCGAGGATGGGCCGCGCTCCGCTCAGCCGCGGATGGCCGAGACGGATCGCCGCCTCAAGAGAGGAACTGCTCTTTCAGCACGCGCTCTTCGAGATTGTGCTCGGGATCGAACAGCATGGTGAGCGCGATCTCGCCGCGCTCGCGCACGGTCACGGCGCTCACATCGCGCACCTCGGTGAAATCGGCCGTCGCGCTCACGGGCCGCTTCTCGGCCTCGAGCACGTCGATATGAAGCTCCGCCGTCAAGGGCAGCAGCGCGCCGCGCCAGCGCCGGGGCCGGAACGCGCTGATCGGCGTCAAGGCCAGAATTCCGGCGCCCAGGGGAATGATCGGACCATGCGCCGAAAGGTTATAGGCGGTGCTGCCGACCGGGGTCGCGACCAGGATGCCGTCGGCCATGAGCTCGTCCAGCTGCGTCGAGCCGTCGACGCTGACGCGCAGCTTGGCCGTCTGCCGGCTCTGGCGGATGAGCGAGACTTCGTTGATCGCGAGCGCGGTGTGGGTCTTGCCGCTGCGGTCGCGCGCGGCCATCTCGAGCGGGTGGACGCGCACGGGCTTGGCGCGCAGGAGGCGCTCCTCGAGCCCTTCGGCCGAGTAGGAGTTCATGAGAAAGCCGACGCTGCCGCGATGCATGCCGTAGATCGGCACGCCGCGCTTCATGTGACGGTGGAGCGTCTCGAGCATGAAGCCATCGCCGCCCAGCGCGACGATGATGTCGGCTTTCTCGGGATCGGTGCCGGCGTAATGCCGATTAAGCTCGGCGAGCGCCTCCTGGGCGGCGGGCGCATCGCTCGCCTCGAAGCCGACGCCGAGCGTGCTCAACCGCCGGTCACGCTCATATGCCGCGACACGGCGGATTGCGTGTGACGGCGGTCGATGATGAAATCATGCCCCTTGGGCTTGCGCGAGATCGCTTCGGCGATCGCCGCTTCGAGCAGCGCGTCGCTGTCCGAAGCCCTGAGCGGCGCGCGCAGATCGGCGCTGTCGTGCTGGCCGAGGCACATATAGAGCGTGCCGGTGCAGGTCAGCCGCACGCGGTTGCAGCTCTCGCAGAAATTATGCGTGAGCGGCGTGATCAGGCCCAAGCGCTTGCCGGTCTCGCGCACGACGTAGTAGCGCGCGGGTCCGCCGGTGCGATAATCGGTCTCATCGAGCGTCCAGCGCCGTTGCAGCGCCGCCCGAACCATCGAAAGCGGCAGAAATTGCTCGAGGCGCGCGCCGGCGCCGATCTCGCCCATCGGCATCACTTCGATGAGCGTCAGATCATAGCCGCGCTCGCCGCACCAGGCGATGAGGCGGTCGAATTCGTCGTCGTTGACGCCCTTCAAGGCGACCGCGTTGATCTTGATCTCGAGCCCGGCGCGCTTGGCCGCATCGAGCCCGGCGATCACCTGATCGAGCCGGCCCCAGCGCGTGATCGCGGCGAATTTTTCGCGATCGAGCGTGTCGAGCGAGACATTGATGCGGCGCATGCCGGCGGCTTTGAGATCGGCCGCATGGCGCTCGAGCTGGCTGCCATTGGTCGTGACCGTCAGCTCATCGAGCGCGCCCGATTTGAGGTGGCGCCCGAGGCCCTGAATGAGCGACATGATGTTGCGCCGGACCAGCGGCTCGCCCCCGGTCAAGCGAAGCTTCTTTACCCCCAGCCGGATGAAGGCGCTGCACACCCGGTCGAGCTCCTCGAGCGACAGGATCTCGGCCTTCGGCAGAAAGGTCATGTCCTCGGCCATGCAATAGACGCAGCGGAAATCGCAGCGGTCCGTGACCGAGACTCGCAAGTAGCTGATATGCCGTCCAAAGGGATCGATCATGGCCTTAACATAGTGCTTCGACCGGTGCCAGGGAAGCGGCCGGCGGGTGGAGGCCGCCGGTCGCGTCAACCTTGCATTAACGCACTCTGCGGTGCCCGGACCGGCGCTCACATCGGCTTGGGGAGGAACTCCTCTGTGACCAGCGCCTTGCTGTCGGGCTTCTCCTTGAGCTGGCCGAGATCGACGAGCGCCTGCTTCACCGCTTCCATGCCGACGGGATCGAAGCGTCCATCGGCCGAGAAGGTCGGCATCTCGATATCGTAGACCTTGTCGGCGAGCGCATCGGAGAGACCGGTCACGGGCTGCGAGAGATGAATCGCCTCGGCCTTGTTGGCCCGCGCGAAGGCGATGGTCGCATACCAGCCGGCGAGGAAGCGGCGCAGCGCGTCCGGGCGCTTTTGGATCATGTCGTCGCTGGCGTAGGTGATGTGCGCGATGAACGGATTGACGATATCGCCGAAGGTCAAAAGGATTCTGCCTTGGCCGGCTTCCTCGACCTTCAGCGCGGCTTCGAGCGAGGTCACGGCGCCGTCGAGATTTCCCGACACAAACCCCGCGATATTCGCCTGGCCGCCGCCGGTCGCCACCAGCTCCAGCCCGCCGGGGCCCCAACCCTCATGCTTGATGAGCTGCTGGCCGAGCCAATAGGTGAGGGCGCCGACGCTGCTGACGCCGACCTTCTTGCCCTTCATCCCGGCGATGGTCGTGACGTGGCTGCGGGTGCTCGCCTGCAGCACCATATTCGAGGGCTTGGTCGCCAAGACGCCGACGCCTTTCTCCGGCGCGCCCTTGATGATGAGGCCGATATCGGTGCCGGCGCCGAGCGCGACATCGAGGCTGCCGGCGGTCATCGCCTGGTGCAGCTTGGCGCCGCCGGCGAGCGCGACGATCTGCAGCTCGATGCCTTCTTTCTTAAAGATGCCGGCGGCGACGCCGACATTCGCCATCGAGAAATGAAAATCATCGCCGGACGGCGTGCCGACGCGGACGAGATCCGCGGCGCGGGCGATACCGCCGGCGAGAAGCAGGATAACCGCCGCGGCGGCCGCGCCGCGCCGGAGCGCTACAATCCATGGCGTCATTCTTTCCCCCTCAATTCAGGAATTTCTCGGTGGAGACCGTGTCGTCCTCGGGCGCCGCGCCGATCTGCCCCAACTCGACGAGCGAGCTTCGAGACGGCGCCAGCGGCCATCGGCGATCCTCCCCGGGCGGGTTTTCTTGCCGCCATCTTCATGCGAAGCGCACGCGGTGACAAGCGCTTGCGTGCGGGCGCATCGCTCGCCAAGGCGATGTCCGAACCCTTGCAAGCTCGCGCAGCGCGGCCCATCATTTGCGCCATGAAGGCGTTCATCGTCAGGCCCGATCCGGACGATCCGCGGCTGACGCGGAAGGTCGACGGCATCGATCAGGACGGCAATCCGGTGTCGACATCGGTGGTGGTCGAGCGGCCGCTGACGCTCTTCCTCAACGGCCAGGAGATCGTCACCATGATGACGGTCGGCGATCATCCCGACTGTCTTGCCGTCGGCTATCTCCTCAACCAGAACATGCTGCGCCCGGACGACAAGATCACCGCCATCGATCACGACGACGAGCTCGAGACCGTGGTGGTGCGCACCGAGCGCAAGACCTCGTTCGAGAAGAAGCTGCGGAAGAAAACCCTCACCTCGGGCTGCGCGCAAGGCACGGTGTTCGGCGATCTCATGGAAAAATTCGACGAGATCGTCCTCCCGCGCGATGCGGTGCTGAAAACCTCGTGGCTTTATGCGCTGACCAGGAAGATCAACACCAGCCCGAGCCTTTATCTCGCCGCCGGCGCGATTCACGGCTGCGTTCTCTGCGAGGAGGACCGGCCGCTGCTCTATATGGAGGATGTC
>DATEKH010000171.1:0-15302 GCA_035277525.1 Allostellaceae bacterium
GGCGCGGCGCTCGACGGCAAGAGTCTTTACGAGCTGTTCGAAGCGGAGCAGGTGACCTTCAGCGCCGGCGTTCCGACCGTCTGGCTCGGCCTGCTGCGCCATCTCGAAGAGAACGGCGCGCGGCTTTCATCCTTGAAGCGCGTCGTCATCGGCGGCTCGGCCGCGCCGCCGGCGATGATCGACGCCTTCGAGAAGGATCACGGCGTCGAGGTCATCCATGCCTGGGGCATGACCGAGATGAGCCCTTTGGGCACGGCCGCTCAGCTCAAAGCCAAGCATCGCGACGCTCCGCCCGACTCGCTTCTCGCCGTCAAGAGCAAGCAGGGCCGCGCCATACCCGGCGTCGATATGAAGATCGTCGACGGCGAGGGCAAGGAACTGCCCTGGGACGGCGTGGCCTTCGGCGATCTGATGGTGCGCGGGCTTTGGGTTGCCAGCGACTATTTCAAAAGCGACGGGCGCGGCCTCCTGCGCGACGGCTGGTTTGAGACCGGCGATGTCGCGACCATCGATCCGGACGGTTATATGAAGATCACCGACCGCTCGAAGGATGTGATCAAGAGCGGCGGCGAATGGATCAGCTCGATCGAGCTCGAGAACATCGCGATCGCCCATCCGGCCGTCGCCGAAGCGGCGGTGATCGGGGTGGCGCACCCCAAATGGGGCGAGCGGCCGTTGCTCATCGTGCAAAGGAAGCCTGGAGCCACGGTCGAGTGCGCGGAGCTTCTCGCCTTTTACCGCGGCAAGGTTGCTCCCTGGTGGGCGCCCGACGATGTCGTCTTCGTCGATGCCCTGCCGCACACAGCGACGGGCAAGCTCCTGAAGACCGAGCTGCGCGCCCGCTACGCCGATTACCGGCTGCGCGACACGTCGGCGTGAAGGTGTGACAGCGCGTCGACAGCGGTGTGAAGCTGATAATCACGCGCGGAGCCGATCGCCGATGATTCGATGATCGTCTCCGTGTGTTGTGCGGCCGCGAGCTTCGGCGCGGTCTGGGTGCCGTTCGCCGCGGCCGTGCTCGGGCCGGCGGTCAAGGCGCCGGGCAGATCGGCTTCGCGGATGATATCGACTTCGGCGGTTTTTGAGTCCTTCGGCTGCTCGACGACGCGGTCCGGCGTGATGCCGACGCCTTGGATCGATCGGCCGCTCGGCGTGTAATAGCGCGCGGTGGTGAGGCGCAGCGCGCCATGACCATCGAGCGGGATGATGGTCTGAACCGATCCTTTGCCGAAGCTCTGCGTGCCGAAAACCTGCGCGCGATGACGATCCTGCAAGGCTCCGGCGACGATCTCGGCGGCCGAGGCCGAGGCGCCGTTGATCAGCACAACCATCGGCACGCCTTTGATCCGGTCGCCATTGGCCGGCGCGGGGAAGGCGCGATTGTCGTCCGAGGAGCGGCCGCGGATCGAGACGACCGTGTCGCCGTCGAGGAAATCGCCCGCGACCCGCACGGCTTGATCGAGCAGCCCGCCGGGGTCGTTGCGCAGATCGAGCACCAGCCCCTGCAGGCGCCCGTGACTCTTGCTCTGAAGGTCGTCGAGCGCGCGGGTGACCTCGCGCTGTGTCGTCTCGGTGAAGCTGGTGATGCGGATGTAGCCGATCCCGTTGGCCTCGAGCGCCGACTTGACCGAATCAACCCTGATGATGGCGCGGGTGAGCGTCACGTCGAAGGGCGCCGCGTCCTTGCGCCCGATGGTGAGGCGCACCTTGCTGTCGGTCGGACCGCGCAGGGCGGTGACCACATCCTTGAGGCTCATGCCGTCGGTGAGTTCGCCGTTGATGCGCAAGATGACGTCGCCGGCGCGAATGCCGGCGCGGGCGGCCGGCGTGTCGTCGATCGGCGAGATCACCAAGGGATGGGAATCGTCCCGCGTCAGCTCCGCACCGATCCCCGCGAACTCGCCGGCGCTGTCGTCGAGCATCTCCTGATATTCGGCCTCGCTCATATAGTCCGAATGCGGGTCGAGGCCGGTCAGCATGCCTTTCAGCGAATTGTCGATCAGCTTGTTGTCGCTCACCGGATCGACATAGCTGTTGTGCACGCGCTCGAGCACCGAGCGATAGAGCGCAAGATCGCCGTCGGCTTTCGAGGCGGGATGAGGGTTGTTGGCGTTGCAGCCGGCCAGCGCGAGAGCGATGAGAGCGGCGAACCAGGGGGAGCATCGTCTGGAAATCATCGAAATGGCAAAACCCCTATTGTCGAGTGTTCGGCCTTTTGGCCTGAAACGTTGAAACGATCGTCACGCACGCGCCGCCGCCTGCCTCTAATGCCGGAGCTTTTCATCGATCAGCTCTCTCACCTTGCGCTTTTCCCAATCCTGCGTGGTCCAGGGCAGGAGCTCGTAGGCGTGCAGCGCATGGAGGCAGATGATCAGCCCCCAGCCGACCAGCGGCGCGTAAAACCACATCGGCCCGGCGGAGGTCGAGTCGATCAAGAACAGCACGAAATTGATGACCACATAGGCCGTCAGATGGCTGTAAAAGATGCGCAGCGCGCGAGCGCGTCCCCAAGCCCATTTCTCCAGCTCGGCGATGCGCGCGGCTTCGCGCACGCTCACGCCGGGATGGAGCTCGGTGGGCTCGCTTTGTTGACCGCGTATTGCCATGCGACCGTCGGGTCTCGCGAGAGAACCTTAACTGTCTTGTTGCTAAGCAACAAGAGCAGGTTGGGCCTGCTTCGGTTAATTTCACGCTAAAGTGCGTTGTCCCGCGACGTATCTTCCGGGTCGCGTTGCGGCGGGATCGGTTTCTCGACAAGCTGGTCGGAGTGAGAGGATTCGAACCTCCGGCCCCCGCCTCCCGAAAGCGGTGCTCTACCAGGCTGAGCTACACTCCGGCGCCGCGCGATATAGCCCGAACCTCCGACGACCGCAACCGCCAAGTCGCAGCCCCGGGGGCGCTAATAGCCGCGCGCCAAGCAGAAATCGATCGCCTCCTCGAGCGCGGCGCGCTCCGGCCCCTCGCGGAACGCGGCCAGCGCGCGCCGGGCTGCGGCGCCGTATTCCCGGGCGCGCTCCAAGGTTTGGGCGAGTGCGCCGTGCTGGCGCATCAGCTCGATCGCATGCGGCAGGTCCTCGTCGTGCTGCTCCAAGCGCTCGAGGGTGCGGCGCCAAAACCGCCGCTCGCGCTCATCCGCCGCGCGCCAAGCGAGCACCACCGGCAGGGTGATCTTGCCGTCGCGGAAATCGTCGCCAACGGTTTTGCCGAACTCGGTTTGCCGCGCCGAATAATCGAGCATGTCGTCAATCAGCTGAAAGGCGATGCCGAGATGGCGGCCATAAGCCTCGAGCGCCGTCTCCTCCATCTCCGAGCGCTCGCCGAGGACGGCGCCGATGCGGCTCGCCGCGGCAAAGAGCTGCGCCGTCTTGGCGTTGATGACCTGAAGATAGGCTGCCTCGGTCGTGCCCAGATCGTTCGAGGTAACGAGCTGCAACACTTCGCCCTCGGCGATCACGGCCGAGGCGCGCGACAGAATGTCGAGCACGCGCAACGAGCCGTCTTCGACCATCAGCTGGAACGCCCGGCTGAAGAGGAAGTCGCCGACCAGCACGGACGGCTTATTGCCCCAGACTGCGTTCGCGGTGGCGAGGCCGCGGCGCAGATCGCTCGCATCGACCACGTCGTCATGCAGCAGCGTCGCGGTGTGGATGAACTCGACCGCCGCCGCCAACGCGATGTGGCGATCGCCGCGGTAGCCGCACAGCCGCGCGGTGGCGAGCGTCAGCATCGGCCGCAAGCGCTTGCCGCCGGCCGCGACAATATGACCGGCGAGCTGCGGGATGAGCGCCACCGGGCTTTGCATCCGTTCGACGATGAGCGTATTGACGCGCGTCAGATCGGCCTTCAAGAGTGCGGTCAATCGGTCGAGCGACGGTTTGGACTTGGTCGTTTCGCCTGTGGCAGGGACTGCCAGTGCCACGTTCGCGCCTCATTCCCTTGCTTGACGGGACCCCGACCTCCAGCGAGCATAGAACGCTTGCCGCGAGGGTCAAGCCCATGCGGCCGATGCCGAGCGGCAGTCAGGACATGCGATGCAGGAGTTGATGCGCACCAACGATACCGTCCGGCTTTCGTGGCTGCAGGCGCTCTTGGCCGCGGCGGGGATCGAAGCGGTCGTGCTCGACGGCTACACCAGCATCATGGAGGGCAGCATCGGCGCCATTCCCCGTCGGCTGATGGTGCGCGACGGCGACGTGCAGCGCGCCCGCACCGTGATCCGGGAGGCGGGAGAGGAGCCGTGAGCGGCGCCGCGCCCGCGCCCGACATCAGCGAAGACGCGATCCTCGGCGGTACGGTACGGCTGCGCCAGCCGCGCGACGGCTATCGCGTCGCCATCGATCCGGTTCTGCTCGCGGCCGCGGTGCCCGCAAGCGCCGGCGACATTGTGCTCGATGTCGGCTGCGGGGTCGGCGCGGCGAGCCTCTGCCTCGCCCGGCGCGTGCCGTCCTGCCGGGTCGTCGCCTTCGACCGGCAGCGCGAGCTCGTGCGTCTCGCGAGCGATAACATTCTGTTGAACGAGCTGGGGGGCCGCGTCACGGCGATGGCGGGCGACCTGCTGAAGCCGCCGCCGCGGCTCGAGCCCGGTGCCTTTTCGCACGTCATGGCCAATCCGCCGTTTCTCGAATCCGGCAAGGCCTCGCCCTCGCCCTCGCCCGGCAAGGCCGAAGCCTCGATCGAAGGCGAGGCCGATCTCTCCGCCTGGGTGCGTTTCGCTCTCGCCATGGCGTCGGGCCGCGGCACCATGACCTTCATCCACCGCACCGACCGGCTGCCGCAGCTGTTGCGCGAGTTGTCGGGTCGTGCCGGCGACATCGTGGTGTTTCCGCTCTGGGCCGGGGCGGGCAAGCCGGCCAAGCGCATTCTTGTCCAGGCGCGCAAGGGCAACGCCGCCCCGCTGCGTCTTCTGCCCGGGCTCGTCTTGCACGAGGCGGATGGACGCAATACCGATGCCGCGGAAGCGGTGCTGCGCCATGGCGCCGCGATCGATCTGGTGACCTAGAGCATATCTCGATGCGATGGATTGAATGAGCCGCGAGTCCAATTACCCTCTCCGCCCGTCTTATGGGGGGAGAGGGACAATTCCGTCTTCTCGGGATCGGCTCTAGATGGCGGGGCGCTTCCTCGAGCGACTGCCGCCGATCCCGTGGCGCCGCGGCGAACCGGTCGTCTCGGTGTTGCGTTTCGACGGCGTGATTGGTCTGCGCGGTCGCCGCGGCGTGTCGCTGCGCCGTTATGCCGGCGCGCTCGAGCGCGCCTTCAAGCTGCGCGGTGTCAAAGCGGTGGCTCTCGCCATCAATTCGCCGGGCGGCTCGCCCGCGCAATCGGCCTTGCTCTATCGCCGCGTGCGGCAGCTCGCCGCCGAGACCGGCGTGCCGGTTCTCGCCTTTGCCGAGGATGTCGCGGCGTCGGGCGGCTACTGGCTGGCGCTCGCCGCCGACGAGATCTATGCCGAGGAGACCTCGCTCCTCGGCTCGATCGGCGTGGTGACCGCCGGCTTCGGCTTTGTCAGCGCGCTGGACCGGCTCGGCGTCGAACGACGGCTCTACACGGCGGGCGAAGACAAATCGCTGCTCGATCCGTTCCTGCCCGAGGCGCCGCGCGACGTCGCGCGCTTGAAGACGCTTCAGCGCGATCTGCATGACAGCTTCAAGGAGCTGGTTCGCCAGCGCCGCGGCGCTAAGCTCAAAGGCGAGGAGGCGCAGCTTTTCGGCGGCGAGGTCTTCACTGGCCGGCGCGCTTTGTCGCTCGGCCTGATCGACGGCATCGGCGATGCGCGCGGCATCGCCCGCCAGCTCTTCGGCGACCGGGTGCGCTTGCGCCCGATTGAGCCGGAGCGGCGGCGCTCGCTGCTGGCGCGGCTCGCCTGGCGCCGTCGGCCCGATTTTGGCGACATCGCCGCCGATCTCTTGGCGAGGCTCGAAGAGCGTCTGATGTGGGCGCGGTTCGGGCTGTGATGCGCTGGATCCTTTCGGCCTTCTTCGTCGCGCTGATGGGTTGTGCCGCGCAGGCCGAGCCAGGCCTCATCACGATACCGACCGGTACCTATCGCGCGGTGGCGCCGGCGGGCTGGAACGGCAATCGGGCTTTGCCGCTCGTGCTTTACCTGCACGGTTTTCGCGAGAACAGCGCCATGGTCACCGGCAACGCGCCGCTGGTTGCCGCCGTCACCAGCCTCGGCGCGCTCATGGTGGTGCCCGACGGCGTCGATATGAGCTGGTCGCATGAGGGCGCGCCGCGCAAGAAGCGCGACGACATCGCCTTCCTGCACGCGGTCGTCGCCGACGCGGAGCAGCGCTGGCCGGTCGACCGCGCGCGAATCTTCGCCGCGGGATTCTCGATCGGCGGCTCGATGGTGTGGGATCTCGCCTGCCATGGCGCCCAGGGCTTCGCGGCCTTCCTGCCGTTTTCCGGCGATTTCTGGGCGCCCTATCCAGCGCGCTGCGAGAGCGGCGCGTTCGATTTGCGCCACACCCACGCCGTCAACGACCATACATTTCCGATGACCGGTCGCGCCTTGTTCGGCGGCCGCTTTCAGCAGGGCGACCTCCAGAAAGGCCTCGCCATCCTCGAGGCGACCGATGGTTGCGTCGCCGCGCCGGATCGCAAGACCGAGGAGGGCGATCTCGATTGCGAGAGCTGGACGCGCTGCACGAGCGGCAAGCGCCTCGAGCTCTGCCTTCATCACGGCGACCATCAAATCGAGCCCGCTTGGCTGCATCGCAGCGTCGAATGGGCGTTGCGCCGCGTTGCCGCGAAGAGCTGACCGCACATGCTCGGATTCAGTCTTGGTAAGCTGATCGTCCTTGCCGCGCTGATCGGCATCGTTTGGTACGCCTTCAAATACGCGGCACGCATCGAGGCGATTAAGCGCGATGTCCGCGCCGAGGTGGCGCGGCGCGAGGCAGCAAAGCGGGGCGGCGGCGCGCGCTCCGTCGAGGACCTCGTCAAATGCGCGCAATGCGGCGCGTTCGTTGCCGCGCAGGGCGCCAACAATTGCGGCAAGGCGAACTGCCCCTGGGGCCGCTAGCCGCTTCCCCGGCTTTGCTTGACCCTCGATGAGGCTGCCGATATGTTGCGGCGCAACCTCAACGATTTCCGGATTCCTTGATGGCGGCGGAGGCTTCAGCAAGCACCAGCTTCCAGGCGCTCATCCTCACCCTGCAGAAATTCTGGGCCGCTGAGGGCTGCGTCATTCTCCAGCCCTACGATCTCGAGATGGGGGCCGGGACCTTCCATCCGGCGACAACCTTGCGCGCGCTCGGACCGAAGCCGTGGAAGGCGGCCTATGTACAGCCCTCGCGCCGCCCGGCGGATGGGCGCTATGGCGAGAACCCCAACCGGCTGCAGCATTACTACCAGTTCCAGGTGATCCTCAAACCGGCGCCGGCCGATAGCCAGGCGCTCTATTTGAAGAGTCTCGACGCGCTCGGGATCGATCCGCGGCTCCATGACATCCGCTTCGTCGAGGACGATTGGGAGAGCCCGACCTTGGGCGCTTGGGGGCTCGGCTGGGAGGTCTGGCTCGACGGCATGGAGGTGACGCAATTCACCTATTTCCAGCAGGTCGGTGGCATCGAATGCGATCCGGTCTCGACCGAGCTCACCTACGGGCTCGAGCGGCTCGCCATGTATGTTCAGGGCATCGAGAACGTCTACGATCTCGATTACAACGGCGCGGGCGTGAACTATGGCGATGTCTTCAAGCGCGCCGAGCAGGAATTCTCCGCCTTCAATTTCGAGTACGCCGATACCGGGCGCCTCTTCCGGCATTTCGACGACGCCGAGGCGGAGTGCAACGCGCTCCTCGCCAAGAAGCTGCCGCTGCCGGCCTATGATCACTGCATCAAGGCGAGCCATTGCTTCAATCTCTTGGATGCGCGCGGCGTCATCTCGGTGACGGAGCGCGCCGCCTATATCGGCCGCGTGCGCTCGCTCGCCAAAGCGTGCTGCGAAGGCTGGCTCGCGGAGCAGGGCCAATGAGCTCCCTCTCCGCACGAAGTGGGGAGAGGGGACGCCCCGTTCGATCGCCCTTGCGATCGAACCCTGCGGGGCCAACCGCGAAGAGCGGTTGGCCGGGACGTCCCCATCGCGTTAGCGATGGGAAGGGTGCGGTGCTCATCTGCCGCAAGATCGCACCCGCCTCGGCCACCCACCTCACCCGCTCGCTTCGCTCGCACCCTCTCCCCCCGCAAGCGGGCGGAGAGGGTTTCCATCGGTCCGGGCGGTAATCCATGGCGGAGCTGTTGATCGAACTCCTGACCGAAGAAATCCCGGCGCGGATGCAAGCCGTCGCCGCCGAGGAGCTGCGCCGCCTCGCCGAGGTGGCTTTCGACGAGGCGCATCTGCGCGCCTCGCGTCTCGTCTCTTTCGTCACGCCCAGGCGGCTGACGCTCCTTGCCGAGGGTTTGCCGGCAACGCAGCCGGGCTCCAAGGAGGAGCGCCGCGGTCCGCGGGTCGGCGCGCCCGAAGCGGCGGTGCAGGGCTTTCTCAAATCCGCCGGGCTGTCGTCGCTCGATCGATGCGAGAGGCGCGCGACCGACAAGGGTGAGTTCTATTTCGCGGTGATCGAGCGGGCGGGCCAAGTCACGGCCGAAATTCTCCCCGGCATCTTGCGCACCGTGATCGAGTCGTTGCCTTGGCCCAAATCGATGCGCTTTCCGGCGGCACCCTTCCGCTGGGTCCGGCCGATCGAGAGCGTGCTCGCGATCTTGGACAACCGCATTCTGAAGCTCGATCTCGGCGACATTCCCGTCGGCATGACCACGCGCGGTCATCGCTTTCTCTCGAAGGCGCATTTCTCGGTGCGCAATTTCGCCGATTACCGCAAGGAGTTGCGCGATTTCTATGTCGTGCTCGAATCTGCGGAGCGGCGCGCAATGATCGCCGCAGCGCTCGCGGCCGAGGCGGCCAAAGCCGGGGTCAAGGTCAAAGAGGACGAGGCCCTGCTCGACGAAGTGACCGGGCTTGTCGAATGGCCGGTCGTACTGATGGGGCGCATCGAGCCGGAGTTCATGGCGCTCCCAGCAGAGGTGCTGACCACCTCGATGCGCGCGCATCAGAAATATTTCGCTTGTCTCGACGAGAAGGGCACGCTCGCGCCGCGCTTTCTCATGGTCGCCAACATGATCGCCGAGGATGGCGGCAAGGCGATTATCGCCGGCAATGAGCGCGTGCTGCGCGCGCGGCTCTCGGACGCGAAATTCTTCTGGGATCAGGATCGCAAGGCGACGCTCGAGAGCCGCGTGCCGAAGCTCAAGGAGCGGGTGTTCCACGCCAAGCTCGGCTCGGTGCTCGAGAAGGTGGAGCGTGTCGCAAAGCTCGCCGAAGCGCTGGCGCCGCCGCTTAAGGCCGATCCGCAAAAGCTGCGTCGCGCCGCGCGGCTTGCAAAAGCCGATCTTTCGACCGGCATGGTCGGCGAGTTTCCCGAGCTCCAAGGCGTGATGGGCCGCTACTACGCGCTCCATGACGGCGAGGCGCAAGAGGTCGCCGCCGCGATTGCCGAGCATTACGCACCGCTAGGGCCCAGCGACCGCTGCCCTAGCGCGCCAGTGAGCGTGGCGCTGGCGCTGGCCGACAAGATCGACACGCTCGTCGCGTTTTTCTCGAATGACGAAAAGCCGACAGGTTCCAAAGACCCCTATGCTCTTCGACGCGCTGCGCTTGGTGCCATCCGGTTAATTTTGGAGAATGATCTTCGTCTGTCGCTCTTCGCGGTTTTCAAGGAGAGCTACAAACTGATGCCGGCGGTCACAGCATCCGACCCGCTTCACGACCTTCTCACCTTCTTCGCCGATCGGCTGAAGGTCGCGCTGCGCGATCAGGGCGTGCGCCACGATCTCATCGCCGCGGTCTTTGCGCTGGGGGAGGATGATCTGGTGCGGTTGAGGAAGCGCGTCGATGCGCTCGGCTCGTTCCTTGCAAGCGAAGACGGCGGCAATCTGCTGATCGCCTATCGCCGCGCCGCGAACATCGTGCGCATCGAGGAGGGCAAGGACAAAACACGTTATAGCGATGCGCCCGACCGCGACCTCTTCAAGCTCGAGGAGGAGCGCGCGCTCGAGCGGCGGTTGCGGGATGCAACCACAAGCAGCCAGGAAGCGTTGACGGGCGAGAATTTCGCGGGCGCGATGGCGGCGCTGGCCGCCTTGCGCGCGCCGGTGGATGATTTTTTTAACAAGGTCACCGTCAATGTACCGGGCAATACGGAGGAATCGCGGGCACTTCGGGCGAACCGGTTGCGGCTCCTGTCGCAGATTCGCGACACGCTCAACCGGGTCGCGGATTTTTCGCAGATCGAGGGCTGACCATGGCGCAATGGGTCTATAGTTTCGGCGGCGGCAGCGCGGAAGGGCGCGCCGATATGCGCAACTTGCTGGGCGGCAAGGGAGCCAATCTCGCGGAAATGTCGAGCCTCGGCTTGCCGGTGCCGCCGGGCTTCACCATCACCACCGAGGTCTGCACCTATTTCTATGCTCACGACAAGACCTATCCCAAGGATTTGAAAGAGCGGGTCGCGGCCGCGCTGCGCCAAGTCGAAGAGCGCGTCGGCGCCCGCTTCGGCGATCGGGCCAATCCGCTGCTTGTCTCCGTCCGCTCGGGCGCGCGCGCCTCGATGCCGGGCATGATGGATACCGTGCTGAATCTGGGCCTCAACGACGCGACCGTTCTGGGCCTCGCCCAAAAGAGCGGCGACGAGCGCTTCGCCTACGATTCCTATCGCCGCTTCATCCAGATGTATGGCCAGGTGGTGCTGGGCGTCGAGCATCATCTCTTCGAAGAGGTGATCGAGAACGCCAAGCTCGATTCCGGCATCACCCTCGACACGCAGCTCAAAGCCGCGGATTGGAAGAGCGTGATCGCCGACTACAAGGCGCTGGTCCAACGCGAACTCGGCCGCGACTTTCCGCAAGACCCGGAGGAGCAGCTTTGGGGCGCAATCGGCGCGGTTTTCGGCTCGTGGATGAATCAGCGCGCGATCACCTATCGCCGGCTGCACGATATCCCCGCGGATTGGGGAACGGCGGTCACCGTTCAGGCGATGGTGTTCGGCAATATGGGCGATGATTGCGCCACCGGCGTCGCTTTCACGCGCAATCCCTCGACCGGCGCGCCCGAATTCTATGGCGAGTTCCTCGTCAACGCCCAGGGCGAGGACGTGGTCGCGGGCATCCGCACGCCGCAGCATCTGACCGTCGCCGGCAAGAAGGCCAACAGATCGAGCCTGCCGGCGATGGAAGAGGTTATGCCGCAGGTTTTTGCCGAGCTCGAGAAAGTTCGCCAAAAGCTCGAATCGCATTACCGCGACATGCAGGACATCGAATTCACCGTGCAGCAGAGCAAGCTCTACATGCTGCAGACGCGCAACGGCAAACGTACCGCGCCGGCGGCGCTGAAGATCGCGGTCGATATGGCGAATGCGGGCGTCATCACCCGCAACGAAGCGATCGAGCGCATCGAGCCCTTATCGCTCGACCAGCTCCTTCATCCGATGCTCGATCCGAAGGCGCAGAAGACCGTGCTCGCCCGCGGCCTGCCGGCCTCGCCCGGCGCGGCTTCGGGCATGGTCGTGTTCTCGGCCGACGAGGCCGAGGCGCGCGCGCAAAAGGGCGAGGCGGTCATCCTCGTGCGGATCGAGACGAGCCCCGAGGACATTCACGGCATGCATGCGGCGCGCGGCATCTTGACGACGCGCGGCGGCATGACGAGCCACGCCGCGGTGGTGGCGCGCGGCATGGGGCGCGCTTGCGTTGCGGGCGCGGGCGATCTGCGCGTCGACTATGCGGGCAAGACGCTCTCGGCCAGGGGCAAGCTGGTTAAGGCCGGCGAGATCATCACCATCGACGGCTCGACCGGCGAGGTGATGCTGGGCGAGGTTCCGACCATCCAACCTGAATTATCCGGCGATTTCGCCACGCTCATGGAATGGGCGGACAAGGTCCGCTCCATGGGCGTGCGCGCCAATGCCGATACGCCGACCGACGCGAAGAACGCGCGCCGCTTCGGCGCCGAGGGCATCGGGCTCTGCCGCACCGAGCACATGTTCTTCGACGGCAACCGTATCACGGCGGTGCGCGAGATGATCATGGCCGAGGATTCCGAAGGCCGGCGCAAGGCCTTGGCCAAGCTCTTGCCGATGCAGCGCGGCGATTTCGAAGAGCTGTTTCGCATCATGGATGGGCTTCCGGTGACGATCCGCCTCCTTGATCCGCCGCTCCATGAATTCCTGCCCAAGACCGACGCCGAGATGCAGGAAGTGGCGACGGCCACCGGCAAGGACATGGCTTTCTTGCGCCACCGCGCGGCGGCGTTGCACGAGGCCAACCCGATGCTGGGGCATCGTGGCTGCCGGCTCGCCGTGACGGCGCCCGAAATATATGAGATGCAGGCGCGCGCGATCTTCGAGGCCGCCGCCACGGTTATCAAGGAGAAGGGCGTCAAGCTCGTGCCCGAGATCATGATTCCGCTGGTCGCGACGAAGAAGGAATTCGACGTGCTGAAGGCGATGATCGATCGCATCGCCGCGGCGGTCTCAACCGAGACCGGCGTCAAGCTCGACTATCTCGTCGGCACCATGATCGAGTTGCCGCGCGCCGCGCTGCGCGCGGGCGAGATCGCCGAGGCTGCCGAGTTCTTCAGCTTCGGCACCAATGATCTCACCCAGACCTGCTTCGGCCTGTCGCGCGACGACGCCGGCAGCTTCCTCGACGCCTATCTAAAGCAAGGCCTCATCGATCACGATCCCTTTGTCAGCATCGACCGCGCGGGCGTCGGCGAGCTGATGACGATCGCCACCGAGCGCGGCCGCCGCACGCGGCGCAATTTGAAGCTCGGCATCTGCGGCGAGCATGGCGGCGATCCGGCCTCGGTGCGGTTCTGCCAGGAAGTCGGGCTCGATTACGTCTCGTGCTCGCCTTATCGCGTGCCGATCGCGCGGCTCGCCGCGGCTCAGGCGGCGCTCGCCAAGGAGCCGGCCTCGAGCACGGCGTGAGCGCCTGAGCCCAAGGCGGCAGCTGCCTCGTCAAATCCCGGCGGCGACTGTTTTGATCGTCGTCCGCATCCAGCGGTGGAGCGGCGAGGCGGCGTTGCGCGGATGCCAGGCGAGATGGATCGTCACCGGCGGAACGGGCAGGGGCGGCGGGAGGCAGACGATCCGTGCCGGCGCGGCGAGGCGGGTTCCGAGGCAGCGCGGCATGGTCGTGATGAGATCGGTCCCGCCAATGATGAAGGGTACGCTTGTGAAGTTCGGCAGTGTCAGCACGATGCGGCGTTTCATGCCTCGCGCCGCGAGCAGCGAATCGATGCGTCCGACGCCTTGGCCTTCGGTCGCGACGACGACATGGCCCGCATTCGCGAAGCCATCGAGCGTGAAGTCCTTGGCCAGCGGATTGCCTTCCGCCATCATGGTCACCGCGTCTTCGACGCTGAGCGGATCGGCATGGAGCTCGGTCACGCTCTCGGAAATCGGGACGACGGCGAAATCGATTTCGTTCCGGGCGAGCTGATCATAGACCCGCAGGCGGTCGGTGCGTTTGGCCGCGACATTGATGCCCGGGGCGTTGCGCCGCAATTCGTTCAGCAGCGCGGGCAGGAGCAGCACCTCGTAGTAATCGATGAGGCCGAGGGTGATGGTCGCTTGCGCCCGGCCCGCGTCGAAATCCTGCGGACCGAGCGCCACTTGGATTTCGTCGAGCGCGCGCCGAACCGGCTGGCTCAGCTTCAGGGCCTGGGCGGTCGGCTGCATGACCCCGTCCCGGCGCTCGAAGAGCGGGTCGTCGAAGATATCGCGCAGCCGCTGCAGCGCCTTGCTCAGCGCGGGCTGGCTCAAGCCGATCCGCTGCGCCGCGCGCGTCACGTTCCGCTCGCTCAAGAGCGCGTCGAAGGCGACGAGAAGGTTGAGGTCGACGGCCGCTAAATTCTTCATAGGCATGATCACTATATCAAAATGCCATTAGACCATGGGAGCGCCGCCGCGGCATTGTTTTCGTGGCATAAGGGCGCGCTGCAGCGAGGAACGCGCCGGACTCAACGGGGAGGAAGGGCATGGCGCAAGCACATGTTGTCCGCGCCGCGGAAGGCGATCGGTACGGGCCGGGGAGCCCGCTGTTCAAGCATGGCAGCCTGACAGGTGCTCCTTTCGACTTCCTCATCGTGAATCTCGACTATCTGACCGGCCCGCCCCTCCACATCCACGAGGCGCAGCACGACACCTTCTACGTCATCGACGGCGTCCTGACGGTGCAGATCGGCGACGAGGTGATCGAGCTGAAGCCAGGCGATTTCGCCTCCGTGCCGCCCGGGGTCCCGCATACTTTCGAAAACACAAAGAAGGATCAGCCGCCGGTGACGGTGTGTAACGTGATGACGCCCGGTGGCCTCGATGCGTTCTTCGGCAAGCTCGAGGAGCAGAGCGGGGGTTCCGATCCGGCAAAATTCGCCGCGGTCGGTGCCACATGTGGCATGACCTTCGTCGGCCCGCCCCTCGCGGCTCGGCTTGGCTTGACGAAATAGCGGCAGCACGAGGCGAGCGGGCCGTCACGACTCTTCGCACGAAATCTCGAACGGGGGAAACATGATCTCACCACTCTTTCGTTCCGCACTCGCCGCTTGCGCCGCCGCCATTTTGTTCGCGGGTTCGATGCAGTCCGCCGCCGCCGATTCCGAGGTTCAGCGCGGCAAGTATCTCGTGACTCTCGGCGGTTGCTCCGATTGCCACACGCCGGGCAACTTTCTCGGCCATCCTGATATGAAGCGATTCCTCGGCGGCTCCGATGTCGGCTTCGCGATTCCGGGCCATGGCGTGTTCGTCGGCCGCAATCTCACGCCCGACCCGGAGACCGGGCTCGGCAAGTGGACGCGCGCGCAGATCGTGACCGCGCTCACCACGGGCGTACGTCCCGACGGCCGCATCCTCGCGCCCATCATGCCGTACCGGGATTTCGCGCATCTCACCAAAGCGGATGCGAATGCGATTGCCGCCTATCTCAAGTCGCTGCCGGCGGTGAAGCACGCCGTGCCGGGCCCGTTCGGCCCGAGCGAGACGCCGACCGTGTTCGTCATGACGGTCGTTCCCGGCGAGGTCTATGCCAAGATGCCAAAGCCACCGGCTCCGCCGCCTGGCGGTTCCGCCGGCAAATAGGGCCCTTTTAGGGCTCGATCCTCATCCAGCTTGGCTTCTCGGGCGTGACCCGCGCGCCACCGGCAACGAGCGGCGTGCCTTTTGCCGCCGCTTCGACGGCATCGAGCCGCAGCAGGGCGAGCGCGCGTCCGTCACGGCCCGAGCGCAGCTCGCCGGCCTCATCGCT
>DATEKH010000172.1:0-2914 GCA_035277525.1 Allostellaceae bacterium
GATCTCGACGCCGATCTCGCGCAGCCGCGCCAGGATGTTGGAGCGTCCGGCCTGGTCCGAGACGAGAATGCGCCGCGCATTGCCGACGCGTTCCGGCTCGATATGCTCGTAAGAGCGCGGGTCCTTTTCGACCGCCGAGACGTGGAGCCCGCCCTTGTGTGCGAAAGCGCTCTCGCCGACATAGGCCGCGTGCCGGTCGGGCGCGCGGTTGAGGCGCTCGTCAAGGAAGCGCGAGACATGGGTGAGGCGCGTCAGCCCCTCCTCGCTGACCCCGGTCGCAAAGCCCATCTTCGCCATCAGCGTCGGAATGAGCGCGACGAGATTGGCATTGCCGCAACGCTCGCCGAGCCCATTCAAGGTGCCCTGAACCTGGCGCGCGCCGGCGCGGATAGCGGCCAATGAATTCGCCACCGCGTTCTCGGTGTCGTTATGCGCGTGGATGCCGAGCCGCTCGCCCGGCACGATCCTCGCGGCCTCCCCGACGATGCGCTCGACGTCATGCGGCAAGCTGCCGCCATTGGTGTCGCAGAGGACGATCCAGCGCGCGCCCGCATCGAGCGCCGCCTTGATGCAGGCCTGCGCGAAATCGGGATTGGCCTTGTAGCCGTCGAAGAAATGCTCGGCGTCGAAGATGACCTCGTCGAGCTTTTCGGCGGCGAGCTTCACCGAATCCGCGATCATGGCGAGGTTCTCATCGAGGCTCACGCCGAGCGCGACCTTGGCGTGAAAATCCCAGGTTTTGCCGACGATGCAGGCGACCCGCGCCTTGCTGCCCAAAAGCACGGCGAGGCCCGGATCGTTGGCGGCGCTGCGTCCCGCGCGCCGCGTCATGCCGAAGGCGGCGATCTTCGCGTGGCCGAGCTTCGGCAGCTTCGAAAAGAACGCATCGTCGGTCGGATTGGCGCCGGGCCAGCCGCCCTCGACATAGTCGATGCCGAGGAGATCGAGCTCGCGCGCGATCGCGATCTTGTCGGGCACGCCAAAATCGACGCCCTGGGTCTGTGCGCCATCGCGCAGGGTCGTGTCGTAAAGATAAATGCGCTCGCCGGACATGGCGCGATATTAGAGTCCGGCTAACGTTTCGTCACGTCTATGCCTCGACTCTTAACCCTCTCCGCCGCCAAGCGAGGGAGGGACCCATTGCGCAGCAATGGGAGTGTGAGGTGGTGCTTGCCACGAACACCCACCTCACCCGCTCCCCGCGGATCCCGATCCGCGGGTCGCACCCTCTCCCCCCGTTGGGCGGAGAGGGTCGTCACCCTGCCCTTCGCCAGGTGGTGCCCTGGGGTCCGTCTTCGAGGAGGATGCCTTTCAACGCAAGCTCGGTGCGGATGCGGTCGGCCTCGGCGAAGTCCTTCGCCTTGCGCGCGGCGTTGCGCGCGGCGATCGAGGCTTCGATCGCGACGGCGTCGCCGTCCTTTCCCTTGAGCCAAGCCTCCGGGTCCTGCTGCAGCAAGCCCATGACCGCACCAGACGCCAGAAGCTCGGCTTTGAGCTGGCGCTTATCTTCGGCCGAGGCGGCTTTGTTGAGTTCGGCGAGAAGCTCGTGCAGCGCCGCGATCGCCAAGGGCGTGTTGAGATCGTCTTCGAGCGCGGCCATGACGCGCGGCGCGATCGTGCCGGGCGCCGCCTCGCCCCCGCCGCGCAGAGCCAGATAGAAGCGGTCGAGGCCTTGCTTGGCCTGCTGCAGCCGCTCGCTCGTCCAATCGAGCGGATCGCGATAATGCCCCATCAGCATCGCGAGGCGCGCGGCCTCGCCCGGCGCCTCGTTCAGCACCTCGCGGATGGTGCGGAAGTTCCCTTCCGACTTCGCCATCTTCGCGCCATCGACGGTAACGAAGCCGTTATGCATCCAGATTTGCGCGAAAGGCTTGCCGTGATGGACGCATTCGCTTTGCGCGATCTCGTTCTCATGGTGCGGAAAGATGAGATCGAGCCCGCCGCCATGAATATCGAAGCTTTCGCCGAGATGCGCCTCGCTCATCGCCGAGCATTCGATATGCCAGCCTGGGCGGCCGCGGCCCCAAGGGCTCTCCCATCCCGGGAGATCGGGCGTCGATGGCTTCCATAGCACGAAATCCGCCGGATCGCGCTTATAGGGCGCGACCTCGACCCTTGCGCCGGCGATCATCTCGTCGCGGTTGCGGCGCGAGAGCTTGCCGTATTGCGGATCGCTCGCGACCGCGAAGAGCACGTGCCCGTCCGCCAAATAGGCATGGCCTTGCGCGATCAGCCGCTCGATCATGGCGATCATCTGCGGCACATGCTCGGTCGCGCGCGGCTCGATATCGGGCGGGAGGCAGCCCAAGGCCGCCACATCCTCGTGAAATGCCTTGGCGGTGCGCTCGGTCAGATCGCGGATGGTTTCCTTGTTGGCCTTGGCCGCCGCGTTGATCTTGTCGTCGACATCGGTGATGTTGCGCACATAGCGCACATGGTCCTTGCCGTAGATCTGCCGCAGCAGCCGATAGAGCACATCGAAGACGATGACCGGCCGCGCGTTGCCGATATGCGCGAAGTCGTAGACCGTCGGCCCGCAGACATAGAGCCGCACATTTTTGTCGTCGAGCGGCCGGAACGGCTCTTTCTTGCGACCGAGCGTGTTGTAGAGCGATAGCGCCACGATTTTCCTTCACCGTCATGGCCGGGCATTGATCCGCTCTTCGCGGCTCAATCCCCGGCCATCCACGAATGGAAAGCGAAAAATACACGCGTGGATGCCCGGAACAAGTCCGGGCATGACGATTTCCTTATTTTCGATAATGAGCCCAAGGCTTTGCCGGGTCGCGGTGATCGGATAGGATGGATCGACAAAGCCATTTGGCGATCCCAGGAGACAGGAGACGCCCATGCTGCTCGCGGCTCAGGCAAAGCCCGCCACCGCGACCGGGCCCATCGAGGTGATCCGGCGCGG
>DATEKH010000173.1:0-5806 GCA_035277525.1 Allostellaceae bacterium
CGATTTCAACGGCGACAATTTCGATCATGGCGGCCTGGGCTTTTTCGGCGGCGCGCTCATCTTCGCGGGGCCCGTCCATGGACGGCCGATCGCCGGGCGCTTGACGCCGCCCGGCACGCCGCGCTGGGGCCGCGCCTGGAAGGAGGCGACAGCGAAATGGTACGGCCACGCCTTCACCATCCATGCCTCGGGGGCGAATTTCGCGCATCGCGCCAATTATCTCGACCTCGATCCGGCCTATCGCGACGCGCTCGGCCGGCCCTTGATCCGCATGACCTATAATTTCCGGGAGAACGATCGGAAGCTCTCGGCCTTCACCACGGCGAAGGCGGTCGAGATCGCCCGCGCGATGAACCCGACCATCCTCGGCACGCCCATGCCGCGGCGGGGCAATTTCCATGTCGTGCCCTATCAATCGACGCACAACACCGGCGGCACGATCATGGGTGGCGATCCCAAAACCAGCGTCGTCAACCGCTATCTCCAGGCCTGGGAGGCGAGCAATCTCTTCATCCTCGGCGCCTCGACCTTCCCGCAAAATCCCGGCCATCCACCGACCGGCGCCGTCGGCGCGCTCGCCTATTGGTCGGCCGCGGCGATCACCACGCGCTATCTCAAAGCGCCGGGCGCCCTGGTTCCGGCCTGAAACGAGTCGCGTCGAGCCGCCTTGCGGCGACCGCGCTTCCCTGTTACCAACCCGCCATGCAGCAGATGCTTCGAATCGCGCCGTCGATTCTCTCGGCTGACTTTTCGCGCCTGGGCGAGGAGGTTCGCGCGATCACGGCTGCCGGCGCCGATTATATTCACATCGACGTGATGGACGGGCATTTCGTGCCCAACCTCACCGTCGGGCCGGGCATTGTCAGCGCGCTGCGCCCGCATTCGCGGTTGCCTTTCGACGTTCACCTCATGATCGCGCCGGTCGACCCGTATATTCCCGAGTTTGCGGCGGCCGGCGCGGACATCATCACCCTCCATCCTGAAGCGGGTCCGCACCTCCATCGCAGCGTCCAGTTGATCAAGTCGCTCGGCAAAAAGGCAGGCGTGGCGCTCAATCCCGCAACCCCGGTCGACGCGGTCGAATTCGTATTGGGCGATATCGACCTGGTTCTCGTCATGAGCGTCAATCCCGGCTTCGGCGGCCAGAGCTTCATCGCCGAAGCGCTCGAGAAGGTGAGCGCGGTGCGCGCCATGATCGACGGAAGCGGCCGGACCATCGATCTCGAGGTCGATGGCGGCATCAACGCCGATACCGCCCGCGCCGTGATCGCCGCCGGCGCCGACGTGCTGGTGGCGGGAACGGCGAGCTTTGCCGGCGGATCCTCCGCCTATGCCAACAATATCCGGCAATTGCGCGGCGAGCCCGCCGCGCGTCCCGGTGGCTAAGGCGAGCCGGACCCCCGTGCGCCAAGAGTTGCGCGCGCTCTATTTCGGTTCGGCGATCTATCACCTCCGCCTTTTCGGCCGCGCGCCGCGCAGCCTCGCCCTGCCGCTCGAGCCCTGGCCGGGCGAGCGCAGCCGCGGCGAGTCACTGCTCGCCGGCGAGTTCCGTTGCGAGAATGAATCCGTCCGCGCGCCGTCGCCCCCCTGGCGCGCCGAAGCCGGCGAGGAATGGCGCGCCGCGCTCCACGGCTTCCAATGGCTCGCCGATCTCGCCGCGGTCGGAAGCGAGACCGCCTGGCAGACGGCGCGCGATTGGACGGCGGAGTGGATCAGGGCGTTCGAGATTTACGACCGGCTCGCCTGGCGCGCCGATGTGATCGGCAACCGGATCTTCGCCTGGCTCGAGCATTTCGAGCGCCTCACCGCCGATGACGGGCTTCGTCGCGCGCTGCTGCAAAGCTTCGCGCGGCAAACCCGGCATCTGACGCGCGTTGCGCTGCGCGAGCAGCCGGGCATTCCCAGGCTCGCGGCCTTGCGCGGACTCGTCGCGGCGCTCGCCGCGCAAGGCCAGGACCGGACGCTGGAGCGCGCGCTCCACAGCCTGTCGCAAGAAGCGGCGACGCAGATTCTCGCCGATGGCGGGCATATCGCACGCAGCCCGGAAGCGCAGCTTACCGCGCTTCGCTTTCTCGTCGATGCGCGCGCGGCGCTCATCGTCTCGCATAACGAGATCCCGGCAGCGCTACAGCAGGCGATCGACCGCAGCGCGCCGATGCTGCGTTTCTTCCGTCACGGCGATGGCGGGCTCGCGCTGTTCAACGGCGCCAATGAAGGCGAGGCCGCGGCCATCGATCGCGTGCTGGCGCGCGCCGACGCCAAGGGCCGGCCGCCCTCGACCGCGCCGCATAGCGGCTTCGAGCGGTTGCGCGCCGGGCATTCGCTGGTGCTGTTCGATTGCGGCAAGCCGCCGCCGCCGGGATTCGACCGCGACGCCCATGCGGAGCTGCTGTCCTTCGAGATGAGCTATGGGCGCGACCGGCTTATCGTCAATTGCGGCGCCTATCGCGGACCAAGCGTCGAATGGCGCGCGGCGATGCGGGCGACCGCCGCGCATTCGACGCTCATCGCCGCCGATACCAGCGCAGTCGCATTCCGGCCCGATGGCGGCATCGCTGCAGTTCCGCAAGAGGTGACCTCGATGCGGGCCGAGGATGCGGGCGCGCAATGGATCGCTGCCAGCCATGATGGTTACAAGAAAACCTTGGGCCTCACCCACTCGCGCCAGCTTTTCCTCGCCGCGGACGGCGAGGATTTGCGCGGCGAGGACCGGCTGACCGGCCGCGCCGGCCAAAGCTTCGCGATCCGTTTCCATCTTCACCCGCAGGTCCAGGCCTCGATCACCCAGGACGGCAATGCCGCGCTGCTGCGGCTGCCGAGCGGCATAGGCTGGCGCTTGCGGACCGAGGGCGCTGTCTTGAGCATCGCCGAGAGCATCTATCTCGGCTCGGGTGCGGTGAAGAAGTCCCGCCAGATCGTGCTTGACGGCCATGTGGGCAGCAATGGCGCGCTGGTCAAATGGGGCATCCGCCGCGACGCGAAACGGCCGGTCGAAACCGCGCAACCCGCGCTATCGACCGAGCTCTGACGACGCCCCGGCCGGGCGCCCATCATCCTCGCGTCATCGCGGGCTGGAATGCTAAGGGCGGAGAGCGAAGAAAGAAAATGGACGGGCGATGCTGACAAGACGGCAATTGCTGCGTGCCGCGGGCTCGGTCGCAGGCAGCGCGCTCGCGCCCCCTCTCATCGGCTGCGCCATGCCGGGGCCGCGCTGGTCGAAGGATCCGTTCAGCCTCGGCGTCGCCTCGGGCGAGCCGCTGCCCGACGGTTTCGTCTTGTGGACGCGTCTCGCGCCCGAGCCGCTGAGCCCCGACCCGGCGACCCCGGGCGGCATGAGCGGCGCCGCGGTCCCGGTCACCTATGAAATCGCCGCCGATCCGGCGATGAAGGCCGTGCTCCGCCGCGGCACGGCTTTGGCCGAGCCCGATCTCGCCTGGTCGGTTCATGTCGAAGTCCCGGGTCTCGCGCCCGCAAGACCCTATTGGTATCGCTTCGCCGCAGGCTCCGCCCAAAGCCCCGTCGGACGCGCCATGACCGCGCCGCTGCCAGGCGCCGCGCTCGAGCGGCTCAAATTCGGCTTCGTCTCCTGCGCCAATTACGAGATCGGGTATTTCTCGGCCTATCGCCACTTGGCCGAGGAGGCGCCCGACTTCGTCGTCTTTCTCGGCGACTACATCTACGAGAATTTCGGCCGGCGTCCGGGCGTGCGCCGGCACAGCGACGGCGTCGCGGCGCATGATCTGCGCACCTATCGCAACCGCTATGCCCAATACCGAACCGACCCGAACCTTCAGCGGCTTCATGCCGACGTTTCGGCGTTGATGACCTGGGACGATCACGAGGTGCAGAACGATTACGCCGACCAATGGTCGGAGACCTTCGACGATCCGGCGGCATTCCTGAAGCGCCGCGCCGCCGCCTATCGCGCCTTTTACGAGCATATGCCGCTACGCCCGAGCCGGTCGCATCCGAACGGGCCGAATATGCGCATCTATGACCGCTTCGCCTTCGGCGATCTCGTCGAATTTTTCGTTTTAGACGGGCGCCAGTATCGCTCGCGCGAGGCGTGCTATGGGCCGCCGGATCATGGCGGCGGCCATCAGGAAACCATGACCGGATGTCCGGAATTGCTCGATCCGCGGCGCACTTTCCTCGGCTTCGCGCAGGAGCGCTGGCTCTATGACGGGCTTGCCCGCTCGCGAGCGCGTTGGAACGTGATCGCGCAGGACCAGCTGATGGCACAATTCCGCGAGCGGACCGGCGATGGCCGCATCGCCTACTGGACCGATGATTGGAACGGCTATCCCGAAGCGCGCAAGCGGCTCTTGACCCATGTGCGCGATGCGCGCGTCGCCAACCCGGTCGTGATTGGCGGCGACATCCATTCCTTTTGGGCGAACGATTTGAAGCTCGATTTCGACGATCCGCGCGCGCCGGTGGTCGCGAGCGAGTTCGTCGGCACCTCGATCACCTCGTTCGGGCCGCCTTACGACACCTTCATGCAATGGGTGCCCGACAATCCGCATGTGCATTTCTTCGAGAGCCGGCGGCGCGGCTATGTGTCGGTCGAGCTTCAACCCGAGCGCATGAGCGTCGCGATGCGCGTCGTCTCCGATGTCGCCGACCCCAAGACGACGATCGCGACCTTGAAGAATTTCGTCGTCGAGAGCGGGCGCGCCGGGCCGCTCGCGGCGTGAGCGCCCGCAGCCGCAGGCCAAAACCCGAACCAATCGCAGCTTGACGGAACCGCCCGAAGTGCTGCCTTGATAGGGCTAAGCGGGGACGCCTCTTCGGGAGGGCGGAAGTGTCGAGGCAGAGGGCGGCGAGAACAAAGCTCCGAGCGCGCGGGAGGAACGAGAATGCCGCATGACGCGGCGGTGATCATTGTCGGGGCCGGCCCGGCCGGGCTGATGCTGGCGAACGAGCTAGGGCGTCGCGGCGTGGCGACGCTGGTTTTCTGCGACCGGCCTTCGACCTCGCCCTATCCGCAGGCCAATGCGACTCAGGCGCGCACCATGGAATTCTATCGCCGGCTCGGCTTTGCCGACCGGCTGCGCGCCCGCGGCCTGCCGCCCGACTACCCGACCGACGTCGCCTATTTCACCCGCGCGACGCGGCACGAGCTTGCGCGCTTCGAGCTGCCGGCCGCACGCGACGCGCGCACGCTCATCAAATCCCTCTCGGGTTCCTGGAGCGCGGCCGAGCTGCCGCATCGCTGCTCGCAACTCTATATCGAGCAGGTGCTGCATGACGAGGCGAGGCGGCACCGTTCCGTCTCGCTCGAATTCGGCTGGCGGGTGACCGGCTTTGTCGAGGAGGAGGGCGGCGTCGCGGTCGATGCCGAGCGCACCGCCGATGGCGCCAAGCGCCGCGCCCGCGCGCAATTCCTCGTCGGCTGCGACGGCCCGCGCAGCACGGTGCGAAAGCAGCTCGACATCCATTACGACGGCGAGGCGGATGCCGACCGGCCCTTCATGCGCGGCCGGCAATTGACCACCTATCTGCGCGCGCCGGCGGTCTACGACCTCGTGCCGTTCAAGCGCGCTTGGCAATACTGGTCAATGAACCACGCGCAGCGCGGCACGATGGTGACGATCGACGGCAAGGGCGAGTTCACCTTCGGCATGCAGCTTCCGCCGGGCAAGGAGGAGAGCGATTATTCCTATGCCGACAGCGCCAGCCTTTTCCAAACCATGCTCGGCGCCGCCTGTCCGGTCGAGATCATCAACCGCAGCCCGTGGCATGCGGGCTATTCGCTGGTGGCGCAGCGTTATCAGCGCGGGCGGGTCTTCATGGCCGGCGACGC
>DATEKH010000174.1:0-8918 GCA_035277525.1 Allostellaceae bacterium
GAGCCGGCGCCGCCCCGGCCGCTGGCGCCATCCCGCGCCGGCGGCGAAGAGCCGGCGACGCGCTCGCCCTTGGGCGAGGATCGCGGCGCGGCCTTCCTGCGCGGGCGGCTCGTCCACCGGCTGCTGCAGAGCCTGCCGACGGTCGCGCCCGAACGCCGCGCGGCCATCGCTCGACGATTTTTGGCGCGGCCGATTCACGGGCTCGACGCGGCGGCGCAGGAGGCCATGCTGCGCGAAACCTTGAGCGTGATGGAGCATCCCGATTTCGCGCCGCTCTTTGCGCCAGGATCGGCTGCCGAAGTGCCGGTGGTTGGCCTGGTGGGGGGACGGGCGCTCGCCGGGCAGATCGATCGGCTGGTCGTCACCCCGGATGCGGTGCTGATCGTCGACTACAAGACGCTGCGGCCGGTGCCGCACAGCGTCGGCGAGGTGCCGCCCGCCTATCTCGATCAGCTGGCGGCCTATCGCGCCGCGGTCGCGGCGGTCTATCCCGGCAAGACCGTCCGCTGCGCCCTGCTCTGGACCGACGAGCCGGCGCTCATGCCCGTTCCGGCGGAGGCGCTGCAAGCCCACGGTTAGGCCGCCATACGCTTTCTGCGTAGCCCAACCGCCGGACTTGACGGTCGTGGGGCCGCGCCTTAATTGATTGCCGACGCAGGAGGAGAAATTCATGGCTACCACCAAGATCACCGATGCCAGTTTCGACGCCGACGTGCTACGTGCGCCCGGCCCGGTCTTGGTGGATTTCTGGGCCGAGTGGTGCGGCCCGTGCAAGATGATCGGTCCGTATCTCGAGGAGATCGCCACCGATATGCAGGGCAAAGTAACGGTCGCCAAGCTTAATATTGACGAAAATCCTCAAACTCCCACCAAATATGGGGTCCATGGCATTCCGACCCTGATGCTCTTCAAGAACGGACAAGTGGCGGCGACCAAAATCGGCGCCCTGCCGAAGAGCAAGCTCGCCGAGTGGGTTGCCTCGGTTCTCTAACCCTTTCGGCCTGGCGGCTGCCGCTTTCGCTAAGTCTTCGTCAACCATTCGGTAGGAAAATCGACCCGATGGGGTCGAAGCGCCGTCTGTACGCCTTTTGCGCACTGCGGGCGCGGGCGGTTCGGCGCCGACGCACGGCGCTCGTGCGAGCACACGGGGACGGGGGAGCGGCATAAGCGGCATGTACAAGATCCTGGTCATCGACGACAACGTCGTGGTGCGGAACACCATCGTTCAGATCCTCGAAGGCGAGGGCTACGAGGTGGTCAGCGCCGAGGACGGGCGGCGGGGCTTGAGTGCGTTCCGCAGCGAGAAGCCCGATCTCGTGATCACCGATATCATCATGCCCGAGAAGGAAGGCATCGAGACCATCCGCGACATTCGCGGCGAGGCTCCGAACGCGAAAATCATTGCCATTTCCGGCGGCGGCCGAATGGGCAATACCGATTTCCTCAAAATCGCCCGTCAGCTCGGCGCGAGCGATGTGATCGCCAAGCCGCTCGATCCCGACCACTTCATCGGCGTCGTTCGAGACCGTCTCGCGGCGGCCTGAGCAGCGGACGAGGCGCGGCCCATGCCCAATGCGGGACCAGAGCCGGGGCGGGACGGGGTCGGCCATCCGGCAACCGCAACGCCGCGAGCCAAGAGCAAGCCGGCCAGCAGGGGCGCTTTCGGCTCGCCCGGCGGGCTTCGGCGGCGTTCCCTGCTCTGCGGCGCGGTCGCGCTCGCCGCTGTCGCGATGGTCGCGGCTGGCGGGCTTGACGTCCTCAATCTGCTCGCGCGGCAAGGCAGCGCAGCCGAAGCCGCTTTCGCCGTGATGCTCGCCGGCGTCGGCGTGCTCACGGGTCTTGCCCTCTGGGCGAGGCGCGGACCGGCGCAACGCACGATACGCTGGCTCGATCGCGTGTCGCCGACGGCGGACGCGTTTCACGCCTTCATGCTGGCGCTTCCCGACGCCGTCGTGATCGTCGACCGGTCCCTCACGATCAATTTCGCCAATCGCGCGGCCGAGGAGCTCTACGGCTACGAGGCGGGCACGTTGACGGGCACCAATATCCGCAACCTCATGACGCCCAAGGCGCGCTCGGCGGACGAGCGAGCGCTGCGCGACACGATGGCCGACGGCAATGTTGGGCGCATCGTTCGCGGTCTCGAGCGCACGGCGCTGCGCAAGGACGGGCGCGAGGTCACGATCGAGATCAACGCGCAAAGCTATGCGGCGCTCGATGGCCCGATGTTGGTGACGATCGTCCGCAACGTGACGCAGCGGCGGGCGGACGAGCGTGCGCTGCGCCGCAGCCGGGAAAATCTCGAGGTCGCGCAGCGCCTCGCGCGTGTCGGCAGTTTCGAGCGCAATCTTGTGACCAACGAGATCGAATGGACCGACGAGTTCCTGCGCATCTGGGGCCTCTCGTCGCGGCCCGAGGATCACGGGATCGAGCACGTCACGAGCCTCGTCCACCCAGACGACCGCAAAACCTTCATCGCGGTGAGAGAGGAGGCGATTGCCGGCAAGATCGTGTCGCCGCCGGATTTTCGCGTGATTCGTCCGGATGGAACGGAGCGGATCTTCCACAACGAGTACAAGGTCGAATTGGACGAGCGGGGCAGGCCGGCTCGGCTGCACGGAACGGTGCAGGACATTACCGAGCGCAAGAAGACCGAAATCGAGCTGCGGACCAGCCGCGAAAACCTCGCGCGGGCGCAGCGCCTTGCCGGGATCGGCAGCTTCGTTCACGACCTGGTCACCGACCGCGCCGAATGGTCCGATGAGCTTTACCGCCTCTACGGCCTATCGCCCGAACAGGGCGGCGG
The DNA here is from genome assembly GCA_035277525.1 of Allostellaceae bacterium. Taxonomy (GTDB): domain Bacteria; phylum Pseudomonadota; class Alphaproteobacteria; order ATCC43930; family CGMCC-115725; genus CAIKMD01. Next base: position 2,807 of record DATEKH010000174.1, read on the forward strand.
CAACATCGATCTCGTGCTGCGCTACGTCCATCCCGACGATCGCGAGGCCTTCCAGGGCGGCATACGGGAACAGGTAACGAAGGGGCTCCAAACCTCGTCGCTCGACTTCCGCATCACCCGCGCCGACGGCGTGGAGCGCGTCCTGCATCGCGAATGCGATCTCAGCTTCGACGAAAGCGGAAAGCCGGCGCGCATGTTCGGCACTATTCAAGACGTCACGGCCCGCAAAGAGATCGAGCTCGAGTTGCTGCGCAGCCGTGAAAGTCTGGCACGCGCGCAGCGACTCGCCGGCGTCGGCAGCTTCCAGCGTCATGTCGTCACCGGCGAGGTCGAATTCTCTGAAGAGCTCTATCGCATTCACGGCCTCGCGCCGGGCGATCCGGAGATCACGCTCGACAAACTGCGCTTGCTCGTGCATCCCGAAGACCGCAAGCGCGTGCAGGATTTCCGTCGCAACGCGGAGGCCGGCCTCGCCATGCCCCCGATCGACTACCGCATCGTGCGTCCCGACGGCGTCGAGCGCGTGCTTCATCGGGAGTGCGATGTCCTTGCCGACAGCACGGGCAAGCCGATTTATCTCTTCGGCACGCTGCAAGACGTGACCGAGCGGAAGACGATCGAAACCGAATTGCGGCGCAATCGCGAAAATCTCGCGCGCGCCCAGCATCTCGCCGGCATCGGCAGCTTCGAGCGCGACCTCATCAGCGGCGAAACCGAGTTTTCGGAAGAGTTCAAGCGCATCTGGGGAATCGAAGAGGTCCCGTCCGATGCCAACCGCGATTTTCTCCTGACATTCGTTCACCCGGCCGACCGCGACAAGTTTCTCGAAATTCGCGACAGCGCGCTCAAAGACCGCCCGCCGCCCTGGTCCGATTTCCGCATCGTGCGGCCGGATGGCGAAGAACGCATCCTTCATCCGGAATTCCGCGTCAATTTCGACGGCGCAGGCAAGCCCATCCACTTCTACGGCACGGTCCAGGACATCACGCAGCGCAAGAAAATCGACGAAGAATTGCGCCACAGCCGCGAAAATCTCGCACGCGCGCATCAGGTCGCAGGCATCGGAAGCTTCGAGCGCGATCTCGTCACCGGCAAGCTCGAATGGTCGGACGAGTTTCTCAAGATCTGGGGCATCGCGCAGCGTCCGACGCACGGAAGCGCCGAATTGCTGCTCTCGCTCGTCCATCCCGACGATCGCGCAAAGTTCATGGAAGGCCGCGACGCGGCGCTCGGCCGCCGGTCCAACTTGCCGCTCGATTTCCGCATCATTCGCCCCGACGGCGAAGAGCGATTCCTCCACCGCGAGTACGGCGTGATGTTCGACTCCGACGGCAAGCCGACCCGCATGTTCGGCACGGTTCAAGACGTGACCGAGCGCAAAGGAGCCGAGCTCGAAATTCAGCGCAGCCGAGAGAATCTCGCGCGCGCCCAGCGGATCGCGGCCATGGGCAGCTTCGAGCGAAATTTCATCACCGGCAAGGCCGAATGGTCCGACGAGATGTATCGGATCGTCGGCATCGAGAAGCAGGAGGTCCGGCCCGGCCCCGAGCTGCTGATGAAATACATCCATCCGGAAGATCGGCAGAAATTCGTCGCCTACCGCGTGGCCGAGCGGCAGGAGCAGCCGACCCAGCCGCTGGAGTACCGGATCATCCGGCCGGATGGGCAGGAACGGATCGTCCGCCGCGAAAGTGTCGTCGTGTTCGACGACGAGAAGCGCGCGGTCCGCATGTTCGGCACGCTGCAGGACATCACCGAGCAGCGTCTCGCCGAGCGGCGCGAGCGCGAGCTCGAGCGCCAGCTCCTGCATTCGCACAAGCTCGAAGCGCTCGGCACGCTCGCCGGCGGCATCGCCCATGACCTCAACAACACGCTCGTCCCGATCATGGCGCTGAGCAAGCTGACGGCGCGGCGGTTCGAGCCGGGCAGCCTTGTGCGCCGGAATCTCGAGACCATTCACGAGGCGAGCGAGCGGGCGCGCGACCTCGTCAAGCGCGTGGTCGCGTTCACGCGCAAGGACGAATCGGAGAAGCGCGAAACCGATCTCGCGGAAACGATCGTCGAAGCTTTGAAGCTGCTGCGCGCGACGATCCCGTCAACGATCAACTTCGAGGAAAAGATCGAGGCCGTTCCGCCGATCCCGGCCGACGCTTCGCAGATCCATCAAGTGGTCACCAATCTGGTGACCAATGCGTTCCAGGCGCTTGGGGACGTGGCCGGCACCATCGCGGTGAGCTTGGGCATCGTGCCGGACGCCGGACGTCGCGGCGAGATAAGGCTCTCGGTCAGCGACACCGGCATGGGCATGGACGAAGCGACGCAGCAGCGCATCTTCGAGCCGTTCTTCACGACCAAGCCGGTGGGACAGGGCACGGGGCTCGGCCTTTCGATCGTCCACGGCATCGTCTCGAGCCATGGCGGGCGCATCGAGATCAAGAGCGCGCCGGGCAAGGGGACGCGGTTCGACCTGTTTTTCCCGCTGCCCGCCGAGGGCGACGCTACATCTTCACGCCCGGCCGCTTGAAATTGCGGTCGAGATGGCCCTTGCCGGTCTGATCGCCGACCCCGAACAGCCAGCCATAGCCGCCTTTGGGATTGCTCAGGATCTCCCAGCAATTCTCATCGGCGTCCCAGAAATAGAAGCTATAGGTGCCGTGCTGCAGCACGGGCGTCGTGATCTTGTGGAGCTTCCACTTCTCCGCTTCGGCGACGACGACGCGATGCGCCGCGTCGACCTCTTCCTGGGTCTCGACGTCGAGGCCGTTGTGATTGAGAAGCCCCATTTCGCTCGGCCGCTTGGAGTAGACGACGGCGTAGCAGTGCTCGCCACCCAAGCGGATCATCAGCGAGATCTGACTCGTCTGCACCACTTCAAGTCCGAGAAACTCTTCGTAGAACTTCCTCGAGAACGCCAGATCGCGCGATTCGAGCGTGCCGTGTGAAAGGAAATTCAGCTTGAGCGCGGGCTTTGTCTGCGTGGCGGTACCCTCGGGCATGGTTTCCTCCTGTTTGTGCGATCGCAATTCCGTTCTATTCGGCCGCGCGGGCGGCGGCGTGCTGTGAAAGGCGCGGCATCACTTCCTCGGCCAGGCGCCGCATCGATTCCCGCTCCCACGCCTCGTTCGGGCCGCTCCAGTCGACGCCCGTGACCAAAAGACTGCCGAACGGGCCGACGCTATCGCGCAGCGCGACGAGCCGGTCGAGCACGGTCCGCGGCGAGCCATGGATGACCCGCGACTCGACGATCTTCTCGACCGTCACCGCGTCGTCCGGCATGTCGGCGCGCGGCTTCAGGGCGACGAGCCGCCCGAGACCCCTTAAGATCTGGCTCATATAGTCGAAGTAATAGCGATAGGCGGATTGAGCGCTCGTCACGCGGTCCTCGGCTTCGGCGTCGCTCGATGCGACATGGACGCAACGAACGACCCGCCAAGCCGCACCATCGGGCTCGCGGCCGGCATCGGCCGCGCCTTGCCGCAGCATCTCCCAATGCGTGCGCAAGCCCTCATCGGTCAGGAAGGCGCTCGAGATCGGCCCCCAGCCGCGCTGCCCGGCGAGGCGCACGGTTTGCGAGCCAGGGCTCGCCGCGGTCACGCAGATGGGCGGCCGCGGCCGCTGATAGGGCTTCGGCATCACGCCGATGCCGAGGCTTTCATTGACGCTGCGCGCAATCTCGACCGACCAGAATTCGCCTTTGAGCGCGTAGGGCGGATCCTGCGACCAGATCTTCTCGATCATGTCGATCGATTCGACCAGCATGCGGTTGCGCTGCGCGGGATCGCCATGGCCGAGCAGCTCGAAATCCGAGACGAGGCTGCCCGTGCCGATGCCGAGGATGAAGCGGCCGCGGCTCATGTGATCGAACTGCGCCGCCTCGCCGGCAATGATCGCCGGATGCCGGTTGGGGAGCGACAGGACGCCCGTGCCGAAGACGAGATTCTTCGTCCGTGGAATGAGACTCGCCATGACCATGAGCGGGGCGGGATAGGGCTCGGTCGAGGCCGAATAATGCTCGCCCAGAAACATCTCGTCGAAGCCGAGCGCGTCCGCGAGCAGCGACTTCTCGAGGTCCTCGGCCAAGGTCTCGTGCATCGCCCGGCGCGGCGGGTGAACCGGCATCATGAAAAGCCCGAGACGCATCCTGCCCTCAAAAATCTTATCGCGTCATGCTAGGCCGGCATCCCGTTTTCCGCCAGCACCCTGCCGGCAAGGTAAAGCGAGCCGCAGATCAGCACCCGGCTTCCGGGTCGGGCCGCGGCTTCGACGGCGGCGCGGATCGAGGCATGCTCGCGCGCCGCGATCCCTTCGGCGCGCGCGGCCGCGGCGGCCTCGCCTGCGGACATGGAATTGGCCTCGCCCGGTATGGCGACGGCCTCGAGCCCCGCGGCATAGGGCGCGAGGGAGCGCAGAAAGCCCCGCGCGTCATGGGTCTTCAGCATGCCGAAGACGAGGCGCAGCGGCTTGTCGCGCCAGGTTCCGGCCATGGCGCCGAGCGCCGCCCCGCCGGCCGCGTTATGCGCGCCGTCGAGCCAAAGCTCGGTACCCTGGGGCAAAAGCGCCGCGAGGCGTCCGGTGGCGAGGCGCTGGAGCCGCGCCGGCCATTCCACCCGGCGCATGCCTTCGGCCCGCGCCGCGCGCGGCACCTCGAGCGCCATGCAGTCGAGGCAGGCGAGCGCCGTGCCCGCATTGCCGTATTGATGCGGACCGGCAAGCCCGGGCGGCGGCAGATCGAGCGCCGCTTTGCCGCGATAGGCGAGGCCGCCATCATTGCGCGGTTCCGCCTCCCACTCGATGCCCTGGCGATAGAGCGGCGCGCCCAGAGCGCGGGCGCGCGCTTCGATCACGGACGCCGCCTCGGGCAATTGGCGCGCGATCACCGCGGGCGCGCCGTGCTTGAGGATGCCGGCCTTCTCGAAGGCGATCTTGTCGACGGTGTCGCCGAGAAAATGCTGGTGATCGAGCGAGACCGGCGTGATCGCGGCGACGGCGGGATGCGCGATGACGTTGGTGGCATCGAAGCGCCCGCCCAGCCCCACTTCCAATAGAACGCAATCCGCCGGAACGCGCGCGAAGGCAAGGAAGGCGGCAGCCGTGGTGATCTCAAAAAACGTGATCGGCGCGCCGGCATTGGCGCGTTCGCACTCGGCCAGAACCGCGCTCAGCGCCTCCTCGTCGATCAGCTTGCCGGCGAGGCGGATGCGCTCGGAAAAGCGCACCAGATGCGGCGAGGTGTAGACATGGACGCGCAGCCCCGCGGCTTCCAAACACGCGCGCAGGAAGGCGATGGTCGAACCCTTGCCGTTGGTCCCGGCGACGTGGATCACCGGCGGCAGCCGGTCTTGCGGATTGCCCAGCGCGGCCAGGAGGCGCTCGATCCGCTCCAAGCTCAGATCGATGAGCCTGGGGTGGAGCGTCAGAAGGCGCGCGAGGATGGCGTCGCTGGTCAGGATAGGGTTCGACGGTTATCCGCCGCCACAGCCGCTACGCCGGGCGGCGCGGGGCTCATGAGCAGCCGGATGATCCGGCCGAGCGTCTCGCGCAGCGCCTTGCGCGGAACCACGAGATCGACCATGCCATGCTCGAGCAGATACTCGGCGCGCTGGAAGCCCTCGGGCAATTTCTCGCGAATCGTCTCCTCGATCACGCGCGCGCCGGCAAAGCCGATCACCGCCGCGGGCTCGGCAAGGGTAATGTCGCCCAGCATCGCAAACGAGGCCGAGACGCCGCCTGTGGTCGGATCGGTCAGGATCACGATGTAGGGGAGGCCCGCCTCCTTCACCATCTCGACCGCGAGCGTCGTGCGCGGCATCTGCATCAGCGAGAGAATGCCCTCTTGCATGCGTGCGCCGCCCGAGGCCGGGACAACCACGAGCGCGGCCTGCTGCAGCACGGCGAGCCGCGCCGCGGCGAGCAGCGCCTCGCCGACAGCGAGCCCCATCGATCCGCCCATGAAGCCGAAATCGAAGCAGGCCGCCACCGCCGGCAGGCTCGCGATCGTGCCATGCGCCACCAGCATCGCGTCGCGCGCGCTGCCAGCCTTGGCCTGGGCATCTTTGAGACGGTCGCCATAGCGCTTCAGATCGCGGAAGCGCAGCGGATCGACGACCGGTTT
>DATEKH010000175.1:0-17840 GCA_035277525.1 Allostellaceae bacterium
TGCCGCTGCCGGAGAAGTTCCACGGCCTCGCCGATATCGAGACGCGCTACCGCCAGCGCTATCTCGATCTCATCATGAGCGAGGAAAGCCGCGAGACCTTGCGCCGCCGCAGCCGCATCATCGCCACGCTGCGCCGCATGCTCATCGGCGAGGGGTTTCTCGAGGTCGAGACGCCGATGCTGCACGCGATACCGGGCGGCGCCTCGGCCAAGCCCTTCGTCACGCATCACCAGGCGCTCGATCTCGAGCTCTATCTGCGCATCGCGCCGGAGCTTCATCTGAAGCGCCTGCTGGTCGGCGGGCTCTCGGAAAAACTCTTCGAGATCAACCGCAATTTCCGCAATGAAGGGCTGTCGCCACGCCACAATCCGGAATTCACCTCGCTCGAGCTCTACCAGGCCTATGTCGACTATCAGGCGATGATGGATCTGGCCGAGCGGCTGATCGTCGGGGCGGCCGAGGAGGTGCTCGGCGGCACGCGCGCGGTATTCGGCGACAAGACCATCGAGCTCAAAGCACCATGGCCGCGCAAGACCATGGCGGAGCTGGTCGAGGCCGAAACCGGCGTCGATTTCCTTGCGATCGCCGACGACGCGACCGCGCGCGACGCGGCGCGGCGCTTGGGTGCCGATTGCCCGGAAAAGGCCGGCTGGGGCCGCGCGCTCGAGGCCGCCTTTGCCGCGCGGGTTGAGGAAAAGCTCGTCCAGCCGACCCATGTCACGGGATTTCCACGCGAGATCTCGCCGCTCGCCAAGGCCGATCGCAAAGATCCGCGTCTCACCGAACGGTTCGAGACCTATGTCAATGGCTGGGAGGTGGCGAACGCCTTTTCCGAGATCAACGATCCCTTGGACCAGCTCGAGCGGTTCCAGGCGCAGATGAAGGAGCGCGCGCAGGGTGACGAGGAAGCGCAGTATCTCGACGCCGATTTCGTGCTGGCGCTCGAATACGGCATGCCGCCGGCGGGCGGGCTCGGCATCGGCATCGACCGGCTGGCCATGCTTCTGACCAACAGCCCCTCGATCCGCGACGTCATCGCTTTCCCGACAATGCGGCCGAAAGGCTGAGGCTCGGGCCTCAACCGCGCCGGGCGATGAGGCAATAGCTCGCCACAGCGGCGCTCGCCGCCACCGCCATGCCGATCCCCATGGGCGTGCCCGTGCCGTTGAAGAACGCATTGACGAGATATCCGGCGGTCGCGCCGCTCGCCATTTGCGTGGCGCCCATCAGCGAGGCGCCAGTCCCCGCCATGTGCGGCACGGGCTCCATCGCGGCGGCGAGCGCATTGGGCTGAACGAGGCTCATCGCGATGGCGTAGACGAAATAGGGCAGCATGATTCCGGCCGTTCCGCCCCAGCGCGTCGTCGCGCAATAAAGCAGCGCGGCGGCGGCTGCGATCAGCACGACGAGGCCGCGGCGCAACAGCCGCTCCCCCGGCACGCCCTGGCGCAGCCAGCGCCGGTTCCAATACGAGCCGAGCATGTAGCCCGAGACCGAGGCGCCGAAGAAAAATCCATAGGCCTGGCTCGACAGCCCATAAAGCTCGATCAGGACGAAGGGCGAGGCCGAGAGCACGGCGAAAAGCCCGGCAAAGGCAAAGGCGCCCACCAGCGCATAGCCGATGCAGCGCGGATCGGAAAAGAACGTCGCGTAATTGACGAGCAGATGGCGCGCGCCGATGGCATGAGGGTTGAGTGCGCGCAGCGACTCGCCGAAGCCGCGCCAGCTTGCCAGCAGGATCAGGCCGCCGAAACCGCCCTGCACGATGAAAATCCACAGCCAATTGGCTTCGCTCGTCAAGACGCCGCCGATCACCGGCGCGACCAGCGGCCCGATCGCCTGAACCGCGCTGATCGAGGAAAGAATCTGGGCGAGGTTCGAGCCGCTGAAATGATCGCGCACGGCAGCACGGGTGACGACCACGCCGACGCTGCCGCCCAGGCCCTGCAACAGCCGGAGCGCGATCATGATCTCGACGCTCGGCGCGAGCGCGCAACAGACGGCGCTGCCCGCGTAGATCGCGATCCCGGTCAACAGCACCGGCCGGCGCCCCAGCCGGTCGGAAATCGGCCCGCTGAACAATTGCCCGGCGGCATAGCCGACGAGATAAAAGCTGATCGTGAGCTGGACGAGATCGGCCGAGCTTGAAAACGCGGCCGTGATCGCCGGCAAGGCGGGCAAACTCATATCGACGGCAAGGCTCGACACCATGGATTGGGCGCCGAGCAGCGTCCGAAACAGACGCCGATTCGGATCGAGCATCGCGTCAGGGATTTTCGAGGCTCAAGACGCCGCGATCGTAGTCATAGGCGAAAAGCTCGGCGTAGCGGCCCCAATTGATCACCGTCTCGAGCACGCGCTGGGCCTCTTCCTCGCTGAGGTGGTCTTCGAGCTCGCCGAGGAAGCGCGCCTCGGGCGCCGCGTGGCCGGGTCGCTCGTCGAGGATGCGGCGGATATGCGCGATGAAGCCGATGTTGCGCATGAGCGAATCGGCGAAGATCTGCTTGCGCCGCTGCAGATCAGCATCGACGAAAGAGCGCCCGAGCGGCGTCACCTCGATGTCGCCGCCGCCCACTTGCGCGAAATTCAACAGCTGCAGCGCTTCGATCAGAACCATGAGATCGTCGGTGGCGAGGTTTTCATTGTCGGCCAAATGCGGCAGGTCGGCGCGCCCGTTGAAGGGTGGCGCGGTCAGCGCATCCAACAGGCCGACGAGCTGCTGTATCGAGGCGTCGGGCAGGCGATATTGCATGCTGAGCGTGTCGCCGCGCGTGCCGCGCCGCGTCGCCTCGCGCCCCGGCACGGTGGTCAAGAGCGTGTAGACCTCGTCGACGATCCGGCGGAAGGCCGGCGAGGAAAGGTCGCGCGGCCGCGGCATGGGCACCGGAATCTCGGCGCGGATGCAACCCGGGTCGCTGCCGAAGACGATGATGCGGTCGGCGATCTCGACCGCCTCTTCGATGTTGTGCGAGACGAAGATGATGCCCTTGGTCGGCACCCGGCGGTCGACCCACAGATCCATGATGTCGCCGCGGAGCGTCTCAGCCGTCAGAACATCAAGAGCGGAGAAGGGCTCGTCGAGCAGCAGCACGTCGGGATTGACGACGAGCGCGCGCGCGAAGCCGACGCGTTGGCGCATGCCGCCCGACAGCTCTTTGGGATAAGCGGACTCGAAGCCGTCGAGTCCGATCAGGTCGATGGCAGCGATGGCGCGGCGGCGGCGATCCTCGCGCGGCACGCCCTGCGCTTCGAGCCCCAATTCGACATTGCCGAGCACGGTGAGCCAGGGAAAGAGCGCGAAGCTCTGAAACACCATCGCGATGCCCTGCGCCGGCCCGTCGACCGGGTGACCGCGATAGCTGACATTGCCCTCGGTCGGCGGCGTGAGCCCCGCGACGATGCGCAGGAAGGTGGATTTCCCCGAGCCCGACTTGCCGAGAATGGCGACGATCTCGCCTTCTTTGAGCGTGAAATCGACGTGATCGAGCACCAGCCGGCCGGCATGATCCGGCTGCCGGTAGGTCTTGCAGATGCCTGCCGCGGCGATGAGGTTGGTGTCGGTCGCTGGGGTGAGCGTATCCATGGATCAGTCGAGCCGCAGCCGCTCCTCGGCGAGATGGTAGAGCCGCCGCCACAGCAGCCGGTTGAACAGGAGAACGTAGAGGCTCAGCACCGTAATGCCGAGCGCGATGCGGGGGAAGTCGCCTTTTTCCGTCATCTCAGCGATATAGGAGCCGATCCCGGTCGCCTGGAGAGTCGTGTTGCCCCACTTCGCCACCTCGGCGACGATCGAGGCGTTCCACGAGCCGCCCGAGGCCGTGACCGCGCCCGTAACATAAGCCGGAAAGATGCCGGGCAGGACGAGACGCCGCCACCACAGCATGTTGCGCACGCCGAGATTGCCGGCCACGAGTTGATAATCCGTCGGCAAGGCCAATGTCCCGGCAATCACGTTGAAGAGGATGTACCATTGCGTTCCGAGGATCATCAACGGCGAAAGCCAGATCTCGGGATTGAGCCTGTAGACGACGATCGCCGACACGACGATCGGAAAGAAAAGGTTGGCCGGGAACGCGGCCAGGAACTGAATGATCGGCTGCACGCGATGGGCGAGGCGGGGCCGCAAGCCGATCCACACGCCGACCGGCACCCAGACAAGCGACGCAAGCGCGATGAGCACAATCACGCGGGCGAGCGTCGCCAGCCCCAACAGCACGACGCGAAACACCTCGTGCCAGCCGACCTCGGCGTGAATGTAGCTCCCGACGCCGAAGAGTGCGCCCGCGGCCACGGCCAAGAGCAGCGCATTCCACAACGCGTCGCCGAACCCGGACAGGCGCCCTGGCGTCGCCGGCCGCAGCTGCGGCCGCGGCAGGCGCCGGCTGGCGCGGCTCAGCAGCATGAGGCTGGCATCGGCGGCATCGGTGAAGAGACGGATCACCCGCGCCCGCTGCATCATGACGAGGAACCAGGGCGGCTCGATCTCGTCCTGGCCGATTTCCTCCACCTTGAAGCGCTGCGCCCAGGCGAGCAGCGGCCGGAACAGAACTTGGTCGTAGATCAGGATCAGCACCAGCATGGTGAGGATCGCGTAAGCGACCGCGCCGAGGTCGCGCTGATCGATGGCGAGCGAGATGTAGGAGCCGATTCCGGGCAGGAGAACCTGGTTGTTGGCGACGCTGATCGCTTCCGACGCGACCACGAAGAACCAGCCTCCCGAGACCGACATCATCATGTTCCAGATGAGCTGGGGCATGGCGAACGGCACTTCGAGCTGCCAGAAGCTTTGCCAGGGCGAGAGATGATACATGCGCGCCGCCTCGCGCAAATCGCTCGGCACGGCGATGAAGGACTGATAGAGGCTGAAGGTCATGTTCCAGGCTTGCGACGTGAAGATCGCGAAAATCGCCGCGCACTCGTAGCCGAGCAGGCTTCCGGGAAAGAGAGCGAGGAAGCCGGTGACCGTGATCGAGAGAAAGCCCAGGATCGGAACGGACTGCAGAATGTCGAGAACCGGAATGAGGATCTTTTCCGCGCGCTTGCTCTTGGCCGCGACGGCGGCATAGGCGAGGCTGAAGACGAGCGACGCGATCAAGGCCGCGATCATGCGCAGCACGGTCCGGATGCCGTATTGGGGCAAGTAGCGCGGATCGAGCGAGATCGGCAGCGCTTGGCCGGGATGATAGGGCGCGCTCATCTGCTGGCTTGCCCAGGCGACCAACATGATCGCGCCGATCACAAGCGGCAGGGCGATCCCGTCCCAGAAGCTCGGGCGCAGGCGCGACGGCCAGGCGACGATGGGTAAGCCCCAACGCTGTTGCATCGTCCCAATCCGTCCTTCGATGATTTGGCTTCGCCGCGACGGGTGTAGCCAAACTTCGTGACGAGGAAAAGGCGGAACTCGGCGCGGGGGCGAGCGGGGCTGGGCGGCGCTCGATTAGGCTTGGCGCAGGCGCGAGCGATCGGGCGGCACGCCCTCCGGCAAGGATTCCGGCATTGGCGTCGACGCGACGTCGCCGATGCCGACGATCCGCGCCAGGGGAAAATACGCCTTGACCAGCGTGCCCTTGCCGGGCTCGCTCTCGATGACGAGCTTGCCGCCGTGCAATTCGGCCATCGCCGCGGAAAGCGGCAGGCCGAGGCCGGTGCCGTTATGCGTGCGGTTGAGCGCGCTGTCGACCTGGACGAAAGGCTGGAACACGCGCGGCAAATCCGCCGCGGCGATGCCGATGCCCGAATCGCGCACGGCGACGTAAAGACCGCGCTCCGGATCGATGTCGACCGAGACGGTGATCTTGCCCCCCGGCTCGGTGAATTTGACGGCGTTCGAAAGCAGGTTCAGCAGAATCTGCTTGAGCTTCAGCCGGTCGCAGAACAGCAGCGGCGGCACATCCGGGTACCGGGTTTCGAGCGAAAGCCCCGCCGCATCCGCGCGCGGTCCAACGAGACGCGTGACTGTCCGTACGACGGACACCACGTCGACCGTGTCCTCGATCAGCTCGAGCTTGCCGGCTTCGGCTTTCGACAGATCCAAGATCTCGTTGATGAGGCGCAGGAGATCGGTTCCGGCGTCGAAGATGTCCTTCAGATAGCCGTGATAGTCGGGATTGCCGATCGGCCCGCGCGCGCCGTTCAGCATCAGCTCGGAAAAGCCGATGATCGCGTTCAAGGGCGTGCGCAGCTCATGGCTGACATTGGCGAGGAATTCGGTCTTGGCGCGGCTCGCCGCTTCGGCCGCTTCTTTTGCCGCGCGCAACGTCTCATAGGCGGCCCGGTTTTCGGCCTCGAGGCGATGGCGCTCGAAGGCGCGGTCGAGCGCCGCCATGAGCTCGTCGGGATCGCAGTTCTTGTCGCAATAGTCGTAAGCGCCCTTGCGCAACGCGTTGATGGTCGTTTGGGTGTCGGCATGCGCGGTCATCATGACGACGACGAGATCGGGAAGCTCGGCCTTCAAGCGGGCCAAGAGCTCGACGCCCGACATGCCGCGCAGCCGCACGTCGATGAGCGCGACCGCCGGCGAATAGCGCTTCAGGGCGATCACCGCCGTCTCGGGACGATCCGCGACGATCGGCCCATAACCCGCGGGCGCGAGTATGTCCGTGATCGACTCGGCGAATTCCTGATCGTCGTCGACGATCAGCAGCCGCCGCAGCGGATTGGCTTCGGCCGCTTCAGCCATGGGCGGGAGGCGATCTCCCGGCCGTCGCGGCGTCGATGGCATGAATGAGGGCTTGCGGATCGAACGGCTTCAAGAGAATGCCCTGCGCGACCGGCCGCGGGCCGGACAAGGCCGCGGTTTTCTCGCCCGGGAAGCCGGTCACGAAGATGGTCGGGATCGACTTCCCGGAATCCAGGAGCTTCAAATAGACCTCGACCCCCGTCAGCAGCGGCATGGCGAGATCGAGGATCAGGCAATTGACCCCTTCCCGCTCCGCTTTCTCCAATGCTTCCTGTCCCGTCGAGGCGATTTCGACGCGATAGCCGTGCTGAGCGAGGATCGGCTTCAAGCTCTCGGCGAAATCGGGATCGTCGTCGGCGACGAGGATGAGCCCGCGCGGCTTCACCTCGTCGAGCACCCGAAGAAGGTCGCCGATCGCGAAAGGCTTGCGTAGCACGCCGAGCGCGCCGTTCGCGATCGCTTGCGAGATCAGCTCCTCGACGCTGTAGCCGGTCATCATCATGACCTTTGCGTCGGGCCTGATTTTTTTGAATTCGAAAAAGGTCTCGACGCCGTTCATGCCCGGAAGCTTCACGTCCATGAAGACGATGTCGAAATCCTCTTCGCGGAAAATCTTGACGCCGGCCTCGCCGCTGAACGCGGCTTCGACCCGGTGACCGCGCATGCTGAGGATGTCGACGATGCTTTCGGCATGATCCCGATCGTCGTCGATGACCAATACGCGCCTGTTCATGCTGCGATCTCCTTTTTTTTCACGGCGGTCTGCAGTTTTATCGAGACGCGTGTGCCCTTGCCGGGCTCGCTCGCAATCGCGATCGAGCCGCCATGCTGCTCGACGATTTGCTTGACGACGGGCAGGCCGAGCCCCGTGCCGAAGCTCTTGGTGCTGAAAAGCGGCTCGAAGACTTTCGGCAGGATGTCGCTCGCAATGCCGCTTCCCGTATCTTCGACCGCCATTTCGAAAGTACCGCCGGCCCGCGCCGTGCTGACGGTGATCCGCCGCTCGCGCGCCGTGTCGGCGATCGCCTGCGCCGCGTTCTCGACGAGGTTGATGACGACCCGCCGCATCTGCTCGGCATCGATCTCGATGGTGCAATCGGCGCCGAATTTACGCTCGAGGGTTATTCCCTCCGCCAGCCGCTGCTCGCTCAAGATCTCGTCGAGCCAGGCATCGGGCGCGACCTCGGCGCGGTGCAGCGCTTTGATGCGGGTGTAGTCGAGCAGATCGCTGATGATGCGGTCGCAGCGCTCGACGCTGCGCTCGATTCGTCCCAGCGGGCGATCGAAGCTCATATCCTTGGCGTTCGCGGTTTCCTTGACGGCAAAGAGCGTGTTGCGGATCGCGCTCAAGGGATTGCGCAGCTCATGCGCCATCGTGGCGGTGAGCTGGCCGAGCGCCGATAGGCGCTCCTTGCGCAACAGATCGCCTTGCGCCGCCTTGAGGGCGGCCGTGCGCTCCTCCACGCGGCGCTGCAGCTCGACCTCGACCGCGAGCTCGGCGGTGACGTCGCGGCCGGTGCCGCGATAGCCGCGGAACTTCCCCTTGGCGTCGAAGACGGGCTTGCCGCTGATGCTCACGTGAATGATGCGGTCATTGGGCAATTCGCGCTGGAAGCGGAAATTGTGGAACGGGCGCCGGGCGGCCAGATCGGCGTCGTGCGCCGCCCATTGCTCCTCGGTGACGCCGAGCTTCACCGTCTCCCGTCGGGTCTTGCCGAGATCGTCCGCGCTCGTGATCTGCTCGGCCTGACCGCCGCGCAGGAACCCGATGAAGCGCAAATTCTCGTCCTGCTCCCAGAACCAATCCGACGTCGCCTCGGCGAAATCGCGGAACCGCGCCTCGCTCTCGGCCAATCGAGCTTCGGCCTCATCGCGCTCGACGGCCTTGTGGTAGAGGTCGACCGCGAAGAAAAGTCCGATCGCGGCCAGCGCGAGAAAAAGTGCAATGGCGAGACCGACGGCTTGCCAAATGCTGGTGCGGATGAAGGCCGACATCGGCACGTCGATCACGAATGCGCCCATCATGTCGTTCAGATGCCAGGGCGCCCGCCCAGCCTGAAGCTGATTGTGGCAGTCGATGCAGCTCTGCTCGCGCGCGACCGAGGGGTAGATGGTGCGGAAGACACGTCCGCCCGGCAGGTCGAGCAACTGCGAGACCGGTTGCGGCGATGTGGAGGCGGCCAGCGACGAAATCGTCGCGACCATTGCCGCATCGAGCGGCGGTGTCTTGATCTCGCGACCGGGAACGCCGACCCAAAGCAGGCGGAGCGCTTCGGCCTCGCCATGCGCCTTGTTGAACGCCGCGATCGCGTCGGCCCGGAAGGTCGCGGGCACGGGCGCGTTCGCGCCCATTTTCGCGCGTAGATTCGAATATTCGTTGACGAAGGCGTCGACCAGGCGCAGCGCGGTGATTTTCTCCGCGCTCTTATGCTCCTCGAACCAATTGACGCTCGCGACATAGAGGCCGTAGCCCGCGCCCGCCGCGAGGAGTTGGGCAGCGCACAAAAACAGAATGAAGCTTTGCCCTGCTCGCGAGCCGAGGAAATGGGCCCACCGCACGACGCCTTTCACGACCGACCCCCTCGCGACCATTCGCCATCGCGGAATGATGGGCCGGGCCTACTTAATGCCGACTTAACGAAAGTGCCGAGAATTCAAGTAAAAAGAAGCTGTTGCGCGGTTGTCTGGACCGTCTATCCCTTGGCGCGTGCAGCGATTTCGGCGCCTTGCGCCAGCGCGGCGAGCTTTGACAACACGACCTCCGGATCGATCGCCGCCTGGCCCACCCAGGTCCCATACCCGCAATCCGTGCCGGCGATGACGTTCTCGCGCCCGACCAGCCGGACATAACGTCCGATCCTTTGCGCGACGAGCTCGGGATGCTCGATGAAGTTCGACTTCGATTCGAGCACGCCAGGGATCAGAATCTTGCCGTCGGGAAGCTTGACGCGCTCGAACAGCGCCCACTCGTGAGCGTGGCGCGGATTGGCCGCCTCGAACGAAATCCCGCTTGGGCGCGCCGTGAAGACGATATCGATGATCGCCTCCAGAGGCACGTCGTAGTGATGCGGGCCTTCGTAATTGCCCCAGCACAGATGCATGCGCAGCTGCTCGGGCGGAATCCGCGCGACGGCGTGATTCAGCACCTCGACATGGAGCCGCGCGGCCTTGCGGAATTCCTCGAGGCTGAGATCGGCGTGTTGAATGTGCCGGCCCATCGCGAGATCTGGGCAATCGAGCTGCAAGACGAGGCCGGCCGCGGCGACGGCCTCATATTCCTCACGCATTGCCTCGGCGATGGCGTAGAGATAGGCCTCGGTGGTTGGATAATAATCGTTGCGGAAGAACAGCGAGATGAGGCCCGGCGAGGCGGCTGTCAGAAACCCTTCTGCGGCGCGGGTTTCTTTCAGAGCCGATCGGAGATTGGCGATGTCCGCGGCAACCGCACCGCGGTCGCGCATCTCGACCGGCGCCGTGCAGGCCGGGGTCTTGCGCCGCGAGCGGCCCGGATCGCCGAAGACGCGGCGCGCGAGTTCGGGGAAATCGGCGAGGTCCTGATAGACGAAGCTGTTGCTGGTGCCGCCGAATCCGTCGAGGCGATCCTTGATGTAAGTGGCGTAGGAGGGTTTGCTCATCTCGCCGTCATTGACGACGTCGATGCCGGCGCGCGCCTGCTTCGCGACGATCTCCGCGACCGCCAGCCGGATACGCTCATCGAGCGCGGCGCGGTCGACCGGGACGCCCTCCTCCTTCGCGAACATCGTGCGCGTGAGATCGGCCGGGCGAGGCAGGCTTCCCGTGTGCGTCGTAAGGATGCGGTCCGTGCTGCGTTTCATGGTTGACTCCGCGGCCTCTACTTGGGGAAATGGCGATGCCGCATGATGTCATGAATCGCCTTTCGCTCGCACCCGTCACCATCAATGAGGTCGAGCCGCCCGCGCTCATCGCCGCGGCGGCCGCGGCCGGCTTCGACTCGGCCGATCTTCGGGTTCTGGGCGCCCCCGGCGCCGCCCCGGTGCCGCCGCTCACGGGCGACCGCCCGCGCATCGCCGCCATTGCCGCCGCCTGCGCCGATACTGGGGTGACGATTTTCGCCGCGACCGGGATTTGGCTCACCCCGGATTTTTCCCTCGATTCAACGCTTCCGGCGCTCGAGCTGGCCGCCCGCCTCGGGGCGGAGCAGTTCCTGGCGGTTGGAAACGACCCCGAAGAAGGGCGGATGACCGAGAATTTGAGCCGTCTCGCTGGGGCGGCGTCCGGTTTCCGCCTCAAGCTGGCGCTCGAGCTCATGCCCTATACTGCCGTCAACACCCTGGCCAAGGCCGCGCGCATGGTCGGAGCCTGCGGTGCCCCCAATCTTGGGCTGTTGATCGATGCGCTGCATCTTGCCCGGTCGGGGAGTACGCCGGCCGAGGTGGCGGCCCTTGAGCGAGGGCAGATCGCCTATCTCCAGCTTTGCGACGCCCCGGCCCGGCCCCCCGCCGGCCTCTCCCTGCGGGCCGAATCGCTCACCGCCCGGCTTCAGCCGGGCGACGGCGAACTGCCGCTTTTCGCGCTTTTGGACGCGCTTCCGCCGGATATCGTCGTCGATGTGGAGACCCCGGTGGCGGCCGAACGCGCCTGGCCGCCGGAGCGCCGCGCCGCCCAGGCGGCGGCTGCGGCAAAGCGTCTCCTGGCCGCCTGGAAGAGCCGGAAATCAGGCCTAAGCGCTTGAGATCGAATAATCTTCGTTAAAGTACTTAAAACAGGTGCGAGCGGCACCAATATTGTGCCAAGATGCGCGCCGGCCGGTTCTGGGCCGGAGCATCCATCACGACTGTAGTGTGAGCGATACATCATGCGGGCCAATTTCGCCGGCGCCGATGCCGTAGAACAGCCGATACAGGCGGCTGAACCGGCAGGAGCAGCTTCGGACGAGACAAGTGTTGCGATCGAGGAGCTACCGCGCGGCAATATTGCCGCCGACGCCGGCTCCGGCGACGCCATGCAGCATTATCTGCGCGAGATTTCGGTCGCGGAGCTGCTGACGCGCGAACAGGAAGTCGAGCTCGCGCAGCGCATCGAGGCTGGACGGGCGGCGATGCTGTCGGCGCTGTGCCGCAGCGAATTTCTGCGCCGCGCCATCAAGGAATGGCGCGATGGACTGGCGAAGAACACGATGCTGCTGCGCGACGTGGTCGATCTCGCCGTCACGCGTCAGCGCATCAAGGGCGACACCGAGGCGCCGGTCGATGAAACCGGCACCTCCTCGGCGCTCACCCAGATCGAGGCCGAGCTGCTCCCCGATGTGAGCGCGGCCTTCGCGCGCGCGGTGAGGGTCGGGCGCGGCCGCCCCAAGGCGTTGGCCGCCGCTTTGGCCGATATCGTCCTGCAACCTGCCGAGGTCGACAAGCTTGCCCATCGCGTCAAGGACGCGAGCCGCCGCCTGATGGAGCTCGACGGGTCGCTCCTGCGCCTGACGGCGCAGGCCGGAATCCCGCGCCAGGATTTCATCGATACCTATCGCGCGGCGAACGGCGCGCAGGCCTGGTTTGATTCGGCCAAGCGTCGCCGGACTGCGCCGTGGCGCGCGTTTGTCACGCGCTATGGCGAGACCGCCAAGACCATCGTTGCCGAGATCGAGGCGATTGCCGCGGAATCGGGGCAGAAGCTCGAGCAGTTCCGCGCCAGCTCGGCCGAGTTGCAGCGCGGCTCGCGCGACTCCGAACGCGCGAAAGAGCAGATGATCTCGGCCAATCTGCGTCTCGTGACGTGGATCGCCCGGCGCCACGTCAATCGCGGCTTGCCGCTGATGGATCTCGTGCAGGAGGGCAATATCGGCCTGATGCGCGCGGTCGAGAAATTCGACTGGCGCCGCGGCTACAAGTTTTCGACCTACGCGACCTGGTGGATTCGCCAGGCCTGCTCGCGCGCGCTCGTCGATCAAGGGCATCTGATCCGCATCCCGGCCCATCTCGCCGACGAGGTGCGGCGCGTGCTGCGCGCGCAGCGCCGTCTCGCGGGCGAATTGCGGCGCGAGCCGACCGAGCCCGAGCTTGCCGAGCGTCTCGGCACGCCGCTCGTAAAGCTGCGCACCGTGCTCGAGCTGGTGCGCGACCCGGTCAGCATGGACCAGCCGGTCGGCGAGGATGGCGATGCGACCATCGGCGACTTCCTCGAAGACGAGCAGGCGGTGATCCCGCTCGAAGCGGCGGCCGCGGCCGAATTGCGCGAGGCGACCGAAGAGGCGCTCTCCCGCCTGACGCCGCGCGAGGCCGACGTGCTGCGTCTGCGCTTCGGCGTGGGCCAGGCCGCCGAGCACACGCTCGAGGAAGTCGGCCGCAAATATCAGGTCACGCGCGAGCGCATCCGCCAGATCGAGGCGAAGGCGCTCAAAAAGCTCAGCCAGCGCGGGCCGGACCGGCGTCTCGCAGGGTTCCTCGATCGCTGACCCGGCGCGGCGATAGCAGTTGCCTCGACTGCATCGCCGCCGCACAATGGCTCCGGGAAAAACGACACGTCGGCAGGGAGGAGTCATGGCCCAGCAACGGATCAGCTATGTCGATCCGGCGACCATCAGCGATGCGAAGATGCTCGCCGAGCTCGATCGTTGCCGGCGGGTCGGCACGCCGCGGCCGGAGAGCCAGGCCATCCGCGCCCATGTTCCAGCCGCTTTCTGGTCCTTCGCTCAGGCTTGGGACGGCGTCTTTCACAATGGTGTGATGGATCACGCCATCAAGGAACTGTGCCGCGTTTACGTTTCGCGCTCGGTCAAATGCGAGTATTGCGGTAATCAGCGCTCGGTCAAATCGGCTCAGCAGGGCCTCAAAGAGGCCGATTACATGGATCTTCTCAATTTCGAGCGCTCGACCCGCTATGACGAGCGCCAAAAGGCGGCGCTCGCCTATACCGAGGCGATCACCTGGGATCTCGAGACCGATGACGCGCTGTGGGCGCGGCTTCATCAGCATTTCAGCGAAGCCCAAATCGTCGAACTCGGCTATTTCGTCGCCATCACCATGGGCCAGCAGCGCTGGCTCCGGACGCTCAACATCGAGCATCACCAGGTGTTGCCGGGGACCTCGGCCTCGATGGCGCCGGGGTTTGAGACCGCGGACGCCTTGGCGCAAAGCAAGGCTTCCGCCGAATATTGGGCGAAGGGCGCGGTGACGCCACGCAAGAAAGCAACGTCTGCCGCCGAATGACGCAAGTGATGAGTCCCGGGCGCGCGCGTCTCGCGCCGGCATCCGGGCAGATCAGCGTGCGCGGCCTGACCAAGCGCTATGGCGCGCTGACCGTGTTTTCCGGCATCGATTTCGAGGTCGGCGAGCGCGAGATCGTGGCGCTCGTCGGGCCGTCGGGCTGCGGCAAGACCACGCTCTTGCGCTGCATCGACGGTCTCATCCCGGCCGAGGGGGATGTCTCGATCGACGGCGCGCGCGTCACCGAGCCGCCGCCCGGCGTTGCCATGGTCTTCCAGCATTTCGGGCTTTTCCCGTGGAAGACGGTCTATGACAACGTCGCCTATGGCTTGCGTATGGCCGGCGCCAGCGCCGCGGAGATTGCAACGCGCGTGCCGAGCTTCATCGGGCTGGTCGGGCTGACCGGGTTCGAGCACGCTTATCCCTATCAGATGTCAGGCGGCATGCAGCAGCGCTGCGGCTTGGCGCGCGCGCTCGCGATCGAGCCCAGTGTGCTCTTGATGGACGAGCCGTTCGCCGCGGTCGATGCGCAAACCCGCGAAATCCTGCAATTCGAGCTGCTGCGCATTTGGGAGCGCCGGCCGACGACGATGATTTTCGTCACGCATTCGATCGAGGAGGCGGTGCTGATGGGCGATCGCGTCGTGGTCTTGAAAGGCCGCCCGAGCCGGATCGATCAGGATATCGCGATCGACCTGCCGCGGCCGCGCAGCCGTGATACGCTGAGCCTGTCGCGATTCTCGCAGCTGCGCGAGCTTGTCTGGAGCAATCTCATGAGCGAAGCGCGCCGCGCGGAATTCCGGATCGAAGAGTGAGAGACCGCCGGCAAAAGCCGGCACAACACCAGGGAGGAAAGCCATGTTTCGCAAGACCCTTGCCGCTGCCGCGATGGTGATCGCGGGCTTGAGCGTGCCGTTCGCGCGGCCGGCGCACGCCGCCGACGCAAAGCTCGTCTTCGCTTTGCCGGGCGTGCCGCCGATCTATCTCACGGTTTTCGCCTATGTCGCCGAAAAGCAGGGCTTCTTCAAGAAATACGGCGCCAATGTCGAACTGCGGCAATTCGACAGCGGCGCCGCGGGCTCGCGCGCCGTGCTCGCGGGCGACGCCGATCTGGTGCTGGTTCCGACGCCGCTGATGGTCAACCAGATCGCCAATGCCAACGCCGATGTCGTCGGCATTTACGGCCTGCCCAACCCCGATTGGTCGATCGGCACGACCAATACCGCGAAGGCGACCTGCGCCGACATGAAAGGTCAGCAGGTGGGCATCGACACCCCTGGCGGCGCGCGCTCGCTCGCCTTGAAGGACATGCTGGTCGGCGGCTGCCACATGACGATTAACGAGGTGCAGCAGGTGCCGCTGGGCTCCAACACCGCGCCGGCCATGGTCGCGGGACAGATTTCCTACGGCGTGCTTCATCTCGACGACGTGCCGGTGATCGAAAGCCAGGGCAAGCAGGTCAAGATCGTGATGACGCTCAAGAAAGCCGTGCCCACGAGCCATTACGATCTGCTCGAGGTGCGCCGCGACCGGCTCGCGCAAAAGCGAGACCAAATCGTGCGCACGCTCGCCGGCCTCGTTTCCGCGGCGCGCTATATGGCCGACCCGAAGAACGAGGAAACGGTCGCGCAGATCGGAACGATCACCGGCCACAGCCTCGCGATCTCGAAGCAGGCGCTTCACCTCTTCAACGGCATCGGCTTCTGGGAGATCAAGGATGACGGTCTCGACAAGAAGAAGCTCGAAGCCGTCGTCGAGGATCAGGCGAAGGTCGGCAACATCAAGCAAGGCAAGACGCCGCCGAGCTATGAGCGTCTCGTCGATCGCACGGTTTGGCGCGACGCCGAGGCGATGATCCAAAAGCAGCATTGAGGCCGCCCGGCGCATGGCTTCGCGACGTGAATTCGTGGCACGCCATGCGCCGGCCGTCTTGAGCTTCCTGGCGGGAGCGGCGGTCTGGGAAATCGTCGGCCGCCACACCGATGCCGCGTTTCTCGTACCCCTATCCGAGACGCTCGAGCGGCTGTGGGAGCTCGCGCAGACCGGCGAGATTCTCCAGCAGACCTTGAGCTCGCTGGCGATTTTCGCCGTCGGCTTCGCCTTGGCGCTCATCGTCGGCGCGCCGATCGGCATGTTGCTCGCGCGCGCGGCTGCGTTGCGCCGCGCCTTCGAAGTCTACATCATGATCGCCTATGCGACGCCGCTCGTCGCGCTGATCCCCTTTATCCTGTCGCTGATGGGCTTCGGTTTTGCGCCCAAGGTACTCGTCGTCTTTCTCTTCGCGGTGTTTCCCGTGCTCTACAACACGGTCGAAGGCGCGCGCAGTTTGAAGCCCGAGCTGGTCGAGGTCGCGCGCGCGTTCCGCTCGAGCGAATGGGCGCTGTGGCGCGAAGTGATGGTGCCTTATACGCTGCCCTTCACCATGACGGGCGTGCGCCAAGCCGTCGGCCGCGCGCTTGTCGGCATGATCGCCGCCGAGTTCTTCTTAAGCTCGACCGGGCTCGGCCAGCTCATCATGACAGCGTCGCAGAATTTCGACACGGCCGGCGTACTCGCGGCGATCATCATCATCATGATCCTGGGGCTCGTGCTGATGCGCATCGGCCGGATGGTCGAGCAGCATTTCGCCCGCTGGCGGGTGTGAGCGATGAGCACCGCGGCACTCGACACCTCTCCCTCCTCCGCGGCCTTGCCGCGGCTTTATGCGGGCGCGGCAATTCTTATCGTATGGGAGGTCGTGGTGCGGGCCTTCGCGCCCGCCTATGTCGCGACCCCGATCGGCATCCTCAGCGCTATCCCGCGCGTCGTGATAGCTCCCGCCTTTCTCGATGGCGGCGCAGTCACGCTGCTGGCGGTGGCCGAAGGGCTCCTCATCGCCATTGTCATCGGCACCGTGGCGGGGCTGGTCATCGGGCGTAGCATCGTTGCCGACCGCGCGCTGCGGCAATACGTCAACGCCGGCTACACGCTGCCCATGATTGTGGTCTTGCCGCTCGTCTCGCTGTGGTTCGGCTACACCGGCGCGTCGCGCCTCGCGACCATCGTGTTTGCCGCCGTGTTCTCGATCATCGTCAATGTCGCCGACGGCGCGCGCGCCGTGCCGGCGGAATATATCGAGGTGGCGCAATCCTTCCGCTCGCGCTCGTGGCGCGCCTTGTTCGAAATCGTGCTGCCCGCGTCGGCGCCTTATTTCTTCGCCGGCATCCGGCTCGCCGCCGGGCGCGCGCTCATCGGCGCCGTAGTCGCCGAATTCTTCACGGCGATTCCGGGCCTCGGCTATTTCATCCTCTACAACTCGCGAACCTTTCACCACAACGAGGCGTTCGTCGCCGTGCTCCTGCTCGCGGCCTTCGGCGTCGGCTTCGACGCGTTGACCAGTTGGGCGACGCGGCACTATCTGCCCTGGTATCGTCGCGACGAGAGCCTGGAATAGCCCGCCGCGGCGATCGCCCATGCGCTATTTCGGCATTTTGCCGGTATAGCGCAGGATCCACGTCCCCCATTTGTCGTCGTTGACGTAAACATTGCCACGCGCATCGACCGCGGTTTCCTCGCTCCAATTGATCGGCGAGCCATGCGCGCCGCCATGCTGGGGCAGGTTGGGCCGCTCGGGCGGGATGAAATAGCCGACCTCGGTCGGAAGATAAGCATCGCTGATGTCGAAGACGCGTTCGCCGGCGTTGAACCAGGCGACGTACATCAGCTTCCCAGGCTGCTGCACCGCGCGATTGTGGATTTCCTGGCTGGTGTTGTGCGGCCCGAAACGCCCTCCCTTCTCGCAGAAGTCCTTGTAGGGTGCGTTCTTGGGCGGCCGCGGCGTCGGGAAGACCGAGATCAGGCGCGGATGCGCGGGATTGCTGTTATCGACCATGCCGGCGAAATTCATGCCGTCATCCTTGCACTCGCCCTTCTGCGCCTCGGAGCTGACATAGAGCAGCTTGCGATCCCACAGCGGGAGCACGGTGTGAACGGATTGAATG